>CALXKW010000023.1 GCA_944389045.1 uncultured Clostridia bacterium | reverse complement strand
AGCATGACAAGCGGTGACCGGCGTTGCGGCGAGGGCGGATCTCCGAAAGCTCATTTAAGTCGGGCAGAGCCGTTGTATGCAGGAAAGCAATTGTGTGAATGCGGGCTTCGTATAAGAGCGGGCTTCGTGTAAGAGCAGAGAGAGAGAGAAAAAAAGCGAAGTAGACAGGAAGGCGGACGCGGAGCCGGGAACAACAGGCCGAACGCGGCAATTTGAAAGAGGCTGCGCCGCCTGTCGGACAGAATATCGAAAAAAAAGATAAGCGGAAAGAGAGATTGATTCCGAAAAATCCGCATAAAATCCCCATTGAAACGCGAGGTATTTGGTATGATGAAAAAAGCAAATTCTTTAAACTACAACAAAAAGCAGATGGGAAGGGAGATCATACCGGTCTTCTTTGCGGTGGACGACCGCTACGCCCCTTATCTCGGCGTGGCGCTCCGTTCGCTGATCGACAATGCTTCTCCCGCCTATTTTTATAAGGTATATATTTTGATCGACCGCCTGAGCGAGCTTCACAAGGCGCGGCTGAAGGCCATGGAGAACGAAAATACCACCGTCGATTTCGTGGTAGTCAGTGAGAAGCTCGACGAATTGGGGGGGAAGCTCCATCTGCGGGATTATTATACCAAGGCTACCTATTACCGTTTCTTTATTCCCGACCTTTTCCCCGAATACCGCCGCGGGCTTTATCTCGACTGCGACATCGCGCTGCTTGCGGATATTTCCGAGCTCTATAATACGAAGATGGGAAATTCGCTTCTGGCGGCGGCGCCGGAAGAGGTGATGCTGCAGGTAGACCTCTTCGGAACCTATGTGGAAAAGGTGCTCGGCGTTCCGCGCCGGGAATATTTCAGCGCCGGCGTGCTTGTCATGGATCTCGAGGGGCTCCGCCGTGTGATGATCGAGACGGCTTTTGTCGAGCTGCTCGGCCGCCGTACCTTCCGGGTGACGCAGGATCAGGACTATCTGAACGTTCTTTGCTACGGCCGCGTGACCATGCTTTCCACCGACTGGAACAAGACCGCCTTTCCCGACGCGAAGGGAAAGCCCGCTCTGGTTCACTATAAGATCAACTGGAAGCCCTGGCATTACCGCGGCATCCGCTGGGAGGAGGTCTTCTGGGAATACGCCGCGAAGACGCCCTATTATGAAGAGCTCCTCTGTGAGAGGGAAAACTACGGGGAGGCGGAAAAGGAACGCGACCGCCGCCAGTATGTCGCGCTCGAACAGCTCGCCCTTGCCGATACCGCCCAGGCGGAAAAGGAGGGGCTCGGACGGGAGAAGATCACGCTGGAAAAGGCGCAGGACCGTCTCAAGGTTCTCGAAAAGATCAAGGAGTACGAGCGGCTCGGGTATTTTGACCGGGATGTGGAAAACGATCCTCCCACCCGTCCTCTGCGTCCCGGCGAGGTCGATTTCATCGGCCGTAAGTTCCGAACGCGTCTTTTCACAAGGATCGCCAATATGGCCGCCCGCCGGCATTTTGAAAAGAAAATCCGGGACGGCGAATTGGTCATCAAAGAGGTACGGGGGATCGAAAACTATCTGGCGGTGGCCAAGGGCGGCGCGCTTCTCACCGCCAACCATTTCAACGCCTTCGACAATTACGCGGTCTACAAGGCCATTGAACCCTATCTGGACGGAAAAAATCTCTACAAGATCATCCGGGAGGGCAACTATACCTCTTTCGGCGGGCTTTACGGCTTTTTCTTCCGCCACTGCAACACCCTTCCGCTTTCCAATCGGATGGCCACGCTGCGGGAGCTGATCGAAGGAGTCGGTATCCTTCTCGAACGGGGAGAAAAAATTCTCATTTATCCCGAGCAGGGCATGTGGTGGAATTACCGCAAGCCCCGGCCGCTGAAGCTCGGCGCGTTCCGCTTTGCGGCCAAGGCGGGCGTTCCGGTGGTTCCCATCTTCATCACCACCGAGGACACCGATACGGTCGGGGCCGACGGGTTTGCCGTCAAGGCCTACACGGTGCATATCCTGCCTGCCATCCATCCTTCGGTCGAAAAGAACGTGCGGGAAAACACCGAGGCCATGTGCCTTGAAAACTACCGTCTCTGGAAGGAAACCTACGAGGCGACCTACCGGGAGCCCCTGACCTATACCACCGAAACCGAGGTCAAGCCATGTTCTATCTGATTACGGCCGGAAGCTCGGTCCTTTTGGTGACGCTTTTAAACTTTCTTTTGGGGGAAAGCCATGCGCTGTCGGCGCTTGGGACGCTTTTCTTCGCGTCGCTCTTCGGGGCAGGGGCGGCCTTTGCCATCGACGGCATTTTGGCCTTTCTCATTCGGCGCCTGCCGGAACGCTTCTTTTCGCCGGAAAGTCCCCTCTTTTCGGTCAGCGGGGCGGAACGCCGTTTTTACCGCCGCATCGGGATCAACGGCTGGAAGGATAAGGTACCGGAATGGGGCGGTCTGACCGGCTTTCACAAAAACCATCTTGCTTCCCCACGGGACAGCCGCTATCTCGCGCGCTTTCTTCTCGAATCGAATTACGGGGTGGCCATTCATGCGGCCTGCGCGCTTGGCGGCTTTCTCATTCTGCTTCTTCCTTTTTCGGGGAAGCTTTCGGTGGGTCTTCCCATCGCCTGCGTCAATCTGGTGCTGAATCTTCTTCCCGCGATGATCCTGCGCTTCAACACGCCCCCGCTACGGCACCTCTACCGCCGCAGTCTGGAGAAAGCCGGCCGCTCGGCGGTCGGTCGGGCTTTTTCGGATAGAGGGGCAGCCGGACCGGCGCTTTACGACCGGGCGACGGCCGAGACCGATGTTTCGGATACTTCTTTCCCGCGGACCTGCCGGGCGGGCGCCGAACCGCCCGAAGCCGGCGCGGCCGCGGCCCTTCCGTTTGCCGGTCGGACGGAGGCCGACCGGCAGGACGCTGGCCGACCGAAGGAAAACTGAGCGTTCCGGCTGCCTTCCGAGGCGCTGCGGTGTCCGAACCCGTTGTTCGGCACGTTTTCCGAGCATCCCAGCTTTTTCGGGCGGCGACGGTGAAGGAATTTCCGAAAAAGCGGTTGACAGAGGAAGCGGGATATGCTATCCTGAAAGAAATCGGGAAGTTTTTTCCCCGGCTTTTCAACCGGTGCGGAAGAAAAGAAAGGACGGCGGCCATGGCCGACATTACTGTTTTTGATCACCCCCTGATTCAGCACAAGATTTCGCTTCTGCGCGCGGCCGAAACCGATCGGAAGAATTTTCGCGAGCTTGTCTCCGAAATCACGATGTTTATGTGCTATGAGGCGCTCCGCGATCTTCCCTTGAAGGAAGTTTCGGTTCGCACGCCGCTGAAAAAGACGCGGGCAAACATACTGGCGGGCGAGGACATCGCCGTGGTGCCGATTCTGCGGGCCGGTCTCGGAATGGTGGAGGGGCTTCTTCGCATGGTGCCCAACGCCTGCGTGGGGCATATCGGGCTTTATCGGGACGAAAAAACACTGGAGCCTCATGAATATTACTGCAAGCTTCCCCCAAGAATCGATGAGCGGCAGATCCTCGTGCTCGACCCGATGCTGGCCACCGGAGGCTCCGCCTCGGCAGCCTTGCGCTTTATCAAAGAGCGCGGCGGGAGAAAGATCAAGTTTCTCTGCCTGATCGCGGCCCCTGAGGGGATGCGGACGCTTTGTGAGGCGCATCCCGACGTGGAGATCTACTGCGCGCATCTCGACGAAGGACTGAACGAGCGGGGGTATATTCTTCCCGGGCTGGGGGACGCCGGCGACCGCCTCTTCGGCACTCTGTAGATTCTTGACCGGTTTTCGTAAAGACCGGACTTGTTTGGAAAAGACATGAGAACCGGACCTGCCGGCATAAGCTTTTTTCAGGACTAGTATATGAAAAAACATGCGGCACGGGCTGCGCGTATCGTCCGGGGGCGCAGCAAATCCGTATGAAAATCCCTTTCGGGGGTCCGGTAAAATCCTATCAGGGAAAACAGCGGGGCGCGGTGCTCCGCTGTTTTTGTCGGAGCCGGTTTTGCCGCAGTCCTGTGGCTTCGGTTTTGCCGCAGGCCTGTTGAAGCAAAACCGCAAACGGCAGGAAGGAGACGAAAAAGAGAGACGGTGCCCTCGGGGTATCCGTATCTTCCGGCTTTATCGGTTCGGTATGCGACGGCGCGTTCGTGCGGCCGGAATTGTCGGCTTCCTTCAGAGGGAGGTTCCTTTCGAAGGATGGGGAGAGAGGCAGAGTGCGGCCGAGGACAAAGCATGCGCGCACTCTCACGCACATTCGTTCTGCCTTTCTGATCCTTTTCCGAAAAAAGCCCGCGGGCGTCCTGGCTGTCCCGCTGATAAGCTTTTTATAATCAATTATAAAAAATTTTACCGGCAATTTTGACCGTGCCTCTTGACGGTCGGCACGATCCCGCTTATAATGAAATCAAAAAGACGGCGTACAAAAACATCCGGGCCATCCTTTCCGCGGTAAGAAGAGGCGCCGTCGCGGCCCGGAAGACTCGGCGCGGGATGCGTCGGGGAGGAGGAACTGGGTATGGCAAACCAAAAAGCGGGAAGAAACAAAACCATCGACACATCGCTGAATGAGGGAGCGCCCTATCTGGCCCGCTGCATCCGTATGGACGGGCCGTTGGAAAATCTTGACGGCGTTTTGGATAAGACGATTCTCGGCGATACCTTTGAGGTCTGCCCCCTTCTGCCGTCGGGAAGCGTCGATCTGATCGTCGCCGATCCGCCCTACAACAAAAGAAAATCCTTCAACGGCAGGGTCTTTGCGCGGAAGAAGGCTTCCGATTATGAAATCTATACGCGCCGGTGGCTGAGCGCGGTCAAGCCGCTGCTGAAGGACAACGGTTCGCTCTACGTCTGCTGCGACTGGGAAAGCAGCCTGATCGTCGGATCGGTTATGAACGAGCTGTTCTGCGTGAGAAACCGCATTACCTGGCAGAGAGAAAAGGGAAGAGGCGCCCAAGCGAACTGGAAAAACGGCATGGAGGACATCTGGTTTGCCACCAACGGCGACGACTATACCTTCCATCTGGACGCGGTGAAGCTTCGGAAAAAGGTCAACGCGCCCTATCGGGTCGACGGAAAGCCGAAGGATTGGGAAATGACCCGGGACGGGAATTATCGGGACACCTGTCCGTCCAATTTCTGGGACGATATCACGGTTCCGTTCTGGTCGATGGCGGAAAACACGGCGCACCCCACGCAGAAGCCCGAAAAACTGGTCGCCAAAATGATACTGGCCTCCTCCTCCGAGGGCGATGTTGTGCTCGATCCGTTTCTGGGCTCGGGGACGACGAGCGTCGTTGCCAAGAAGCTTCTCCGTCGGTTTATGGGAATTGAAATCGATCCGCAGTATTGCGTATGGGCGGAGAGACGGCTGGCCATGGCGGACGAAAACTCGGAAATTCAGGGCTATCGGGACGGCGTGTTCTGGGAGCGAAATTCTCTTCCGGAACAGAAGGCCGGCCGCTGAGCCCCGTGTTTTCAGGGATATTTTTTGTTCCTCTTTTCTTCTCTAACATAAAAATCTAACATAAAAACCGCCGTATGGGAAGGGCGATTGCCTTCAGAACGGCGGTTTTCGTTTTTTTGTTTATTCTCTCTCTCTGCCGGTCCTTCTGTCAGATCGCGCGCAGGGCGGAAAGGGCGCTCAGAGAGGCGTCGAGGATAAAGCCGTAATCGGTCGAAAAGGCCGAGGGTGCGGACAGATAATCGTCGTGCAGGGCGCGGAAGTCGAAGGGCGCTCCGTCGCGGGGAGTGAAGGCGGTCTCGGGAAGCCGATTCACAAAGTAGAGGTGAAAGCGGTTTTCATATTCGACATGATCGGCCAGCGTACCGTCGAAGGACGTGTTGTGGGCGAAGGTGAAGGCGTCGGTCAGATAGTGAATCAGGACGCCGAGCCGGAAGAAGAAAAGCGTGCCTCTTCTCTTGCCGGAGAGGAGTTTTCCGAGAAGCCGCGTGATTTTTCTTTCGATGACCGGTACGTCGTGCCCGTTGCAGCCCCATTTTTTTGCCGCCGTGTCCGATGCAGGCGACGCGGACGCGGGATCGGAATCTTCGGAAAGAGGGGCGGGGAAAGCCGCACGGGAACGGACGCAGGGGGAGGAGCGGGCGATGTGAGTGAAAAAATTGAGATCGGGCTCCACGCAGCCGAGCCGGAAGGCGGAGCGAAGAAGCGGGCCGCCCGTCAGAAGCGGGGCCAGGCTCGCGGCGAAAAAGCGATGGGTGAGAGTTCTCATATTTTGCCGGTTACCTCTTGATTCGGTTATTACTCTTTTCGAGCGCAAAGGGTTTCGGATTCGGACAGCGATCAAAGAGTCCAGAGGGTTGTGCATTCTTCAAAAGGCAAGAGGGGATAGCTTCAGAAAGTCTTTCGGATGCGGCCGGGAGGCCGGACGGGACAAGAGACGGAGAAGACGGATTTTTTCTGAAAATGCAGTCGGAAAAGGGGATTTTCGCCCATTCCCTGCTTTCATAGCGCTTAAAGAGGCATGCGGACGACCGTGCCGTTCAGGCGAAGCCCGTCGCAGGAGAGGAGTTTCACCTGAGCCAGCGCGTTGTGGGCGTTATGCGGGGTGGGGGCCGCCACCTCAAGAAAGTTGGCGGTATGTCCGATCGAGAGACCGTTCCGGAAATCCTCGAACAACACCTCGACCGTTTGGCCGAGATGGGCGGAAAGCACTTCCCGGCGCATGTCGGCGCGCAGGGCGGCGAGCGTTTTTTCACGGGCGGCAGAAATTGCGGGGGCAACCGGGTTCGGCAGCGAGGCCGCCTCGGTGCCGGGCCGGGGGGAAAATACGAAGATGTGAAAATCGAGGAGAGAGAGTTCTTTCAGAAAGGCCGCCGTCGCGGCAAAATCCTCCTCGCTCTCTCCGGGGAACCCGACGATCACGTCGGCGGTGAAGGCGGACTTCGGAAAAACCCGACGCAGAAGGCCGACCGCCTCCCGGATCTGCCCGGTATTGCTCTTGCGCCGCATGGCGGCAAGAATCCTGTCGCAGCCGCTTTGCAGAGAGAGATGAAAATGCGGACAGAGGCGGGACAGGCCCGAGAGCCGTTCGATGAAAGCGGGACGGAGCAGGGCAGGATCGAGAGAGCCGAGGCGGATGCGGACAAGGCCGGGAATCCTGTCGAGGTCGGCGAGCAGATCGGCGAGGTCACAGCCGAGATCCTTTCCGTAGGCCGCGATCTCGATGCCGGTGAGTACAATTTCCCGGTAGCCTGCCGCCACGAGTTTTTCGGCCTCGGTAGCCACCGCATCCCGCCCCTTGGAGCGGACCGGGCCCCGCGCCCGGCGTATGATGCAGTAAGAGCAGCGGGAGTCGCAGCCGTCCTCGATTTTGATGTAGGCCCGGGTGCGTTCGCTCTTGCGGATCTCCATGGGCTCGAAGGACGACAGAACGAAGGTGTCGGAAAGCACGGTCGGGAGAGGGGGGGAGGTTTTTTCGCCGAAGTGGGAAAGAATCGCCTCGGCCGTCTCGGCTTTGCGCCCGTTTCCGATCACATGGAAAACCGATTGAAGGCCTGTGAAGGTCTCGGGACGGAGCTGGGCCGCACACCCGGTCACCGCCAGAATGGCGCCGGGCGAGGCGGCGGCCGCGCGCCGCACCATCTGACGGGCTTTGCGCTCCGCCTCGGCGGTGACGGCACAGGTGTTGATCACCGTGGCGTCCGCCGCCTGCCCGAAGGGAACAACCTCCCAGCCGGCATCGGTCATGCGCTCGGCCAGAGCCTCGCTTTCGTATTGATTGACCTTGCAGCCGAGTGTGCAGAATGAGACCTTCATAGATAAGAGTCCTTTTTTCCGTCTTTTTGTCTAGCTCGTTTTGGATGGGATGGAGGGAAGCCCCTCATCTCCCATTATATTATATCATAAAATCCGCCCGGAGTAAAGGGCTTTTTCCTTTTTGGGACTCTCCTTTTTCTTCCGCCCTGCCGTTGTGTCGCTGCCGCTGCCGCCATTTCGCTTGCTTCCCTGCCGTTGCTGTCGCTGCCATCGTGACTGTCGTCGCTGCCGGGCGGCTGAGGATCGGGGCCAAGAGGGAAAAAACGAACGAAAGAAAAGCGGGGGCACCGGGCTTCGGTAAAAACGGGGAAAATGGGGGTATACGGGAAAAATCCAAAACGGAGAAGGGAGCCGGAAACAAAAGGTCTGGACAAAAAAGAAATTTTATGCTACAATAAAAGCAAATTTAGAGAAGACGGACCCTTCTCGGCGGACTGTCTGTCGGAAAGGTCCTTTATTCGGGAAAATCAGAGGGTATTGTATGAAAAGTCGCAGAATAATCGCCCTGGTTCTGGTTCTTATGACGGTATTGACCTTTTTTGCCGCCTGTGCGGACGGCGGGGGTACCACCGAACCGGACACCTCGTTCGCTCCCGGCACCTCCTCCGCACCGGGAACCTCCTCTGCTCCGGGGGGGACCGATACGCCGGAAAACACCGATCCGGGCGGTGAGGATACGCCGGAAGATCTTCTCGACGGGCTTCCCGAGAAAATGCCGGTCATTCGGATCGATACCTACGGTCAGCCGATCGTTTCCAAGGAAGAGTATATCGAGGGCCTTCTTTCGGTGGAAAATACCGAGGACGAATTTGCGCTCAGCGAGGCGGTCATGGAGATTCGGGGACGCGGCAATTTCTCCTGGATCGACGTGGTGGGCAAAAAGTCCTATCGGGTCAAGTTTGCAGAGAAGACCAATCTTCTCGGGCAGGGGAACGGTCCGGCACGCTCCTGGACGCTGGTGGCCATCCAGTGCGACAAATCCCTGCTCCGGAACGCGGCGGCCTATAAATTTGCCAGAAGCCTTTCGGGCATCGACTATACCTCCTCGATCCGTTTTGCCGAGCTCTATCTCAACGGGGAATATCAGGGGGTTTATCAGGTTTCCGAGCAGATGCAGGTGCAGGAATACCGGGTGAATGTCGACGACACCGGATACGACGACGAAACCGGCTTTCTGGTGGAGCTCGATATGCAGGCGGAGGATAACGTCATTTTCGACGGCTACAACCGCTACGAGATCAAGAGCGACACCTGGACGGCCGAGCAGGTCAAATTCATCGAGGATTACCTGACCGACGCTTTTTACTCGGTAATGAGCGGAAACCGGGACGAGGTGGAGACCTATCTCGATCTCGACTCGGTGGTCGATACCTATCTTGTGGAGGAGGTCTTCAAAAATCTCGATGTGGGCTGGGGCTCCTTCTATCTCTACCGGGAGGTGGGCGGAAAGCTTCATTTCGGGCCGGTCTGGGATTTTGATCTGGCGGCCGGAAACGCGGACGCCAACGACAGCAATCCCACCTTCCCGACGCCCGAATACATCTATGTGGGAAGCGAGAGCTATCAGTATGCGCAGCAGCATCTCTGGTTCATCGAGCTTTATCGGTGGGAATGGTTCCGGGAAATGGTCAGAGAGCGCTGGGGCGAGATCACGGAGGAGCTGAACGCTCTTCCCGCCTATGTGCGGGCGGCCGCCGCGCTTTATTCCGAGGAGTTCGACCGGAATTTTGAGAAGTGGCAGATTTTTGACGAGAAAATAAACCGGGAGCCCGCGGCGGTCATGGCGCTGAAGAGCCACGACGAGCAGGCCGAATATCTGGCGAAATGGCTCGAACAGCGCATTGACTGGATGAACCGCTATTTTGCCGGCGAGGTTGAGGGGGAGCCGTCCGCCCCCGGCGATTTTCAGGGTTCGGGAGGGGACGGAAGCTTGGAAGACCCCTACCGGATCTCTACGCCCGCCGATTTTCAGGCCTTTACACAGGCCATGCTCTACGGACAGAGCTTTGACGGAAAATATTTTCTCCAGACGGCCGACCTCGATATGGCGGGCTATATCGGCTATAACGGCATCGGCGCCGCCGGTACCTTCGGCGGGATTTACGATGGGGGCGGCCATACGATTCACGCGGAGATCGCGGGCAGCGATGAATGCGTCTTCCCCTATGTGACCGGCGTGGTCATGAATCTTGTCACGACCGGCTCGGTAACCAATTCCGCGCAGGCGGCGGGAATCTGCCGCTCGGTTCGCCGGGAGGGCGCCATCGTCAACTGCATGTCCTCGATGGCGGTGACCTCGCTTTATCAGAACGCCGGCGGCATCGTGGCCTCGAATCAGGCGGGAGGAGGCACCGTTTCGGGCTGCGTCTTCGCCGGAACGCTCTCGGCCGGTGAAAGGGCCGGCGCGATCAATGTCTACATCGAGGGCCGGGGCGGTACCTTTACCTACAACTATTATCTTGACAGCGCGGAAGGCGAAAGCGTCGGAGAAGAGACGGCCTTTACCGCCGCTCAGGCGAAGGAGCTCTTTACCCGGCTGAACGCCGACCTTTCCGAACTGGCAATTCCGGTGCGGGGGGCTTCGCTCTGCCGCTGGAAGACCGGGGAGGACGGCCTTCCGACTCTCGAAAGCCGCTGAGTGTCCGGCGATTTCCCGTGCGTTTTTCCGGGAGCGGTTCTTTATCAAAGCTGCAGAGCGTTTTGCTATACCGCAAAACGCTCTGCGGCTGTTTTCCGGAATAAGCCGCGCGCATTTTGGCGCTTCGGGTTTCGGTGAAGAAGGGCTCCTTTGAGACTCTGGCGAATAGGCGTATAAAAGGTGCTTAAAGTTTAACAATAAACATTTTTCTTTTCTCCGCAAGGCGCCGCGCTCTTTCTTTCTCTCTGTATTCTTATCGGCTTATCGGCCCTGCCCGATTTTTGCGATCGGGCAGGGCTTTTTCTACGTTTTTCATTTGAATAAGCCTTTAAAAAACGGTCAAAATTTGGGTAGATGTTTTGCGGCGATTCCCTGTATCCTTTTGTTTTTTTGCGAAATGATAAAGGGGAAGGCGCGTGTCCGGCTTCGGCCGAACGGCGTCCGAAGGAGACAGATCATGACCGATTTCAATCGAAATACAGAGAAAAAAAACATGCCGCGCGACCGGGCGGGCGCGGCTGGTCGGGCCCGCCCGGCGCACATGAGCGGAGAAAAGGCCGCCGGTTCGGCGGCATCCGCTGCGGTTTGCCGGGGACGGGAAAAGAAACAGGCGCGCGGCGAGACGCTTCCGCGCTCTGCGGACGAAAGAGGGGAAAAGCCGCCGCACGGCCGGTCCGACGATGGCTTTTGCAGCGATATGCCGAAAGATATTTCGAATTACCGCGCCAAGACAATCGATTGCCGCCCCGAGGAGCGGGATGGAAAAAACTTCTTGGAAAGACGGGAGGAAGGTTCGGCCAACAAAGACGCAGCTGGCAAAGACGCAGCTGGCAAAGACGCAGCTGGCAAAGACGCAACTGCCGAAAACGCAGCTGCCGACAAAGCGAGCCCGGACGGGGGCTGCGGAAGCGAGGCGATGTCCGAGGAGGTCTGTGGGGACGACCGGATCGACGAGAGCTCTTTCGATTTCCGCCGCCATTATTCCGAAGAGGCCTACAAGGCCTTTTTTGACAGTTTTGAAGCCAATCCCGGAAAGCGTTACTCGTACCGTTTTGTCAAGCGGAGCTTTGATATCGTGATTTCCTTTACGGCGCTGATTCTTCTGTCGCCTCTCTTCGTGGTGGTGGCGGTCGCCGTGAAGATCGATTCGCGCGGGCCGGTCTTTTTCACTCATCTGCGGATGGGACGGAACGGCAAGCCCTTCAAGTGCTACAAGTTCCGGTCGATGCTGGTGGACGCGCCGCGCGATCTTGCCAAAGAGGAATTTTCCGACCGGGAGCGCTATCTTACGCGGGTGGGGCGCGTGCTCCGGCGTTTGAGTCTCGACGAGCTCCCCCAGCTTTTCTGCTGTCTTCTGGGAACGATGTCATTGATCGGTCCCCGGCCGGTCGTTCTGACCGAGACCGAGCTGATCGAAGCGCGCCGGGCTTTGGGCGCCTACGCGGTGCGTCCCGGTCTGTCGGGCTACGCTCAGGTACGGGGCCGCGACGACGTGTGCGGCCGAAACAAGGCCATTCTGGATGCCCTCTATGTGAAGAACGCCTCCTCCTGGCTCGACTTCAAGCTGCTTGTCCTGACGGTGGGCTGCGTTTTGAGCCGCAGGGGCAACAGCTCCGAGCCGATCCGGCGATGATTTTCCGGCGAAGCGCCCTTTCGGAAAGACCGGATTTATCGTGCCAAAAAAGGCTTTTTCGGGCTGGAAGGTTTTCCTTAAATAAATTTCGAAAAATCCTTTTCATAACAGGCTAAGACTTTCTCCGGCAAAACAGGCCGGTCGGGGGGAGCGTAAGGGCCGGGCAGGCTGCTAAAAAAGATTCGGAAAATTTTTCTTATAATTCAGGAAGAATTCTTGATTTATAAAAAAGAGTGTGCTATACTGTAAACACAGCCCTCCTTGCGCGTGGACCGCTATTTCTTCGTGGCCGCGCGGAGGGGGATGCGAGAAAAGAAGTGCCGCGCCGGAGTTTTTCGGGGCGGATAGAAAGGCACGGTCAGACAGAATGAAGATTACCAACGATATTGTTTATGTCGGCGTCAACGACCATGAGGTCGATCTCTTCGAAGGGCAGTACAGAGTGCCGAACGGCATGGCGTACAATTCCTATGTGATTTTTGACGAAAAGATCGCGGTGATGGATACCGTGGACGCCCGTTTTACGCACGAATGGCTCGACAATCTTGAGAATGCTTTGGGAGGTCGCAGTCCCGACTATCTTATTGTGCAGCATATGGAGCCCGATCACTCGGCCAATATCGCCAATTTTATGACAGTTTATCCGAAGGCGAAGCTGGTGGCCAACGCCAAGACCTTCGGGATGATCGCGGCTTTTTTTGAGACGCTCGACCTCACCGACCGTAAAGTCACGGTGGAAAACGGCGGAACCCTTTCGCTCGGCCGCCATCAGCTGACCTTCGTCTTCGCTCCGATGGTACACTGGCCCGAGGTGATGGTCACCTACGACGCGGCGGACCGCGTGCTCTTTTCGGCCGACGGCTTCGGCAAATTCGGTGCGCTCGATGTGGAAGAGGACTGGGCGTGCGAGGCGCGCCGCTACTACATCGGCATCGTAGGCAAATACGGCGCCCAGGTGCAGGCGCTTCTCAAGGCGGCCGCGGGTCTTGATATCGCGATCATCTGCCCTCTGCACGGTCCGGTGCTCACCGAAAATCTCGGCTATTACCTCGGCCTGTACAACACCTGGTCTTCCTATGCCGTCGAGACCGACGGCGTGATGATCGCCTATACCTCGGTCTACGGCAACACGAAAAAGGCAGTGGAGCTTCTCGCCGATAAGCTGCGGGAAAAGGGCTGCCCCAAGGTGGTTGTCACCGACCTTGCGCGGTCGGATCTCTCCGAGGCGGTGGAGGACGCCTTTCGCTACGGCAAGCTGGTTCTGGCTACCACCACCTACAACGCCGAAATCTTTCCCTTTATGCGCACCTTTATCGAGCATCTTGCCGAGCGCAATTTCCAGAACCGGACGGTGGGGCTGATCGAGAACGGCTCCTGGGCGCCGCTTGCCGCCAAGATCATGAAGGGAATGCTCGAAAAATGCAAAAACATCGACTGGCTTTCGCATACCGTTCATATCCGTTCGGCGGTCAAGAAAGAAAATCTTGACGAGATCGAGGCCATGGCGGAAGAGCTCTGCCGGGACTATATCGCCCGTTCCTCCGACCGGGCCGACAAGAACGATCTGACGGCGCTCTTTAAGATCGGATACGGCCTTTATGTGGTCACGTCAAACGACGGCAAGAGGGACAACGGGCTGATCGTCAACACGGTGACGCAGGTCACCAACACGCCCAACCGGGTGGCCGTCGCCATCAACAAGGAGAGCTATTCCCATCACGTCATCCGGAATACGAAGAAGATGAACGTCAACTGCCTCTCGGTCGAGGCGCCCTTCTCGGTCTTTGAGACCTTCGGCTTTCAGAGCGGACGGAATGTCGACAAGTTCGCCGGCTGCACGCCGCTCCGTTCGGACAACGGACTGGTCATTCTCCCGCGCTATATCAACGCGGTCATGTCGCTTGAGACCGAGCAGTATGTCGATCTCGGCACCCACGGCCTCTTTATCTGCCGCGTGACCGAGGCGAGGGTCATCAGCGACCGGGAAACCATGACCTATACCTACTATCTCGACCATGTGAAGCCGAAGCCCGAGACCGCCGGAAAAAAAGGCTTTGTCTGCCAGATCTGCGGGTATGTCTATGAAGGAGACGAGCTTCCCGAGGATTTTGTCTGCCCGCTCTGCAAGCACGGCGCCGCGGACTTCGTTCCGATCGAATGAAAAACGCCGGAATAAGTCTGAAGGCCCTTCGGTTTTAATAAGAAAAGCCCTCCGGCTCCTGCTTATAAGCAGGAGCCGGAGGGCTTTTCCGGAAGGCCGATTTTTCATAAAAGAAAAAGCTGGCTGAAAAAATCTTTTGCCAAATTCTTTACTCGTCTCTCTTTGCCAAAGTCTTTCTGAAAGCCGAAAAACGGCTTCCTCGTCCGGTGGCTTTTACGGAAGCTGGCCGTCGGCAAACTGAAGGTTATAGAGCGAGGCATAAAGGCCGCCTTTTTGCAGAAGCGCGGCGTGCGTGCCCTGCTCGGCGATCCGGCCGTCGGCCACCACGGCAATCTCGTCGGCGTTTTTGATCGTCGAGAGGCGGTGGGCGACCACTACGGTGGTGCGGCCCCGGCAAAGTTCGTCGAGGGCTTTCTGGATCTGAATCTCGGTGGTGTTGTCCAAGGCGCTCGTGGCCTCGTCAAGAATGAGAATGGGAGGATTTTTCAGAAAAACCCGTGCGATCGAAAGACGCTGCTTCTGTCCGCCCGAAAGGCGCACGCCCCGCTCGCCGATCACGGTGTCGTAGCCCTTTTCAAGCGTCAGGATATAGTCGTGGATGTTGGCCCGCTTCGCGGCGTCGATCACCTCCTCCTCGGTGGCCGAGGGGCGGCCGTATAGGATATTGTCCCGGACGGTGGCGTTGAAGAGATAGATGTCCTGCTGGACGATGCCGATGTTTTGGCGGAGCGACGATGCGGTGAGGGAGCGGATATCCTTGCCGTCAATGAGGATTTCGCCCTCGCTGACGTCATAGAAGCGGGGAATTAAGTGGCAGAGCGTGGTTTTTCCGCCTCCCGACGGCCCCACGAGGGCGAATTTCTTTCCCTTGTCGATTGTGAGTGAGACGTCGTTGAGAACCTCCTTCTCGCCGTCGTAGGCGTAGACCACATGACGGAATTCAATCTTGCCGTCGGCTTTTCCGAGATCGGCGGCGCCCTCGGCGTCCTTTTCGGGAGCTGCGTCCATGATCTCCAGGAAGCGGGCAAAGCCGGTGACGCCGTTCTGGTACTGCTCCATGAAATTGATCAGCGTCATGACCGGAGTGATGAACATGCCCACAGCCAGAATGAAGGCCGAGTAATCGCCGAACTCGATGGCGCCGCTGTAGAGAAAGAGTCCGCCTGCAATCAGCACCACGACGTTGAAGACGTCGGTGACGAAGGCGGTCGAGGCGTGGAATTGCCCCATGGCCTTATAGGCGTCCCGGCGGGCCTCTGTAAAGGCTTCGTTGCCTACCTCGAACTTTTTGCGCTCCACTTCGGCGTTGTTGAAGGCCTTGGTCACCCGGATGCCCGAGATGCTGCTTTCGAGCGAGGCATTGATCTGGGCGATCGACTGGCGGCTTCGCATGAAGGCGTCGCGCATTTTCTTCCGCAGAATCAGCGAAATGATGAGAAGAAAGGGAACGCAGACAAAGATAATGAGAGTCAGCGGGAGATGAATGGTGGTCAGGTAGAGAAAGGCGGCCAGAATCGAGGTGGTCGAGATCAGAAGATTTTCAGGACCGTGATGGGCAAGCTCGCTGATGTCCATGAGGTCGTTTGTCATCCGGGACATGATTTTGCCGGTCTCGTGGTTGTCAAAAAAACTGTAGGGCAGCTTTTCGAGATGGTTGAACATGTCGGAGCGCATCGCCGCCTGCATGCGGACCCCCATGACGTGTCCGTAATACTGGACGAAATAGTTGAGCAGCATCCTGAGAAAATAGATGCCGAGCAGCGCCGCTCCCGCCGCCACGATCATGCGGTAGTTTCGGTTCGGGATCAGGTCGTTCAGCATCGAGCGCGTGATGATGGGATAGAGGATGGCGCTCAGCGACATGAAGAGCGACGCCAGCATGTCCAGAGTGAAAATCAGCTTGTGGGGCTTATAATAATGCAGAAAGCGTCTGAGCATGAGAGACTCCTTTTCTTTGCTTTGCCGTTTTTTTGGTCCGATTTGCCCGAGGATTCAAAATCGACTTTAACCATTCTATCCTCATTCCGACTTTTTGTCAAGTCTGTTCTCCGAGCGGCCCATTTGGGGAAAAGTATTTTTTCGCCCGGCGGCTGCGGAATTCTCTCGGACGGGGCTGTCTCCGATATGCCCGATCTCTATCCGAACAGGAGAAGGATCTTGCTTATCGAAAAGCGAAGATCATGAAAATCAATTGACCTTTTATAAAAATCTATTGACACAAAATGAAAAGAGTGTTATAATGAGCGACGGTAAGGGTATGGCGTTTTCCCGGACATTCAGGAGTGGATGAGCGGGCAGCGGCTCGGCGGGCGACCGGCGGGCGACGGACCGGCAGAAAACGATATAAACGCCAAAGCCGACTTTGTAAACGGGCATTTCTTTGGGCCGCTTCGGGAAAGGCGGCATCAAAACGGCATGTGGAAGGAGACGCCATGCTCAAATTTCAACCGGAAGGAGACGTTATGCTGAAAATGCAGCCGGAAGGAGACATTATGCTGAAAATTCAACATCTGACCAAAACCTACGGAGACAAAAAGGCGGTGGACGATCTATCGCTCTCGATCGAAAAGGGGGAGATTTACGGCTTCATCGGGCACAATGGTGCGGGCAAGACCACTACCATCAAGGCCTGCTGCGGCATTCTCGATTTTGACGGCGGGGAGATCTATGTGGACGGGCATTCGGTAAAAGAGGAGCCGCTCGCCTGCAAAAGAAAAATCGCCTATATTCCCGATAACCCCGATCTCTACGACTTCATGCCGGGAATCGTCTATCTGAATTTCGTCTCGGACATCTTCGGCGTTTCGGAGAAGGACCGCAACGAGCGGATTCACCGGTATGCCGATCTGTTCGGCCTGACCGCCGATTTATCGCAGCCGATCTCGGCCTACTCCCACGGCATGAAGCAGAAGCTGGCCGTCATCTCCGCGCTGGTTCATACGCCGCGGCTTCTGATTATGGACGAACCCTTTGTCGGCCTCGATCCCAAGGCGACGCATCTTCTGAAAGAGATCATGCGGGAGATCTGCCGGGAGGGCGGCGCGATCTTTTTCTCCACCCATGTGCTCGAAGTGGCGGAAAGACTCTGCGACAAGGTGGCCATCATCAAGGGCGGACGCCTGATCCGTTCGGGTACGATGGAGGAGGTCAAGGGAGACGAGTCGCTTGAGGACGTCTTTCTTGAGCTTGAGGGCGACCGCGAGGATAGCGGCTACGACGTCGGCGCGGACCAAAACGGCGGACGTGAGGAGAACGCCTCCGGGGAGGACAGCTATGAAGGAAAGAACTGAAATTGCCGTCTTTTCGGCGCTTCTCAAAAAACAGCTGCGCGGCTTTTTCTCTTCCTTTCTCGGGCGGGGGAAAAAGCGCGCGGGGAAGGGAAAGGTCATTCTGTTCGCCCTTCTCTTTGTCTATCTCTTTCTCTTTTTCGGCTTTGTTCTCTACGGCATGGGGAAAAGTCTTGCGCTTCCGCTGCACGAGGCCGGCCTCGGCTGGCTCTATTTCGCCATCGCGGCGCTGCTCTCGCTGGCCCTCGGCGTCATCGGCAGCGTGTTCACCGCCGAAGCGGAGCTTTTTGAGGCCAAGGACAACGAGCTGCTTCTTTCCATGCCGATCCCTTCCTGGATGATTCTGGCCAGCCGTATGCTCGGGCTGTATGTGCAGAGCTTTTTGTTCGGCACGCTTGTGCTTCTCCCGATGGATATCGCCTATTTCACCGAGGTGTCCGCGGGTGCGGCGGCGATGGTTCTGTCGGCGCTGCTCCTCTTTTTGCTCCCCTTTCTCACGCTGACGCTGACCGTGCTTCTGGGCTGGCTGGTGGCGCTTGTGACAAAGCGTATGCGGAACAAGAGCCTTTTCACGATGATTTTGTCGCTGGCGCTTTTGGTGGGATACTATTTCCTATACTTCCGCATGAACAATTACCTGACGCTTCTCCTCGAAAACAGCGGGGAGGTGGCCGCCTCGGTCCGCGTCTTTCTCTTTCCTCTTTATCTGTTCGGCCGGGCCTCGGAGGGGGCGCTTCTCCCGCTTCTTTCTTTTGTGGGGATTCTTTTGCTTGTGTTCGGGCTGGTCTATGCGCTTCTGGCGGCGACCTTCCGGAAGATCGCGGCCGCGCGGCCCGCTGTCCGCACGCGCTATAAGAGAAAGCACCTGGCGGCTTCGGGCCAGCTGAACGCCCTTTTCCGGAAGGAGCTGCGCCATTTTCTGGCAAGCCCCATCTATATGCTCAACTGCGGAATCGGCTCGCTCTTTCTTCTGGTGCTGTCGATCGCGGCGGTCATCAAGGGGCAGGCCTTCCTCGATCTTCTGCGCGGCTCGATTCCTTCCTTTGACGCCTATATGTCTCTCTTTGCCGCGGCGTTTCTCTGCTTTCTGGCGGGTATGAACTATATCACCGCCCCCTCGGTATCGCTGGAATGCCGGCAGATCTCGCTTCTTCGCTCCTTCCCGCTCGAAACCCGCCGGATTTTCGATGCGAAGATCCTTCTGCATGTGGTGCTGACGGCGCCCTTTGTCCTTGCCGCCGGTGTGGTGTTCGATTTTGTTCTGCGGCCGGGGCTTCTCATGGTCTTTCTGATCCCTCTGTGCGGT
>CALXKW010000022.1 GCA_944389045.1 uncultured Clostridia bacterium | reverse complement strand
TAAGCAGTTCCGATGACATCACCGCCGCGCTCAACGGCTATGCCGCGGGAGATTCGATTCAGATCACCGTTGCCCGCAAAGACCGATTGGTCAGCATATCGCTCACGCTCGGCGAAATGGGAAAATAAAAAGTCCGGCGATAAAACAAAACCAACCGCCGCCCAAATCCGGACGGAATGGAATAATAAAATACGCGAAAGGAATGAATCCCATGTATAACATCCTGGTCGTGGACGACGAAGAAAAGATCCGCTCCTTAATCCGCAAATACGCCGAATTTGAAGGGCATACGGTCAGCGAAGCCACCAATGGCATGGAGGCCATCACCGTTTGCCGCAACCGCCGTTTCGATATCATCATTCTCGACATCATGATGCCGATGCTCGACGGCTTCTCCGCCTGCGCCGAAATCCGCAAGCTCTGCGACACGCCAATCATCATGCTGTCGGCGCGCGGAGAAGAATACGACAAAATCAACGGGTTTCGGCTGGGCATCGACGATTATGTCGTCAAGCCGTTTTCCCCAAAAGAACTGATGCTCCGCATCGATGCCGTCTTAAAACGCGCCGCCCCCAAGGAAAGCGCCCCCAAACGGGATGTCTTCACACTCGAAGGACTGACGGTCGACTTCACTGCCCGCATTGTCTATGTGGACGGCGTAAAATCCGATCTTTCCCCCAAGGAATACGATCTGCTCTTCTATCTCATTAAAAACGCCAACATCGCCCTTACCCGCGAAAAACTGATCTGCGAGGTTTGGGGCTACGATTTCTACGGTGACGACCGCACGCTCGACACTCACATCAAGCTTTTGCGGCGTTCTTTAGGCGAGTACAGCAAGTTTATTGTGACTTTGAGAGGAGTCGGATATCGCTTTGAAACCAACAGCTAAAGAGACAGCAAATCACAAAAAGAGCGAAAAAGAATCGCTCACCATCCGCGGCAAAATTTTTCTCGGCTTTCTTCTGGTTATTGTCGTCGCGCTGGTACTGCTCTTTCTCTGTCAGGTAGTACTCTTTGATCTGATCTACTCGAATACGCGGATTAACGAAATCCGTGCCACCGCCCGCCACGTTCTGCTCTATGCCGACGATCCATCCTTTTATTCCGAACTCGCCTCGGCCACCGCTAAAAATTCACTTTGCGCGACGGTGCTCAACGGTGACGGAAGCGTGGCTTACGAGGCGGAAAGCACCCACACCTGTCTCATCCACTCCTTCTCTTCGATCGAGCGACAGGATTTGGCGGAAGCGGCGGCTGAAAGCGGAGAAAATCTTTTCTGTATCTCATACGATCCGGTCACCGAGAGTTACGACGCCAAAGCCGTCACCACCTATGCGCCCATATCCTCCAATGCTGTTTTGATCGAAGAGTTCACGCATAACGGAGAAACCATGACTCTTCTTTTAGACGGCGCCATTTCCCCGGTGGGAACGGTAACCAAAACCTCCGCTTCTCTTTTGATCGTGCTCGGAGGCCTTTTGATCCTGATTGCCGTTCTGCTTGCCACCTACATTTCCAAAGCCATTGCCCGCCCCATCGCACAGATCAGCAAACAAGCCAAGCAGCTCTCCGAGGGCCGCTACGAGAGGGTGGAGGGCGGCACCCGGGAGGTCGAAGAGCTGAACGATGCGTTGGACGGAGCCTGCCGGGAGCTCAACAAAGTGGAAAGCATCCGGCGGGAACTGATCGCCAACATCTCCCACGATCTGCGCACACCCCTGACTCTGATCGGCGGGTATGCTGAAATGATGCGCGATCTTCCGAGCGAAGTTACGGCGGAAAATCTGCAGACCATTGTGGACGAGACGACACGCCTGACCTCCCTGGTCAACGACATGCTCGATATCTCCCGGCTGGAGAGCGGCGTAATCACACCGCGCATGCAGCCCTTCTCTCTTACCGACTCCGTGGAGAAAACGGTCCTGCGTTATCAAGAGCTTACCCGAACGAACGGCTACCGCTTCTCTTTTGAGTATACCGAAAAAGTAACTGTCACGGCCGACGAAGAGCTGATTCTGCAGGTTCTGACCAATCTTCTCAACAATGCCATGACCTATACCGGAGAGGACCAATCGATTGCCGTCAGACAGCTTCTTTCCGACGGCGAGGTTCGCATTGAAATCACCGACACCGGAGAAGGTATCGAACCCGACAAGCTTTCCCGCATTTGGGAACGCTACTACAAGGTCGATGCCGCCCACAAGCGTGCCGCCAAGGGAACCGGTCTCGGCCTATCAATCGTCCGCTCGGTCATTGACCTTCACAAGGGCCGCTACGGCGTCCGCTCGACGCCTGGCGCCGGCTCCACTTTCTGGTTTGCCCTGAAGCGAGGCCCTTCCCTTTGATTTAGCAGAAATCGGACCGGGACCACAGTCCCTACAAACAAGCGTTTCGGTCCGGTTCTTCTAAATAAACAAAGACCTTTTCCGGCTTTCTCCTCGCCAAATGGTCTTTCTTTCCCAGACAAAACGCGCCCCGGAAATACCGGGGCGCGTTTTGTTTCATTACAGCACAGCCGTTCGTTTCGTGCCGCTATATTGTTTACATGGCCGTCCATAATTTTGGTCCTGTACAGCAATAATCGAATCCTCAACAGAACCCGCCTTAGGCGGAAGCGCATTCTCACAAAGGCCGAAATACCTTTTCCCTTTTCCGGAGGTTGGAGAGACAGGAAAGCACCCCGAAAAGAACGGCCGTGCTCCAAAAGCGTTTATACAAAGGCAGCCCAGACAGAAATAAGGATAAAGGCAAGCTGCAGGAAAAAAGCAGCCGGCACCAAAATGCGGAATTTCATATGCTTCGTCTTATGGCGGAAGACATACATACCGATCATGGCCCCCGCCCCGCCAAAGGCCCAGGCAAAGGCGAGCAGCGTGGCTTCCGGCGTGCGCCAGACTCCCTTTTTCGCCTTTTTCTTGTCAGAAACGTAAAGAATCAACGTCACAAGATTGAGAACGAGAAGAACAGCCGCCGCCAAGAGAGCGTGATCGACCAAAAAACGGCCGCAGAAAGCGAAGAAGGCCATCATCCGAACGTCACGAAGCCGAGCTTCTTATAGACCTTGCGAAGCGTGCGGGCGGCAAGACGCGAGGCTGCCTCGGCGCCCTTCTTCATCACCGATTCGAGATAGGCCTTGTCGGCCATGAGGCGGGTATATTCGGCCTGCAGGGGAGCAAGACCGTCCGCCACAGCCTCTCCCACGGCTTGTTTAAATATACCGTAGCCCTGACCGGCAAATTCACGTTCGATTTCTTCATACGACTTACCGGTAAAGCAGGAATAAATGTTCATTAGATTGTTGATGCCCGCCTTGTCCTCGGCATAGCGCACGACGGTATCCGAGTCGGTGACGGCGCGTTTGAACTTTTTCATGATCTCGTCCCGTGTATCTAAGATCCGCACCGAGCCGAAATCGGTATCCGACTTGCTCATCTTCTTCTCCGGGTCGGAGAGAGAGGCAATCTTGGCTCCCGCCCGCGGGATAAATCCCTCGGGAATGCGGAAGACCTCGCCGTAAACGCCGTTGAAGCGAAAAGCGATGTCCCGCGCCAGTTCGAGATGCTGCTTCTGATCCTGCCCCACCGGAACAAGATCGGTGTTATAGAGCAGGATGTCCGCCGCCATAAGCACCGGATAGGTAAAGAGACCGGCGTTGATGTTGTCGGCGTTTTTGGCCGCCTTGTCCTTGAACTGCGTCATGCGGGAGAGTTCCCCGAACATCGTATAGCAGCCCAGCGCCCAGGACAGCTGTGTGTGCGCGGGAACATGTGACTGCACGAAGAGCGTGCATTTTTCGGGATCGATTCCGGCCGCAAGGTAGAGCGCCAAAAGCTCGTAGGTATGGCGGCGAAGCTCGGCGGGCACCTGCCGGACAGTGATAGCGTGCTGATCGACCACACAGTAGATGCAGTGATAGGTATCCTGAAAGTCAAGCCAGTTGCGAAGAGAACCGAGATAATTGCCGATGGTCAGATTGCCGCTCGGCTGAATGCCCGAAAAGATGATCGGCTTTTTTTCCGATGCCGCATTTTGCGTTTTCAATTCTTCCATAAATGTCGTCCTGCCTTCTTTTCCTTACCGATTTCCGCCGTTTTTTTCCTTCACGATCTCGGAGAGAATCTTCACGCCCGTAACAATCTGCTCATCGGTAGGCGTGGCGTAGGTGAGACGGAAGGACTGCGAAGGCGCGCTTTCATCGCAGTTGAAGGCCGTGCCGGGCACGACCGCCACAAAGCGCTCGAGCGCGGACTGAACAAACCCGTCGAGCGCGATGCCGTCAGGCAGCGTACACCAAAGGAAAAGACCTCCCTCGGGACGGGTATAGCGAACGACAGAGGGCATATTTTCGTCCAGCGTTTTCAGCATCAAAGCCGATTTTCTCTTATAAAGCGCCCGGATGCCCGCAATATGAGCGTCGATATCGCAGTTTTGCAGATAGGCCGCGCAGAGCATCTGGAAAAACTGGTTGGTATGAACGTCCTCCACCTGCTTGGCCACCACAATTTTAGCGGCCACCTCATCGGGAGCGGACAAAAAGCCGATGCGCATTCCCGCCGAAAGCACCTTGGAAAAAGAGCCGCAGTAGACCACAAGGCCATCGGTATCGAGCGATTTTATGGTAGGAATCTCCTCTCCGGAAAAACGGAGCTCACCGTAAGGATTGTCTTCCAGAATCACGAGGCCATGCTTTTTGGCGACCTCGTAAATCTGCTTGCGCTTGGCGAAGGAAGTGCTGATGCCCGCCGGATTGTGAAAGGTGGGAATCGTATAAAGGAGCTTGGCGCGGGGATTGGCCCTCACCGCCGCCTCGAGCGCCTCAATGTTCATTCCGTCCTCCTCGAGCGGCACGCCTACCACTCTCGCGCCGTTCGAGCGGAAGGCGTTGAGTGCACCGATAAAGGAAGGGTTCTCGGCGATCACAACGTCGCCTTCGTTGCACATGACCTTGCAGGTGAGCTCAATGCCCTGCTGGCCGCCGGTCACCACAAGGAGGGTGTTGCCCTCCTTCTTCACGCCGAAGCGCGACGCCAGCCGTTCTTCGAGCAGTGCGCGAAGGGGGGGATAGCCCTCGGTGATACCATACTGAAGCGCCTTGACCGCTTCCTTTTCGAAAATTTCCGAGGAAAGACGCGCCAAAGTGTCGGCCGGAAAAGATTCCGCCGCCGGATTTCCCGCTGCGAAGGCGATGATCCGAGGGTCGGTTAGACTCTTGAAGATCTCGCGGATTGCCGAGGGCTTCATATTCTTTAATTTATCCGAAATCTGATATTCCATGAAAATTCCTCACTTTCGATATAGCGACAAAAGAGCAAATAGAAAAAAAGAACCCACCCGAAAATACAATGCCAAAGATCGATACGGCAAAACAATTTGGAATCCGGCGGTCTTTTCGCGCAAGATATGATTATTTTAGCATTCCTTCGTCAATATTGCAAGAGATAAAGGAAAAATACTTGAAAAAACACAAAAAATATGCTACTATGTAAAAGAGAGAAAAGCCGATAAATCCGGCTCCACCCGAGCAAGAAGGAAAAGTGCAATGAACGAAGAAAACGATAAGAAAATCCTTTCGGAGGAAAATACCGCCGACATGGTATCCGAAGCCAGAGAGAGACAAAAAGCGGCCGCCGAAGCCGCCCGCTATACCGAAAATCAACGCGAGGCGCTGCCCAAAGAGGAGCCCGGAAAAGAACATCCCCATGAAGAGACCGAACCGGACAAGGAGGAAAAGCCGCCGAAGCTTTCCTTTTTGAAGATCCTGAAATATCTCGCAGCCGGCGTCATTCTTTTTGTTTTTATACTGCTCCTTTACCGCATCTCAGTTCAGAAAAAAGACTACGCCGACCTCTTTCTATGGACCGACAGGGCCATAGAAGCCTATGAGGAAAAAGGTTCGCTCACGGTCTGGACACAGGACATGTCAAGCTTCACCTTTACCCTGGAACGGGACGAGAACAACATGCCAACCAATACCTATACCTATACCTACTACCCCTACAGCGGAAAAAAAGAGGAGGGAGAAGAGCCAAGCGAATTCGACGGCTGCTTCATGGTCTCAAAACCCATGTATGTGGAGGAGACCCAGCAGCTCCTTGTCACCTTCCGGGTAAACCGCACGGCGAAGGATCGCGTAAAAGACTATTACAGCCTCGAAACCGCGCCCCGCGGAGACGTCTTTTTCTTCATTCTCAGCGACGGGGAGAACGAATATGCGGATTACGAATATATTACCTTTGAAAAGGACAATTATTACTACTATCGGCTGGTTTTCAACGACGTTCCCTACAACTACCTGAAGAGCTATACCGGTGTGACCGAAGCGGACATCATCTCCCTCTCCCTGTCGGTCTATTACAGCGGTCTTTATCATCTCGACAGTCCGCTCGATACCATCACAGTAGCCAACAACATGATTGAGGGGGATGCCTATAAAATCGAAAAAGCGCTTCCTGCAGAACGCGACGCCGCCCTCAAGAAAGGCCCCGATTTTCTCTCCGAAGAGGACACCGAAAATTCCGCAAACGAGGAGGACTGAGTTTAACGATGCTTGTTCAGCAAAAAGAGACCACTCTTGCCTACCGCTGCCCCGCCTGCGGAGCCACGGTCTTCAGTCTCGTGGGAATTTTTGCCCTTTCGGGCGACATGCTGAAGCTCCGCTGCTCCTGCGGCGAGAGCGAAACGGTCATCACCTATACCCGGGAGAAGAAAATCCGCCTGACAGTTCCCTGCATTACCTGCCCCAAGCCCCACCATTTCACGCTGGGACAGACGAACTTCTTTGCCAGGGAAAAGGACGTCTTTCGTCTTCCCTGCCCCTATACCGGAATCGACGCCTGCTTTATAGGACCCCGGGAAGCAGTTCTCGAGGCGATCGACCGGTCAAATGAAGAACTGGTTCGTCTGATCGAAGAGGCGGGCATGAAAGATCTTTCGCTCATACGGGGCGAGAAGGATGAAGATGCTTTGAAAAGCGAAAACCCTCTTCTCGAGGACGTGGTTTGTTATATGCTGAAGGAACTGGAGGAAGAAGAGGCGATTCATTGCCGCTGCGAGAAGGCAAAAGGCGATTATGTCTATCGCCTGCATCACGGCAAAGTGACAATATCCTGTCAAAAATGCGGCGCCATGGCCACTCTGCCCATGTATGGTGTGACTGCGGCCGACCGTTTTCTTGAACTCACCTCCCTCGAACTGGATTAACTTTCTTCTCCCAAAACGGTAACCAAAAAGACCGCCCTCCATATGATGATACAGGAAGGGAAAGCCCCCTTACCGATATCTAAAAAAATAATGGAGGTTCCTTATGAACTGTCTTTGCCGTTTATTCGATGACTCCACCCTCTGGCTGATCATCATCGCCGCGATTCTTTTCTCCATCTGCTGCAACAACAACTCCTGCTATGACAACGGCCTGAGAAGCGGCGGCTGCGGCTGTGGCTGCAACTGAGCAAACCGTAATTTGATTTGTACGTTTGGCTGTCTGCCCTTCTGGCAGACAGCCACTTTTTTGTGGCAAACGCCAAATCCTGCGATTTCAAAAGAAAAAGAGAAAAACCACTTGATTTTTTCACTTTTTTGTATTACTATATATCTGTATGTCGTAAAGTTTTTTCGACGCAGCATGACGCCCGCCGTTCGGTAAAAAACGAGACCGGGCTTTGACAAAAAACAAGTGTCCGGCGCTCGCCGGATGAGATTCATACCCGACCGCACCGCGTATAGCGCCGGTGCCGTGATAAGGAGAGATGATATGCATAATTTCAGAAGAATCGGTGTACTGACTTCGGGCGGCGACGCACCCGGCATGAATGCGGTTATCCGCTCGGTAACCCGCTATGCCCTGTCGCACGGCGTGGAAGTTTTCGGTATCTACGAAGGATACAAGGGACTGATGAGCGGAAACATGAAGCTGTTCGACGAGCGCGATGTTTCCAACATCATCAACCGCGGCGGCACGATTCTCTACTCGGCCCGCAGCGAGGAATTCCGTACCGAAGAAGGTCTGCAGAAAGCGATCAAGACCTGTCGGGATAATGCCATCGACGGCATTGTGGCCATCGGCGGCGACGGCACCTTCCGGGGCGCCACCGACCTCACCGCGCGCGGCCTTCCCTGCATCGGCATTCCCGGCACCATCGACAACGACATCACTGCTACCGAATATACCATCGGCTGTGACACCGCGATGAATACCACGATCGAGATGGTGGACAGGCTGCGCGACACCTGTGAGAGCCACGCCCGCTGCAACGTCGTGGAAGTGATGGGACGCCATTCGGGCTATATCGGCCTTTACGCCGGCGTCGCCGTAGGCGCCTCAGCCATTCTCATCCCCGAGTTTCGTTTTGAAGAGGATAAAATCATCGAAAAGCTTGTCAAGTCCAAGGAATACGGCAAGCGCAACCTGATCGTCCTCATTTCCGAAGGCCTCGGCAATTACGGCGAGGGACTTTCCAAGCGCATTGAAGAAAAAACCGGTATCGAAACCCGTTTTGCCCGTTTGGCGCATGTGGTCCGCGGCGGTTCGCCGACTCTGCGCGACCGCGTAATCGCCTCCGAAATGGGTGTAGAGGCGGTAAAACTCCTTCTTTCCGGAAAGAGCAACCGGGTAGTCTGCATGCGCGACAGCCACATTTGCGACGAAGGGATCACGTATGCTCTCACGCTCGACAGAATGTTCAAAGGAAAACTGAGTCCGGAGGAACTGGACGCCTACAGCGACGACGAAGTGAAAAAGATGCGCGATTACTGCGCGTTCAAGCGCGCTGAAATGGAGCGCCTCTACAAGATCAATATGGACATTTCCAAATAAAAAATATAGCCCCGGATTCAGTGATTTCCCGCCGTGCCCGATCACTCTTTTCCGCGCGGCCAATAGACCTCAGATTTTTTATACAAATTCCTCCGCTGTCCTGTCAAAAGCCCGCCGAAATCGGCGGGCTTTCGTTTTTTGCGAACCCAAACAGCATTGTTTTGATCATTAGGCTGCTGTCTGACAAGAGAGAGCCGCCCCAAGCGCTTTACAGGCGGCGACGGCGTCGTCATCGGGCGCTTCGTTGCAAATGACGAAATCGCAGACGAGAAGCGCGCCGTCTTCTTTACATGTCTGTTCCCAGTTCCTCATCCACTCTCCGTCTCCCCATCCATATGAGCCGAAGAGCGCGATCCTTTTGCCGGACAGTTTGGATTCGCAGGCCGCAAACATGGGAGCAAACTCGCTTTCCTCCAATTCCTCGACTCCCATGGAAGGACAGCCGAACGCGACGGCATCAAACAGATCCATCATGGAAGCGTCAAATTCGGCGGCTGTGAGCAGCGTCGCTTCGCCCCCATTTTCTTTTATGCCGTCGGCAACGGCGGCCGCCATAGTCTCCGTATTGCCGGTTCCGCTCCAATATACTACTGCAACTTTACTCATTCTTACATTTCCTTTCTTTCGATTTTTCAAGTAAAACGATATGGGTTAAACCGCTACTGTGAGCCGTTCAACAGACACTCCGTTTGCATGCCGCTCCCGGTAAATCCGGGTACATCTTCTGTAGCTGTCAAAGCGTTTTTGTGCCTCGCTTTCATCTCCGTAAACCTTCCAGCAGCCGGCGCATTTGCAGCCGCAGCCTTTATTTACGATAAAGCCATAGACATCCTCGGGAGGATAGCCGAGGAATAAGCCGATCTCGTGAGGAAAATCCTCTCCCTCCCTCAGCCTGCGCATCAGCTCCGCAATGCAGTACCCGCTTTTGACCGATTGATAGCCCGCTGACTGCAAAATTCCGGCGGCAGACTTGCAGGACAGATCCTTTTCCAGTCTTGACGGACGGTAAAGATAGATCAGAGCGGTATTGCCCGAAACTTTTATCGGAAGCATCCGCACACCCTTGCCGGTCAGCATCCGATTATAACGGCGGATTTCGTTCCACAGCTTTTTCCGGCACTGAAATTTGCAGGCAAATAAACTGGCCGTCTTGATCCCGGCGAGCGTGGGAGAGCATAAACGTACGATCATTTCCTCAGACATACACGCTTCCTCTCATGCGATAACTCCTTTCTGTTCACGTTTTTCCCCGTCTTTCGGAAAAAGAACGGGAAAGAGACCGATTCCCTCTTTATTAGGTGACCAAGCATCCATGCAAGTCCATTATACCGTGTATAGACTCGGGCTTCTACTCCGAAAGAAAAAAGATATGCTCCGAATCGAAAATCATCGGAGCATATGAAAAATCAGATTTTTGAATGGTTCTTTCTGTATTCCGACGGGGTCTCCCCCATCAATTTTTTAAAAGCGTCGGCAAACTTGCTGGCATTGTCATATCCGAGTTCTCCCGCAATCTCTAAGACCGAGCGCTCGGTTTGTATCAAATCGAGCGCCGCCCTCTGCATTTTGCAGAGCCGCACATACGAAATAATCGGCATTCCATAGACGCCCTTGAAAGCATTCTGCAATCCCACCGACGACACGCCGAAGCGCTTGGTCAATTGTTCGAGCGATATGCGATGATGAAGCTCTTCGGCAATCACCGTCCCCACGGCGGCCGCCAGACGCGCCTGCTCCGGGGGCAGTGCCGCCTTGTCCTCGGGTCTGATTTCCGCCTGTATCCCCGAGAGCATCAGCAGAAGCTCCAGTACCTTGACTTTGAAATATCCCTTCTGAATCTTTTCGGGCACCGTATACAACTCCGAAAAAATATGTTCCACAAAAGGAGCGGAGCGGGCGACATAACTTTTATTTTCACCGCACAGCTTTTTTGCCACGGCCATCGGACTGACCTCGACATCCTTCAAGAAGCACGAAAAACAGGCGGGGGCGATGTCTGTATCAATGGAGATGGTCACGCCGTGGTAGTGTTTCAGAGGAAATTTGTAAGATATCCCTTTGTTGTGACGGATGGAAACCGACAAATCACCTTCGGAAAGGTAAAAGAACGTGTCGTCCAGCTGCTGTTCCAGCCTGCCCTCTCTGCAATGGTGGATCTCGATACAGTGGGATGGATGGGACGCCCCCAGCGCGCACGCCGGCATATGCACCGCATTGAAAGTCAGCTCGATTCCCTCGAAGACACGGTGTACGATAAATTCGGCGTCACCGTCGCTGCTTTCCAGACGGAACCTCCTGAAATCCTCCACAGATCATACACCTCCCTTTTAAGATCCACGGCTTTCCCCGGAAACGAGCGGCAGTGGAATCATACGCACCGCCGCGCGCTCTCTCCGCATACCGCGCGAACACCGCCGGATCGCCGGAAACCGCGCTCTTGATAAAATCAAACGCTCCTCATGCCAGTGTCCAGCTATGGCTTTCTGTCTGCAGCTTCACCATATGGGCATAGAGGCCGTTTTTCTTCATCAAATCTTCCGGCGCACCTTCCTCCGCTACCACACCGTCGGAGAGCACCACAATCTTATCCGCACCGGAAACCGTGCGCATCCGATGGGCGATCACAAGCACCGTTTTGTCCGCAATCAGGCGGGAGAGCGCGCTTTGAATCAGAGTTTCGTTCTCAACGTCTAAAGAGGCGGTGGCCTCGTCCAGCAGGATGATCGGCGCGTTTTTCAAAAACGCGCGGGCAATCGAAATTCTCTGCCGTTCCCCGCCGGAAAGCTCGCAGCCGTTTTCACCGATGTTGGTATTCCACTTGTCGGGAAGCTTTTCGGCAAATTCGTCCACATTGGCAAGCCTTGCCGCCGCCAACACCTGTTCGTTTGTCGCGTCTTTATTGCCGATACGGATGTTCTCCAGAACACTGTTGTCGAACAGGGTGACATCCTGAAACACAATAGAGAAAAGAGAAAGCAGCGTCTCCGGATCGATTTGAGAAATATCCATGCCGCCTACGGTGATTTTCCCCCTGCTGACATCCCAGAACCGAGCGGCCAGACGGGAAACCGTGGTTTTGCCTCCCCCGGACGGTCCTACGAGCGCCGTTACTTCTCCCTGCTTCGCCGTAAAGGAAACGTCCTTCAGAACGGTTTCACCGGTGGTATCGTAGGAAAAGCCCACATGGTCGAAGACAATATCATAGCCTTGGTTGGAAAGCCGGGTTTCGCCCTGCTGGATGGGGTGATCCAGAATCTCATTCATCCGGGCGATGTTCGTGCGGGTGCTGATGACTGCCGCGAGATTCTGCAGCGCGCCCTGCAAAGGATCATAAAGACGGGACACAACCAGCAGGAACAGAAAGAAGGTCAGGACGTCAAGGCTTCCCCTTATAAGAAGGATCGAACCGGCCAGCGCCACGGTAGCGATACCCAGCTTCAACACAAGAGAGGCCGACACCACAAAGGCTGCCAGTCCGAATTCGTTGAGAATCGACCGGTGCTCGACCGCGCGGATCTTTTTCTCCAACCCTTTCAGATATTCTTTTTCGGCATTGTTGGCTTTTAAATCCCGCACCGTCTCAATGCACTCCTGAATCCCATCGGCGCAGGCCATCTTCGCAGCCATGGTTTTTCGGTTGAATCTCTCCTGCACTTTTGCCGAAAAGCCCACGATCGCAAAAGCCACCGGCAACACCCACAGGGCTGCAAGCGCCATGCGCCAGTCAAAAACAAACAGGCCTGCCGCAATCAGAATCGTCGAAAGAATCGAGCCGACCAGCTCCGGGATGAAATGAGAAAAGCTCTGTTCCAAAAAGGTGCAGTCGGCCATAATGGTGCTGGTGAGGTCGGCAAGGTCCTTCTTTCCGAAAAAGGAGAGAGGGATCTTACGCAGTCTCTCGGCCAGCGTTATACGGCGCACCCCGCTTTCCGTATAGGTGGCAAAATAGGTGGCGTTATACTGAAAATAGGTGGTAAGCAATATAAGGCCCACGCAAACGATGCAGCCGATTACATAAAAAGCGATTTTCTCATCGGGCACACCTCCCTTCATCAAATCGTCCACAAGACAGTATAAGAGGCTTGCGGGAAACATGAAGGATATATTTTGCAAAACACAGGCAAAGCACCCTTTGATAAGATCCTTTGCCCCGCGCTCGGAAAGCGCATACCGTTTTTGCAGCCATTTTATCATGATGATTGCCCCTCCTTTGTCACCTTCCATTGAACCGAAGTATGATAGTTCTGCCACATCCGGCGGAACAGGCCGTCCTTCTCCAAAAGCTCCCGGACGCTTCCGCTTTCCGCAATCGATCCGTCCTTCACCACATAGATCCGATCCACCCCTGCCACAGCGGACAGTCTGTGAGCGATCATAATGACCGTTTTGCCTTTGGAGAGCTTCGTAAAAGCGGCCTGAACCCGCATTTCGTTGTCGGGGTCTGCAAAGGCTGTGGCTTCGTCCAAAATGACGATCGGAGTATTTTTCAGCATGACGCGGGCGATGGCGATCCGCTGCTGTTCGCCGCCGGAAAGGAAAACACCGCCGGTTCCGATCACGGTGTCCACACCTTGCGGCAGTTTTTCGATGATATCGTCGCACTGGGCGTTTTTAAGCGCCTCCAAAATCTCTTCACGAGTGGCGTCGGGCCTCCCCATTCGCACATTGTCCAGAATCGAAGCTTTGATGAGACGGCTGTTCTGAAACACAAAAGAGACGGTATTCATCAGCTCCTCTTTGGGGATCTTTTTCACATCCACGCCGCCGATCTTCACCGTGCCGCCCTGCGGGTCAAAGAAACGGGATATCAGATTGGCCAGGGTGGTCTTGCCCCCTCCCGACGGTCCCACAAAGGCCGCCGTCTGTCCTTCGGGAATCGTCAGGGAAATATCTTTCAGCACATCTTTTTCTCCGTCATAACTGAAACGGATATTCTGAAGCTCCACGGAAGCGTTCATCGGATGTTTCGGGTTTTCGGTTTCTTCCTCCAGAGGATCCAGATTCAGAACACTGTCGATGCGCCCGAGAGCATCGTCCACAATCATCGCGTTTTCGCTCTGGAACATGATGCGGGTCAAGGTCACTGAAATAACGGGCGTGATGATGATGTATAAAAGCAGATTCAGCAAAAATTCCATGGTCACGCCGCTTCGGGTAAAGATCAGTCCGCCGGCAATCAAGAGAGCAAATACCCCGTTGATGGCCGCCGTATAGAGCATCATGGGAGCGCGAAGCTGTTTGGTATAGGCAATGACCCAGACTCTATACCGATCGATGGAATCCTTGAATTTTTTGAAGGAAAAGATCGTCTGTCCGAATGTCTTGACCACGGGTACGCCCCGGACGTATTCCACCGCTTCGCCCGCCATATCCTCCAGCGCATTTTGATATTCTTTCATTTTCCGCTGCATCTCCCGACCGGTCATCGCCATCATGATGAGAAACCCGAGAAGCACCGGCACAAGACTCAAAAGCCCCAGCCTCCAGTCGAAAACAAGCAGCAATACCAAGAGCCCGCAGGGAGTCGCTATGGCGTTTGCCCGGTCGGGAAGCTGATGGGCCAGCCAGGTTTCGGTTGCCGCGCTGGATTCGTTGACGATCTTGCGCAGTCTGCCGCTGCCAAAGCTCTCGACAAAGCCAAGAGGAAGTTTGACGATATGCTCCATCGCCTGAAGCCGAAGATTGGTAGCGACACGGAAAGCACCCAGATGGGAACACATCAGAGCGGCTATGTAGACCAGCACCGCGACAACTGCAAACAGTACCGCCATCCAGCCGTTGCGGGCCATGTCCTGTGCACGGTCAAAATTCGGGGCGACCTCCAGCGCTTCCCTTATGACCCGCCAAATATAATAGAAGGGCATCAGCGCGATCAAAGCGCTGATCGCCGAAAGCGCCCATGAGGCGTAGGTCAGATACTTGTGGCTGCCCGCAACTTGAAGCAGCCGGGACAGGTTGGATTGCTTTTTCAAAAAAATTCCTCCTTTTGAGTTTTTATGATAAAGAAGAGAGGAAGCCTCTTCCGATATCCGTGTCAAATGGAGTTAGCATATGCTAACTCCAGGGCGAAAATTACAGGGCATCACTGCCCCATAATTTTCATCCATCCGGCGGTATAAAAAACGCGCATTTCCCTTACATAGTTTTCCGCGTCCTTCAGCGGCATCTCATGAATCACCAGCTCAAAAAACGTGTGAAACATACCGGTAATCAGGATATGCTCGAGCTTAGGATCAATCTTAGGGGAGGGACGCCCCAAATTTTCCAGAACCTTTTGATAGGCGTGAGTGCTGTCTGCTTCTATCTCTACCATTTCATCGATCATTCCGGAAAATCTTGTTCCTTCCGAACAGCAGAGAATCAGCTTGCACTCTTCCAAATGTCCATAGGCGTAGTGGAGCATATCGAACATGCAGACCCCGGAGACCTCGCTCAAGACCTCCGGCTGGCGTTCGGGCGGAAGCGCCGCAAATTCTTGCTGCGCCTCCTTGAAACGATTCAGAATATAGTCGTAATGTTCCCCCACCAACGCTTCAAACAGGTCTTCCTTACTTTTATAGTAACCGTAAAAAGCTCCGGTGGTCATCCCGACAGATTTTACGATCTTCCGCAGGGAGGCGTCTTTGTAACCCTTATCGAGAAATTCTCTTCTGGCCGCCTGATGGATGCGTTCCAGAGTAGTCAGGTTCTCTTCCATAAACGCTCACCTTTTCATAACAGCGTTATATAACGCTGTCATATTATAGCGCACCGCAAAGCGTTTGTCAAGAGGGAAAGAAAAAATATTATCGTTTTTTCCGAGCTCATTCGGACAACCGGCCATCCGGCGTGAGAGGCCTCGCTTTTACGGCCCTTCCCTTTTCCGGATGTCCTTTGCTGGGCCGCTTTTATTCCCTATAAAGACAAAAACCGGGCAGAGCGGAAAGCCCCTCTCTGCCCGGTTAGAGAAAATGCTTGTATAGCGTTAGTTTCCCGCCTCTGTCTGATAAGCGGTCCCATAGGTCTCGGCCCAATCGGCCAGCGCGGTAAGAAGCGAAATGCCGCCGCCCAGATTCACGCAGTCGGTAGAACTCTTATCGTTGTCGGCGTTGTTGAGCTTCTCCCCGAAATAGCCGGACTCAAGCTTATGATCGAGAGCGAAGGCCATGACATCGGCGGCCGAATTGAGAAAGAGGGTCTCGTTGTCGTCGTCGATCCTGTAGAATTCGACATACGCCTTGATCAGCCAGGCGCTCATCCAGGGATTGTCGATATCGTTCTTGAACTTGTAGCGCCCGTCCTTCTTCTCCATGTTGTTGTTAAAGGCGAATTTCGCGGTGCGGCTGGCATAGGTAAGGTAGGTCTCTTCTCCCGTCACGCTGTAGAGAAGGGAGCCCGCCGCCAGCATCAGGCCGTTGTTGTAAGCGCCCGACCAGTTGTTGCCGGGTCCATCGATATAAAGATAGCCCGAACGAAGATACTTGTTCACCCAGTCATACACCGTCTTCGAGCGTTCGAGATACTCGGCGGCGAGCGTCTTGTCGCCGGTCAGCATACTGAAGCGGACAAAGGCATAGGCGGCGGGGCCGTTCGAACAGGTCAGTGGACCGGTGCCCACCTTCCAGGGAATGCCGCCGTTGCCGAGACTCTCGTCGCTGTTCAAGCCCCACCCCAGCCAGATAAACTCAAGAATTTCCTGAGCGCGGGTGAGATATTTTTCCTCGCCGAGAAGCTCGTAGGCCTCCATGAACTGGATGGCAATCCAGAGATCGTCGTCGTAATAATAGTCCCCCGAATTGCCGGCGCTGGCGTTGTAGTAATAGGGGCGGACGCCGTTCACCTTCGCGCCGTTGTATCCGTTGTCCCGGTAGAGAACCCGATATTGGGTCACGCCTCTGTCGAGAAGACCGACATACACATCACGGATTTCCTCGTCTTCGGGATAGAGAGCATGGACCGAAGTCACCGCTTCCAAAAAGGAACCCACCGCCCAAAGCGTTGTCTGTCCGCCATCCCCGTTGAGCACCCGGTTTCCCTTCTTATCATAAAAATCACGAATGACAAGCTTCATCATGGCGAGCGCCTCGCCCTTAAAATCCTTTTCCATGATGAGTGTGGTGATCTCGTCGGACATCTTGTTCACTTCCGGCTCGGTGGTATCGGGAGCGGAGTCCGGGGTCGTACTGAGCGGCGAGCTGTCGGAGGAGCTCCCCGTCGTATCTCCGCTCTCCCCGCAAGCGGCAAGGAGGAGCAGAGAGGTTAAAAGCAGCGCTGTCAGTACCGCAAAGACCAGTTTTTTCATGTTTAACCCCACTTTCTTTCAAAACGCGTAAGCACCGCGCATTTTGTATATTGCGAGCATCAGGAACAAAAGATCGACTTTACTTTCCGGAAAAGCGCTGTGTTTTCCTTTGCTCCGAATTTAAGAACAGCATTCAAAAAACGATTAAAAGCCGATATTCCGAATGGCGCCGTGCCCCGCGAAGGGGTAGTCGATCACAATCCTTCCGGAGGCGACGTCCCGAACACCGCTGTAGAGATCGGCTCTGCCGTCTTCGCGCAGATAAATACCGCTGGTGAAAACGCAGTCGATCAGCCGGGGAAGCTTTGCCGGACCGCCGGGATAGGCCGCTGCGGTTCCGATGACAGCATACTCTTCCGCCTTTCGGGTTTCAGGATCGAGTACAAAAGAGGTGTTGCAGTAGACCTGAAGCTCCTCGCCCTCCCGCATCTCCAGAAAACTCGCGTGACCGATCACACCGATTTTGCCGTCGGGCAAAAGATACGCCTGATTGACGCCTCCCCATTGCCCCGCCCCGAAAAGGCCCTCGATAAAAGGCGCGTTATCGACGACCTCGGGGGTCAGATCCGAAAAAGAGTCGATCACGGCAAATCCGATTCTGGCTTCCGCTCCGTCGGCGAAGCGGCGGCGCGGGCGGGAAAAAACGCCCAGCCGTCCGTCGGAAAGCTCCACAAGACGGATATCCTTCATATTGTCGGGACCGCAGGTCTCAAAAACCAGCACGCCCTCAGGGGCGCCCTGGGAAAAAGCCCGCGCATCTCCTCTGTAAAAATAGGTATTGTAGCCCGAAATGCGATCAAAGACCTTCTTTACATGCGTACCGCCTAAGAGAAGAGCGCCCTCCGCAGCGGACACAAACGGATCTTCGAGGGGAAAATTATCGGCTTCCCGCACAAGCTCCCAGAGATCTGGTCCGGCCTCGCGGAAAAGCCGAACGACCGAGGAAGCCCATTTGCCGCGCTTTTCGACACGGCCGAAGAGATAGCGGTGTCCGCCGATCCAAAACGGAATCGACGGATTGTAAACGTCATATCCTTCGGTCCCGTGAAACGTAAGAAGCGCACTTTCATACACCCGCTTACCGACCGACCGGTCAAAAGCGGCTTTTTCTTTCGGAAGATTCATAAAAACCTCAGCAGAATTCTTTTTTTGTTCAATCTTGTTCAATCCTTTTTCTTATATTGTCGCATATATGCGGCAAAAAAGCAATAGGACAAATCCGGGTTTTTAATTCAAAAATCAAGGGAATTTATATGTGTATTTTTGAAAAATGAAAAAGTAAATGCAAAATTTAAAAAAAGCGGACGTCTGTACCGTTTTTATCTGAAAGAGAACGCTTCCCGGCCACCCCCCCATGGCCGGAGCTTTCAAAGCTTTTCCCTGCTTTGGCCTCCGCCGCGCTTTACCGCCGACGGTTGCCTGTTTTCGCGGACTTCTGACTCAGAAGCTGTTTCGCGCGTTCCTTCTCCTGAAAACGGCCGCTTGGCCAGAATCCGGAAAAATAGGGCGGCGCTTATCCTGCACGGCACCATGCAAGCGCATACCCTCTTTTGAGCGCTCAGAACGCGGGTTTCGCCGCGCTCTTTCCTCTCAACGGCTCCTTATTTCAGGAACTTGCTCCATTTTTTTGCCCGTATCTTCCTCTTCCTTCGCGTCTTTCGGAAGTCCGTGGGCGGCGCGCCGCTTGAAGCTGGTGGGCGTATAGCCAAACTCCTTCCTGAAACAGTCGGAAAAATAGGTTTGTGAGCCGAAGCCAGAACTGAAGGCCACCTCTTCGATCGTGCAGTTGCCTCTC
>CALXKW010000021.1 GCA_944389045.1 uncultured Clostridia bacterium | reverse complement strand
AAGGTAGCCGAGCAGAATCAGAACGAGCGCCTTCATTCCGCTTTTGGGCTTCAGAATTTTTTCTTCCATTTCAATATCCTCCGTATCGTTTTCGGGATTTTTCCGCACGCACGTTTATCTCGGAAATGCGGGAAATTTCTCCGGCTTTATGATATCATATTGATATCAATTTGTCAAGCGGACAGAGAAAAATTTTAGAAGATCCATAGGCGTCCGCTGCAAAAAGCTCCGGTGAAGCGTCCGGGGAGGTATCTGCTCTTATGTAAAAGGATAAAAGCCGCCCGGCGCAAAAACAAGATCTTTGCGCCGGGCGGCTTGGCCGAAATAAGAAACATCCGACGGGACGACGAAAAAAGCAAGGGAAGAACAGAAAGACCGGAAAGAACAGAAAGAATAGAAAGGATCCCCCTTTGCTCATTGGCCTCTTCTTTGCTCCGAGAAAAGAAAAAACACTCTTTGCCGTTAGAAAAAAGTATGGGAGAGATAAAATCGCCCGTCCGCACGGCAAGAATATTTTGCACTGGGATTTGATGCGCTGGGCGATTCAATTTTTCTGCCGGTGTTTTTCCTTGACGAAGGCGGCGAAGCTTCGCACCTCCTCCCACATTTCGTCGGTCACCTCGCCGTCTCCTCCGAAGAGGGCGACCTTTAATTCCTCCTCGGTCTTTTTGTCCGGACGGGACGGCGGCGCGGCGGGCGCGGTTCCGATCGGGCTTTCGGCGTCCCAAAGGGCCTCGACAGGAAGAGAGAAGAAGGCGGCAATGGCATGAGCATATTTGACAAAGGAACGGCATCTTCCCCCAAACCACTCGGTCACCACATTGCCCGTAACGCCCAGATAGGCGGCCAGTTCGCGATTTTTCACCTTTCGCTCCCGACAGAGGCGGCGGATGGTTGCAAGCATCTTTTTTTCCTGATCAGTAAATTCCATTTTATCTCCAAAAACACAAAAATTTGTGAAAATACACAATTTCGTCTTGACTATCACAAAAACGTGTGATATAATAGAAGCGCAAAAGGATTTTATCACAAAATTCTGTAAAAGTCAAGGCGCTTTGTTGGGAGCGGGGCGTCTTGCAAATCCCGTTCGAGGGTATGTGGGGAAATTTATCTTGCGAAGAGGCGGGAAAATAGAGCGAGCTGTCGTTCAGCCATGGGAAAGCGTTTTGCTCAAAATGCGCTGTTATTTGACCGCAAACGCCCGCTTCTTCCGTCTGAATGCCTATCGGATGGGAAGAAAGGAAACGATATCATAAAAATATGGAAATCGAAGGAATTTGTCTTATTTCGCCGGCCGAAGTGGCGGCGAACACGGTTTCGGGCAATCTGCCCGACAAACCCTCTCAGGAGGGCCTTTACGGTGAGTCGGCCATGACCGCCGAAGAAATCAAGGCCGTCTACGACCGCCTGCCGAGGCTGCTTGTTTCTTATTACAACGCGCTGGCAGAATCGCTGCTCTGTGGGGATTTTGCCAAAAAGTATGGTCTTCCCGGAGTGACCGCCGCCGACAACGGAAAGTTTGCCAGGGTTGTGAACGGTGTCTGGAGCGCGGAAGCGCTTCCGGTATACGGAGGTGAAAGCGAATGAGCGAGCCTTTTGAGATCGGCGTCGATCACAAGGAAGGAAAAACGCTGCTCACCGGCGGAAAATACTGTGACCGGGACATTAGGGTTTATCCTCTGCTCGAAGAAAAGAGCGTTTCACCCGCCTCTTCGGCGCAGACCGTGACGCCCGATGCGGGCTTCGCGGGACTTTCCAAGGTGACGGTGGCCCCGGTCGATTCATCAAGCGTGACGGTAAAATCGACCGCGGGGACAGATCGGACGATAAGCCCTGCGGAAGGGAGCTTTTTCGACTCGGTGGTGGTGGAAAAGATTCAGCTTCAGAACAAAACGGTGACGCCCGACGCACTGATCGAGATCACAACGGTTGAGGAGTTTCAGAATATGGCCGCCGGAGGCAGCTATAAACTCGCAGCCGATCTCCAGCTTCCTTCCGGTTTTTCGATGCTCACCTCTTTTTCTGGCGTTCTGGTCGGAGGCGGTCATACGATCGGCGGAATTACCAGTCCGATCTTCAAAAGCCTTTCCGGGCGGGTGTCCGATCTCATTTTGGAAGGAAGCGTCACACTTGAGCCGGGCATTCCGATCGGCGCTTTGGCCAGCGAGGCAAACGGTAATCTTGTCCTTCAGCGGGTCTGTAACCGCGTCGATATTTCAGCGCATTATTACGGTGTCGCCGGGCTGATCGGAAAGGTCGGGGCGGCGTCGGCCGTCACGGTAACTCTCGAGGACTGTCACAATGAGGGTGACATCACCGGTCTTTCCAATGTGGGCGGCCTTGTCGGTGAGGTCGAGAACACCGGAGAGGTTTATTCGCGTCTTGTGATCCGCGACTGCTCCAACGAAGGGACGGTCACCATGACGATGGATTTTCTTTCCGACCAGTCCGTCGGCGGGATTGTGGGCTACGGCGGCGCCTATTCCGAAATCGAGATCCTGCGGACGGTCAACCTCGGAACGGTTCAGGCCGAAGATAAGGTCAATCACGCGGGCGGCCTTCTCGGCGGAATTCTCTCGGCGACCGGAAGCCCGAAGGCTTCCATAGAGCAGTCGGTCAATCACGGCGACGTGAGCGCGGCGGCAGGCTATGCCGGCGGGATTGCCGGATACCTCTCCCCGGCCGGTACCGGCTACCGCATCGTCTTTTGCTACAACACCGGAGATATCTCTGCCATGGAGGGAGAGACCGGCAGCGCCTCGGGCATTCTGGGATATACCGACAGCCCGGCGCCCATCACGCTCACCAGCTGTTACAACATCGGAAAGATCTCGGCACAAAGCTCCTGCTATGCCATCGGACTTTCGCAGCAGGAAAACGCAAACGGCGTTTTTTCCGGCAACTGCTTTCTTGTCAAAACGCCGGAGACGGGAAGCGCCCCGCTTGTCGGAGCTAAAAACATGCAGGCCGAGTCGCGTATGAATAAAACGACGATGAACGAAAGCCTTATGTCGCAGGAAAATACCCTCTATACGACAGACGAAGAGCAAAACGACGGCCATGCCGTGCTTATCTGGCAGACAGAAGAAGCCGTCGCCGCCCTTTACGGTCGTGTCACGGCCGACGCAGGGTATGACGGCCTTTCGGAAGTCACGTTGGGTGAGGTGCTTTTGGAGAGCGTTACGGTAACCGAAAACGGCACGCATCTTCCGAGCGCCGGAAAAGCCGGGATCGGCGTGCTGCATGTGGCGGTGCCGATGCCGCAGCTGTTTGCGCCGACGCTGGCCGCCTCCGGGGTCAAAAATCAGTATCAGATCACCGATTCCCCCTCTAACGGAAGCTTTGTAAAAGAGTTTCTGATCTACGACAACGGGTCGCTGCGCAAGACCACGACCGACAAGACGTTCACACTGGCGGTTTCGCCGATCGGCACGCATGTTCTCACCGCCGTGGCCCGTGGGGATTATTTTGTCGATTCCGAGCCGAGCGAAGCGGTTACGATCACCGGTCTGTAAAAGGACGGAGCTCTTCCGAAAAAACGAAAAGGGCAGCTAAGGGACAGACCGAAGGAAATCCCGCAATTGCGGGAATTTTATAGAAGGACAGGCGGGTATAGAGTGCAAAAGAGCCTCACGCATCGGCGTGGGGCTCTTGAGGAACGGGGGAAAGTACCCTTACGAAAAGAGGCCAAAGTTCGGCCGAAAACATTTTTTCGGTCACTTGACGAGAGATTATGCGGGCCAAGATCCGGCGGCATCCGGCCTTTTGGCCTTTCTTTTTCGAAAAGGCAGAAAGATCTATCCGCGGGCGATTTTCTCGGTGTTTTTTTTCTTTTTCTGCTGGTTGACCCAAACTTTCATCACCAGACGATGGGGCAGAAGCTTGGTGGCCAAAACCTGCATACGGACCGAGAAGCCCAGCACCGAAACGTCTTTTCCTTTCTCCATATCCCGCAGGGCGCGGAGCACTACGTCGCGCGGCTCAAAGATCCTGTTGTAATAGCTGACCGTGTCGTCGTGTGCGGCGCGCTTGAAACACTCGGTATTGACCCAGCCGGGACCGACGGCAAGTACCCGGATGCCCCTTTCGGATAGCTCGACGTTCAGGGCACGGGAGAAGGAGAGCACAAGGGCTTTGGTGGCACCGTAGACGTTGATATAGGGAACCGGCTGGAAGGAGGAAAGCGAGTCGATATTGTAGATTCTTCCTCCCTTTTTCATATAGGGCAGGGTGACGTAGGTCATCGAGATCAGCGCTTTGGCGTTCAGGTCGATCATGTTTTCGTATTCGTCCAACGAAATCGAGGTGAACGCACCGAACTTGCCGAAGCCGCTTCCGTTGACCAAAACCGCGACCTCGGGGTTTTGCTCTTCGAGAAGCTTCTGGTAGGTCAGGATGCTGTCTTTTTGAGAAAGATCGAGCGCCAGCGGGATAACCGGAACCGACATCGACGCGGCAAGCGCGTCCAGACGGTCTTTTCTGCGGGCGATGACCCATATTTCGTCAAAAGCTTCTTTTTCTGCCAGAAGCTTGACGAACTCCTGGCCCATACCGGAGGAAGCACCGGTGACAACGGCGATTTTCATATGGCATACCTCTTGTTCGAGTTTTTCGGGACGTCAGGCGGCGGGCCGAAGCGTTTCGGCCTGCACGGTGACACCCGGAAGGGGGGCGTCCGACCCGCCCGCGAGAGAAGCGATGGTGTTTTTGACAAGCGTCTCGATGCAAAGATAGGCTTCCTCTTCGAAGGGAGAGGCGAGGTCGTTGTCCGAGAGGCAGTTCAGAAAAGGACGGTAGCCGTTTTCGTCCACAATGTTCAGATAAACGCGGATGGCCTCGCTGCGGTCCTCCAGAGAGAGAGCATAAATTTCGAGGGAGGGAATGGCCGACATCGCATAGCTGATATAATAGAACGGGGAAGTAAAGTTGTGATGAACCGCCGTCCAGAGATAAGGCTCGATCTCGTAGCCGTAGTCCAGGCTGTATTCCTCGGCCAGCTGAGAAAAGGCTTCGTTGGCCTCGTCCGGCGTTCGGATCGCTCCGCTGTAGACCTCCTGCTGAAATTCGTCGAACAGGCATCCCTCAATGATCGAGGAGAGCGTATTGGACAGACGGTAGGCGAGATACTGCTCCTTTTCCTCGTCGGAAAGATCGTAATAGGGCGCGAACAGCCATTCGTTTGCCTGAGACTGGATCTCCGACACGTCGATGATCGAGTCACTTTCCAAGCCGTTGTAATAAAAAGCGAAGAAATGACCGAACTCGTGGACAAAAGAGGCTACGTCGTCGAGGTCCCCGCGGGTATAGAGGAAGAGGTAGGGGACATTATAGGAAGGAAGATAGGTGGTAAAGCCGGCGTTCTGTTTGCCCGCCTCGTTTCCGATGCTGCTGAGGTTGTATTTCTTGAGAGCGGAGTAGGCCTCGGACATCGAGGGGGAGATCTCCTTCGCGTAACGCTCGATTATTTTGTCGTAGCTTTCAATGGGGTCGTTCAGCCCGTAGAGCGCGCTCTGAAGCAATGATCCGTCGATATTTGAGGTCAGCTCCCGATAGAGAGGAACGATCTTTTCCTTGACATAGGCATGGACCTTCCGCGCGTCTTCCGGCGTGTATTCGCGTGAGTAGACGTAACGGTAGTAGTATTCGGTGTAGGAGGAGAGGCCGGCTTTTTCGGCGCAGCGGTTGTCGATTTCGACCAGACGGAAGTACAGGGGAGCCGCTTTTTCGTTCAGTTTTTGATAGTACTCAACCACCAGTCGGTTGTAGGTCTCCGCGTCGATGCGCCCGGTCATATAGAGAGCGGCGGCCTCCTCAATCGTGATGACTTTGCCGCCGTGGTTGACGGTGATGCTTGTCGTGAGCGCGACATACTCGTTTTCGATCTCGGTACGCTCTTTGGACAGACTGCTGTATTCCTCGTCGTAGAGCTTTTTCTGAAGTTCAAGATAGGCATAGTCCTCCTCGGTCCAGCTGGGAAGCAGGGAATCGGCATAGCCCCCGTCCACGATGGCCACGTAAACGTCCTTCAGAAGGATCGAAAGCTCCGAAAATTTCTCGCTGCAATAAGCGAGTTCGTCGGAAGCCTCGGTATCGGTCGTGTCGTTGTAATACTGGATCTGAAGAAGACTGTACTGCGTATAGGCGTCGTTATAGAGGCCATAGGCGTTGGATAGCTTGATTTGAATGCGCAGATTGCTTTTCTTTCCGTCGATCATGTCGATGACCTCTCGGAAGCTTTCGGTGATTTCGTCAAAATCAGGACGCTCGTACTCCAGCGAGTCGAAATCGGGAATACTGTTCGACGGCAAAAAGAGAGGAATAAGAATCGTGACAAGCCCGCAGGAAGAGAGCATCGTAACCGTGAGGACGAGCGATAGGAGGATTAGGGCGACACGACAGAGACGATTGTTCTTTTTCATACGATTACCAAGCCTTTCCGTTAAATTCGGTTAGTTAAGAGTCGCTTTTCGAAAAATTCCTTTTCGCAAATTGAAAAGGATATCCCTTCCGAATTTTCTTATAATTAACGGATAATTTAAAATATTATAGCATACGGCGCCCATTATTGTCAATCTCCGAAAGGAAAAAACGGGTAATTTTCTTTTTTCGACAGGAAACGAAGAAAGAGCGTCCGTTGCATAAGAGCAGAAATCGAACCGGATACGGCGGATACGGCCCTGTTTCACAGTTTACCGTTGGGCGGGGAAGCGATTATGTTCGGAATGCGATCGCTTCCCGAATTTATTGTGGCGGAATTCACAATGCGTATTGACATCCTACAGGATTCATGGTACAATATAGCCAAAGATCAAAGGAGTTTTGATCTTCTCAAACGAAAGGTGGTAAGTTGCATGAAGGTAACAGTCACGGGACGCAAGACAGAGGTTCCGAGAGGATTCCGCGAAACGGTGGAGCGCAAACTCACCAAATACGACAAGTTCTTCAAGGACGATGCCGAGGCTACCGTCGTCATCTCCCAAAAGGGCAACCATGACAATCTGGAACTCACCATTACCAGCGTGGGAATCTTCTTCCGCAGCGAGCAATCGGACGAGACTTACCAGAATGCGCTCGACAAGGCCCTGAGCGCTATTGAACGCCAGATCCGAAAGAACAAAACCCGTTTGGCTCGGCGCCTTCGGGAGGGCGCTTTCTCCAAAAACACCGAGTGGGAAACCGAGGAGCCCTTTGAGGAGGAGTCGGAATTTTCGGTCAGAACCAAAGCTTTCAAATTCAAGCCGATGTCCTGCGAAGAGGCCATCCTGCAGATGAATCTTTTGGAGCACAGCTTTTATGTCTTCGTCAACGACGAGTCGGGAGAGGTCAATGTCGTCTACTGTAAAAAGGACGGAACCTACGGCTGTATTATTCCCGAATAAACAGGCAGGTTCGGCTCTGCCGGACGATGTGAAGACGGGAGTTTCTGTATGAGATAACAGATTTATAGAACGATGGGTTTATGGTTTGTTGTTTAAACAAAGAATTTTTATTTTCTCCCCTCTAAACGCTAAGAAAGCAAACGCAAAAACGGCGTGTACCGTGGTACACGCCGTTTTTTTGTCCTGATCCGGGAAAGGATATGGTTTTTTCGGGCGTTTTAACAAAACGTATCGTTGTGTGACGCACCCCTCTTCGGATACAGCCTTCTCTGCGCGTTTTTTGCTTCAAAGCGGGGAGCTTTTCTTTTTCTCTCTCTTTCCTTTCCCCTGCATATTCCCCCCCGCGGACGAGTATATATTGGCTGTAAGGAAAACTTGTCTACGGGAGGAATGGGATTTGGATGCGCTTGAAAAAATTGCCCGCCGTCTGCCGGATGAGATCGCCGGACGCATCGCGGGACTCGGAGAGGATGTGACCGAGCTCCGGATCCGGCGCGGACGGCGGCTGGCGGTAACCCGGCTCGACAGGCGGGAGAATATCGGAGGCGGCTTTTCGATCAACACCGAGCTCGATTATATTGTCAGTGACAGCCTCATGGACAAAACGCTTGACGGACTTTGTTCTCATTCCTTATATTCACATATGGAAACGATGAACGAGGGATACATCGCGCTTCCCGAGGGTTACCGCGTGGGCGTGGCAGGCAGGGCGGTGGAGGAGGAGGGGAAAATACGTCATCTCTCTGAGGTTACGGCGCTCAACATCCGGATTCCACGCGAGGTGCCCGGCATTTCCGGCGAGCTCTATGAGCGTCTGGCGCGGAGCCGTTTCACCAAGAGCGTTTTGCTCTATTCGCCTCCAAATATGGGAAAAACGACAATATTGCGCGACCTTATAGTAAGACTCTCCTCCGCGCCCGCTCTGCGGAAGGTGGCGGTTATCGATACGCGGCGGGAGATCGAGACAAGCGCGCTGGCGCTTTGTCAGAATGTGGACATCCTCTCCGGTTATCCCAAAGGCAAGGGAATCGAAATCGCGACCCGGACACTTTCTCCCGAATATATCGTCTGCGACGAGATCGGGGGAACCGAGGAGGCCATGCCGCTGCTCTCGGCCCAGAACTGCGGCGTACCGGTGATCGCCACGGCTCACGCCGCAGGCGTGAACGAGCTTCTTCTGCGGAAAAACATCGCGCTTCTTCACGAGGCGCACCTCTTTTCGGAATATATCGGGATCCGGAGGCTTCGTCCCGGCGGTGCTCCCTCTTTTTCGGTCACGGTATACGGAGAGATCGGCAAGGCGGGCGGTGCGTGATGCTGAAGTTTGCCGCGCTTCTTTTGATTTTTTTCTGCTTCGCCCTCGGAGGAAACGCCATGGCAAACGCCGAGAGGGAGAGGATCGCCCGCGGGGACGGCATGATTCTTCTGATCCGCTCGATCCGTCAGGGCGCGGCCTATTTCCGACAGCCGCTGGGAGAAATCTTTGACTCCTTTTCCTGCCCGGCGCTGGAGAAAAGCGGATTTCTGAAAACCCTTTGCGAAAGGGGACTGGCGGAGGCGTTTTCCGCCTTTCAAAACGAGTTCGGTTACGACAGCTTTACAGAGCACCGCCTTTCGGACTTCGCCGCTGCTCTGGGAAAGCTGCCGCTGGAGGAACAGCTTCTTTCCTGCGACCGTATTCTGGCGCTGTTGGAGGAAAAGGCGGCCGAGGCAAAAGCGGCCTTTCCGAAAAAGAACAAACTCTATCGAACGCTGGGCATGACACTCGGGGTCGGCGTTGTGATTCTCCTTCTTTGAGACAAGGGCAGGGGGATGGGAAAGTCTTTTGGCAAAGGGCCTAAAAAAATAGGGCTCGTCGAGTCGGGCCGTGGGACCGTAGAGAAGAAAAGCGGGACAAAATTTGAAAAGGCACGGGGTATGCTGTGATGAGTGCGGAATTGATCTTCAAAATAATCGGAATCGGCCTTCTGGTAAGCGTCGCGTATCAGATTCTTTCTAAAAGCGGACGGGACGAGCAGGCCATGCTGGTGACGCTGGCCGGCATTGTGGTCGTGCTTCTGATGCTGGTGGGAGAGATTTCCGATCTTCTGACCACCATTCGGGATCTCTTCGGTCTTTGATATGGATTTCGTTACTTACTGTGCCCTCACCATCGTCTTCGTTCTCCTTCTGCTTCTGGTACGCTCGGTAAAAGGGGAATTTGCCCTGCCGCTCTCGGTCTGCCTTTCGGTCATGCTGGCGGGCGTCGCTTTGGCCGCGGCGACTCCGCTGATCGAATATATCAACAACCTTGCCAAGCCTTATACGGGAGGGTATCTCTCTTTGATGCTGAAGGCTGTGGGAATCTCGCTTGTAACCTCCACCTCGGCCGATATCTGCCGCGATTCGGGAGAAAACGCCATCGCCTCCAAAGTGGAGCTTCTCGGAAAGTGCGAAATTCTGGCGCTCTCTCTGCCGCTGATTACGGCGATGGCGGAGCTGATTGCCAAAGTGCTGGAGCTCTGACTTTGTTTCGTGTGACGAAGAACCCCAAAAAGCCGAAAGGGCCGTGAAAGCTTTCCCCGCGAGGCGGCATCGAGGGCGGTAGTTTGAAATATGAGAAAAACATCCTTCTTCGGGAAAAGGTTTTTTTGCCCAAAGCGGCGTGTGAGAAGCGAATAAGAAGGGAGGCCGAAACAATGAAACCGATCACAAAGGGGCCGGAAGGATGAGTAAAAAATAGATGAGTAAAAAATATAAGAAATTTCTGACGGCAGTCACGGCGGTCTTTCTTCTCCTTTTTTTGTTTATTTGCATCCCTTCCTTTGCCGGGGAGGAAGAGGCGCTTGAAACGCTGAGTCCGGACAGCTACATAGAAGAGATACTCGATGCTCTGCCGCCGGAGGCGGCGGAACTTCTGCCGAAAGGAGAAGAAGGTGAAGCGGTGGGGCAGGCGGATCTTTCCTATGTGGTATCGCTCTCGCTCACCTTTTTAAAAAAGGCGCTTTCCTCCATGGCAGGCTATTTCGCTTTTTTTCTTTCGGTTCTGCTGCTGGGGGCTTTGGCGGAAAAGTTTGAGCGCGCCGTCGGCGGTGAGAAGGGCGGCGGGCCGGCGGCCTGGGTCGCGCTTCTGGTGATTGCGCTCGAGGCGTTTACCCTGTTGTACGGACTCTTTGAAATGGTGCGTGAATATGCCGAGAAGATCAGCGCCTATATGCTGACCCTGAACGGTGTCATCGCCTCGGTGTCGGTTCTCGGCGGCGGTTTTGGGGAGTCGGCGGTGATGACGACCTCGCTTTCGCTTCTCGTAACGCTGATCGGCGGACTGATTTCGGCATTGCTTCTGCCGATTGTGCGCCTTTCTTTTGCTTCGACTCTTTCTTCCTCCGCCTCGCCCGATACCAACCTGCGGGGCATTTCTTCCTTTGCGCGCAGCACCTTCCTTTTCCTGATCGGTTTTCTTTCCACCGCGGCGGTAGTAACTCTGAGCTTTCAGACCATGCTGGCGCAGGCCGAAGACAGCGTGGCGGCCAGAGGAATCCGTTTTGCGGCTTCTTCCTCCATTCCGATTGTGGGCGGCGCGGTATCCGATTCGATCCGGACGCTGTCCGCCGGAATCTCGCTGGTCAAACGAAGCGTCGGCGCGGTGGGAATCGCAGGGCTGGTCGTCATGACACTCTACCCCCTGACCTCTCTATTTTCGGCACGTATCGCCCTTTCGCTGTCAGGATATGCCGCTTCGATTCTCGGGGTGGAGGCGAGCCGTTCGCTTCTTGAGGAGGTGGGAAAGCTCATCCATATGCTGATCGCTACGGTAGCCATGCTGGCGATGCTCTATATTTTCGCGGTCGGACTTTTTGCAAGCTCCGCCGCCGCGCTGGCTTGAAGGGAGAGAGGGTATGAAGGTTTTGTCGGAATATATCCTCTGCGCCTTTCTGGCCTCTTTGGCGGCCGGAGTGGCGGAGAAGCTCTCTTCCTCATCGGGAAGTCTGAAAAAGTATGTTTCCTTCATCGCTTCGCTGGTTCTGCTTGTGATGCTGGTCAAACCGCTCGGGACTCTTGTCGATCTGCTTTCGGACTTTTCGGAGGGAAGCCTTGAAACGCGGCCCTCCGAGGGGGAGGAGGAAAAAGATTACGGTTATCTTCTGGAAACGACGGAAAAAAAGGTGGCGGAAGCGATCGGAGAGGATCTGACCGGTGCTTTCGATCTTTCCGAGCCGCCCGTTATCTCGGTTGAGCTTGTTTTAGAGGAGGGAGGGACAATTCTCATGGTTAAGATCGACGCCGGAATCCCGATGGCATATTCCGACCGGAAGGCGAATATAAAAGAATATCTGGAAACGAAATATCACACGGCGGTGTCGGTGACGGTAAAAGGAGGGTAGAGTGTGAAGAATTTCTTTTCCTCCAAAGGGAGCGGCTACCTGCTCTTTGCACTGGCGGCGGGCATTCTGCTCCTCTTTCTGTCGGGCTCCTCTCTTTTCCATAAAGAAAATGCCGATACGGACGAACCGGAGGAGTTTGAGCTTTGCGAAAAGCGCTGTGAAGAGAGACTGACCGAGATTCTTTCCAAGGTCGCGGGGGTCTCCGACGTCTCGGTCATCGTGACGCTCGACGAACTTCCTTCCGCCAAGGAGCGGCCGCGCGTACGGGGGGTGGCGGTGGTCTGCTCCGGAGCCGACAATCCCGATACACGGCTGAAGATCGTCATGCTGGTGAGTTCGGCGCTTGGCGTCACTTCGGATAAAATATTTGTCACATCTTCTTAGAGAGTGCATATTGCCGCGGGGCGGCGAATAGATATATACCAAAGATGAACAGGAGGAAAATCCAATGGTAAAAGTCATCAAATCGGAAAGTAAATCCGGTACAGTTGAAAAAATCAAAGGAGGATTTGGAAAAGTGGCTGATACTTTTAAGGGAAAAACGAAACGGAATCTGATCATTCTCGGCGCCATCGCGCTGATCGTCGGTGCGGTCTTTCTGAACTGGGTACTCTTCAAGGACGACGCCAAACCCTATGAACCGAACGATCCTTCCGGCAACGTCACGGACGGCGATAACAACCAGGCCGACAATCCCGATGACAGCGAGAGCTATTTCGCCATGGCGCAGCTCAATCGCACCAATGCTTACGACACCGCATACAACACGCTGCTTGCCGTTACCACGAGCAGCAACGCCACCGAGGAAGCCAAGGAGGAGGCCTTTAAGGAGATCACCACGCTGGCTTCGAATAAGCAGGCGGAAGCCAACATCGAAACTCTGATCAAAGCCAAGGGCTTTGAAGAGTGTGTAGCGGTGATTTCGGACGGTCACATCGATATCGTGGTCAAATCGGAGGGCCTTGCCGCCAACCAGAGAGCACAGATTCAGGAAATCGTACTCAAACAGGCGGATATCGCTCCGACCAACGTCACCATTATCGAGAAAGCCGGCTGAGAAAAAAGATCCCATTCCCTGAAGGCGGTTTTTCCGGCAGCATGCCATGCACCGGAAAAACCGCCTTTTTGGATAGAGGATTTATGCCTTTCTGAAGAATGACAGGGATTTTTGTCGCAATGCTTTCTCCGAAAGGCCGTCTTGTCTTCAAAGGCCTATTTTTGCTTATCGAGCAGAGGGAAAAGATCAAGCCTGTCACTATACGACCGCATGAGATATTCAATTTTACGGATTTGACAAAAAAGAGTGTTGATTTTTGAAGGTTTTTATGCTATAATTTTCTAAAAGCGCGGCATCGGAATATAAGGCGCGGCGGCGTCCGCATTCTCTGGATCTTGCGTTCTATCGCGCCCAATGCCCTCGCATCCAGTTTTACCCGCGGCCGAAACGGTCCGGTCAAAGATGAAAGGAACACCGAAATGAAGCGTACCCTACTTCTTTTTGTATGTTTTGTCCTTATGGCGGCGATCTTTGTCTCCTGCCGAGAGACGAGCGATACCGAAACGACTTCGCACCCGGATTCAACGACGGACATGCCTGCCGGAAGCTCTTCCGAAACGCCGGCGAGCACACCCGATACGCTGGAGGAGGAGAAGAAAAACGAACTTATTGCCATGATCGAGAAAGACAAGGAACGAGCCAAGGTCATCGGGGACGCCACCATATCCAAATACGGCTCCCCGGCTCTCGGCTATACGCTGGCGGAGAGCTATAACTTTCTCACAGGACGCGGCAGCGGAACCGCTTCGGTCTGGCATTATACCGCGTATTACGCCATGATCTCCCGCCTTGTCGAGATTTCGGAGGGAAGTGAAGACTTCGCGGAATATACCGAGCTTTCCGACAAGGTGTACAAGGGCTTCCAGATGTATGCGGGAACGGCCGATATCGTCACCTACCTCGGCACCTTTGAGAAAACGCTCTACGGCGTCAATCGCGCCATGACAGCGGGAGGCGCCAACGTGGCGGGCGATCAGGCGGTGTATGACGACCAGATGTGGATCATCCGCGAAAATCTCTACCGCTATAAGCAGACCGGGGAAGAAGCCTATCTCGAAGAGGCTGTGCGACTCTGCAAAATCTGCATCGACGGCTGGGACTTTACGCTCGATGAAAACGGGGAGGAATTCGGCGGAATCCCATGGGGGCCTTCCTATGCCAGCAAGCATACCTGCTCCAACGCGCCGATCATCGCTCCGTTGGTCGAAATTTACGAGATCAAGAAGGCGGCGGGGGATAAGAATGCGGAATATTATCTCGAATGGGCGGAAAAGATCTACGACTATGTGAAAACCAATCTTCGCAACACGACCCTCTGCTATGCCGACCTTGTGGGCTATCAGCGGGTCGAAAAGACCGGAAGCAACGGAGAAAAATATTACGTCACCATTCAGATGACCGGGATGGATGCCAAGGAATACACTTACAACACCGGCGCGATGATCTCGGGCGGTGCGGCTCTCTACCGGGCCACACAAAAGACTACCTATCTGACCGATGCCAAAAACTCCGCTCGGGCGGCCTATTCCCGTTTCTGCAAGGTGACGAACAAAATACCGCAGTATCCGATCGATACGCAGACTACATGGTTTAACCTTGTTCTCCTTCAGGGCTTTCTTGATCTTTATCCCTACGATCCCGATTCGGTCGAAAAGTATATTCTGAGTTTCCAGACTTCTCTTGACTACGCCTACGACAACTATTTGAAAGATGGTATGCTTCCGCGGGATTATGTAAACGGCTGGGACAATACCGGGAGCTATGATCGGAGCAAAAACGTAATGGACCAGGCCTCCGCTTCGCAGATGTATGCCATGCTGGCGCTTTGGGCAGAGGAGGTTCTCGCCGGTAACGGCGTGTAAGGCGACCGCTTCAGATGGAAGATTAGAATTTTAGATGGAAAAACAGAATAAACCGCCTCGGATTGTGCCGTTTCTGCACAGTCCGGGGCGGTTTGTCTTCCGTAGGCCGCTCATTTTTCTTTTTTCGTTTCAAACTTACGATCCTGAGCATTTTCTATCGGTTTTATTCTCATTTTCGGACGGCTTGTTTTCCGTACCGTTTTCTTTCGGATTTTGAGAATTTCCCTTAACTTCTTGAAAACTGGGGAAAAATATGCTATAATTTATTGAGATTTCTTTTATTAAGATTATTAAGATAGGAGACGGATTTTCGGAGGTTTAAGAAGATACCGTATAAACTGCCTCTTTTTGAACTGTTCAAGCCGGAGATTCGAAAAAATCAGGAGAAAGGAAAACGGCTGCGCAGCGCCCAAGCGCGCGGAACCGCTGACAAACCGATGCGGATCGAACCTATGAAAGCCGAATTTGAGAAAAAAAACGATCTTCTGTCGCTTTCTTATAAGGAACTTTCGGCTTTTGTCCGCGAGAAACTGCAAGCGCCGGCCTATCGGGCCGATCAGATTGCCGGCTGGATCCGAAAAGGAACCTCGTTCTCCGAAATGAAGAACCTGCCGGGGCCGCTTCGTGCCGCTCTTGAGGAGAACGCCCGGCTTTCCTATCCTCAGGTGGAAAAAAAGTATGTTTCCGCCCTCGACGGCACGGTGAAATTTCTCTATCGGCTCTATGACGGGCAGATGGTCGAAAGCGTCGTGATGAAATACGAGCACGGCCATTCGATCTGCCTCTCGACCCAGGCCGGCTGCCGTATGGGCTGCCGCTTCTGCGCCTCTACGATCGGGGGAAGGGTGCGCAATCTCACGGCGGGGGAGATCCTGGGAGAGATTCTTGTGGCTGAGAGAGAACTATCGCTTCGGATTTCGAATCTGGTTCTGATGGGAATCGGAGAGCCGCTTGACAACTATGAGAATGTGATCCGCTTTCTCCGCCTTGTCAATGAAAAAAAGGGCCTGAACATCGGATTCCGGCATATTTCGCTTTCAACCTGCGGCCTTGTCGACCGCATCCGCTCTCTTGCCGAGGAGGACATGCCTCTTACGCTTTCGATCTCCCTGCACGCCGCCGACGACGCGACCCGTTCGGAAATCATGCCGATCAACAAGCGCTACGGTTTGGACGCGCTTCTTTCGGCCTGCCGGGATTATTTTGACGCTACCGGCCGCCGGATCTCGTTTGAATATACGCTGATTGCCGGAAAAAACGATTCTCTGTCCGATGCGCGGAAGCTGGCGCGCCTTCTGAAGGGCTATTTCGGAAGCCGCCCCTTTCACGTCAATTTGATTCCGGTAAACGAAGTGACCGAAAGCGGCTTTCGGCAGGGAGACCGCGCCTCGGTGCGGCGCTTTTGCGAAGAGCTCTCCGGATGCGGGGTCAACGCCACGGTGCGCCGCACGCTGGGCGCCGACATCAACGCCTCCTGCGGGCAGCTGCGGCACAAGGCGCTGCACAAGACCGGGGAAAAACTGTCCGAAAATGCCGGGCCCGAAAGCACAGGCGTGTTTTCCATGACGGAGGATTCCTCCAATTAGGCGCGGGACGGGATTTGAGGCTTCGATATGAGCAGAGAGAAGAGAGAGAGAAAAAAAGACGCCCGAGCGGGCCCGGCTTTTGATACGGGCCTTTCCCGAAAATCCGTGAGAAAAATCGACCCTTCCATAACAGTAAAAAACGAAAGATCCGGGGAAAAAGTAAAAAAGACAGGCCGCCCTATGCCGGCGGCAAGCAGGATGGAGCAGCTATGGAATACTACGGCATGACCGATATCGGCCGCTACCGCACGGAAAATCAGGACGCTTTTGCCGTCCTGCCGCTTTCCGAAAACGCGCTTCTTGCCGTCGTCTGCGACGGTATGGGCGGAGAGGCGGGCGGAAAAATCGCCGCACGGCTGGCAATGGAACGTTTTACCTCGCTTGTGTGCGGGAAGTCCGCCCTGCTTCTTTCGCCGCAGGCGGATAAAACCGGAGAAAGAATGGCTATAATAGAAACGACCCTGAAAGAGGGCGTAGATGCGGCAAACGATGCCGTCTATCGCTATGCCAAGGATTCGATCGATCTTATCGGCATGGGCACCACGCTTGTGGGACTGCTTATCATCGGATCCGAGGCCTATGTCTGCAATGTGGGCGACTCGCGTCTCTATCACCTGACCGCGCGCGCCATGCAGCAGGTCACGCGCGATCATTCCTATGTGCAGATGCTGATCGACAACGGCCTTCTTCAGCCGCACCTTGCCGCCGCGCATCCCGACCGCAGCGTCATCACCCGAGCCATCGGCGTCCGCGCGACAGTGATTGCCGAAACCTTCCATCTGTCTCTCTGTCCGCGGGAGAGCCTTCTTCTCTGCAGCGACGGACTTTCGAGCTATGTTTCCAACGAAGAGATCTATACGCTCGTCTGGGGCAGCGAAGAGGTCTTTTCCCTACCGAATTCCGAGAAGGTAAAATCGCTTGTCGACCGCGCCAATCAGAACGGAGGGCGCGACAACATCACGGCTGTTCTTGTTACATATTAGGAAAGGACTGCCCCGGCGGGGCAAAGCAAAAGATGGAACAGGAAAAGAACGAAAAACTCGACGGCCGCTATCAGTTGATGGAACTGCTGGGAAGCGGAACCTCGGCAAAGGTCTATCGCGCCTTGGACACCGAAAAGGGCATCGAGGTGGCGATCAAGCTTTTCGATCCCGCCGCGCTGGCGGACGAGGAGGCCAGACGTCAGTTCGATCATGAAGTGCGCGCTTTCGCACTCCTCGACGGACATCCCAACATCGTTTCCTATTACGGCGCCTCCACGCGGGAGGACTGCCGGTATATCGTTATGGAACTGGCGGTCGGCTGCACGCTGGCCTATCTTCTCAACCGCCGCGGCGGAAAACTTCCCGTGGACGAGGCTCTCAGCTATTTTTCCCAGATTCTGAGCGCGCTTTCCCACGCGCACGCCAAAGGCGTCATCCACCGGGACGTGAAACCGCAGAACGTACGGATTCTGGATAACGGGCTTGTCAAGCTGGTGGATTTCGGTATCGCTTCGATCCCGGGATTGGACGAACCCGCCTCGGGCGAAGCCAAGGGAACGGTGAACTATATCAGTCCCGAGCAGGCTACGGGAGGCAAAGCCGACTCCCGTTCCGACCTTTACTCGGCGGGGATCATGCTCTACGAAATGCTGACCGGCGAGCGCCCCTTCACGTCGGACAAAAAGAACGCACAGGACCGCGCCGACGAGATCATTCATAAGCATCTGAAAGAGGCGCCGGTCCGCCCGAGCGTATACAATCCCAATATTCCCACGGCGGTGGAGCAGATTGTCCGCCGCGCTATCAACAAAAATCCGGCCAAACGCTTTCAGAGCGCCGAGGAGATGCTTCGCTATATCAAGCTTTATCACAGCGATCCCCGCATCGTCTTCGATTTTGAGCTGCAGGACGACGCATACGACGTCTACGACGCTCTGCCGGAGGAAACCGACGCGGCTCGTTTTTCCCCCCGTCCGCTGAAGGCGGTGGGGAAGGTGCGGACAGGGGAAAGGACCGCCGGAGAGGCGGAAGAGAAAAAATCCGGCCGCAGGACAACGACCCGCTTTATGACTGCGGTCTTTCTGGTCCTTTTGCTCGCTTTTCTTCTGACCGCTTCCTTCTCGGTCTATGCGCTCTTTCTCAAAGAAGAAAAGGGGCGGACGGTAATCACGGTGGGAGAACTGCTCTACGCCACCTGCGACGAGGCTCTGGTGCGCTCTCTTGAAGACAAGGGCTATGAAGTGGAGGTCGAGTACCGCTATTCCGACGTCTATCCGCCCGAAACCATCATGGAGCAGGAGCCCGCGGCCTATGAGGTGCAGAAGCTTGCCGACAACGAAAAGCCGCGGCTTACGCTGATCGTCAGCGGAGGATGCCGCGTCATGCTGATGAACGATTACGCCGGATGGGAATTCCGTCAGGTAAAGAGCGAGCTCGAAGCGCTGGGATTTACCGTGAAGGTCGAAAAACAGAGCAGTGAAGAGACTCCTTCGGGCGAGGTGATCTCCACTTCGCCCGAGCCGGGGGAAACGGCGATCCAGAGCGAGCCGGTCATCCTTTATGTCAGTTCGGGAGAAGAGATTGTCTACCGCTATGTCCCAAACCTTGTCGGGCTTCGCTACGACGAGGCGCTCGACCGGCTCGAACAGGCGGGCATCCGGCTGAGCGGCGTCACTTACCGGGATTCCGACCGGCCCGCGGGCGACGTGATCGCGCAAAGCCGTCCTTACGGGGATAAGCTGGCGGTCGATTTCGGCGGAGTCGAGCTGGTCGTGAGCCGGGGCCGTGTCTTCGCGTAAGAAATCCCGAGAGGGCCATGCCGGCTTAAACGCCGTCGCCGGGCGCGGCCCATGAAACCGTTATTCAAAAGGGGCTTCGGCTCCCTTTCTTCGAAACCCGGAGCCGAATAGCGATTTAACGAAAAGCGATTTAAGAAGAGGAATTCAACCGAAATGAACGAAAGACAGTCACACATCCGAAATTTTTCGATTATCGCCCATATCGACCACGGAAAATCTACCCTGGCCGACCGCCTGCTCGAAATGACGCAGGCGGTCTCCTCCCGGGAAATGGAGGAGCAGATTCTCGACAACATGGATCTCGAACGCGAGAGGGG
>CALXKW010000020.1 GCA_944389045.1 uncultured Clostridia bacterium | reverse complement strand
GGGCATGATAGGTTTTGTCGTAATAGAGCGGTCCGACCTCGCTCAGTGCGGCGAAGTGCAGAATGCGGATGGTTCTGTCCTTCTCGGTTTTGGCTCTTTCAAAATCCTCATCGGTCAGGGTGACGTACTTCCCCGGCTCGTATTCAAAGCCCCTGACGATGTCGCCGCTCCCGACCTCCCGGCCGCAGCCGGCGCATACTTTTTTGTATCTGACGCGGCTTTTGTCCTCCCGGCAGAGCTGGTGAAAGTGAAAGTCGCTGTCCTGAACCGCGGTATACAACCCCACCGGGATATGGACCATCCCGAAGGAGATCGCTCCCTTGTGTGATACTACCATGGCGTTTCCTCTTTCTTTCTTTTCGGTATAGTGTCTCCCGGTTTATAAAATACTATCCTGTCTTGATTTTTAATGAAAGCGGGGAGAAGAAGATCGGCTATTTCAACTATCATGCCGTCGCCAGGCGTCTGATCGCCGAGGGAAAGCTGCTGACCTATTATTTTGCGGAAGAGTATCACGGAATCTCGCCGGCGCTTCTGCTTGTTTTTGACGACGCGCGCCATCCGGTCATGCCGATCCGGGAAGCGCGCTGGGAAGAATATCTTTCTCTGCTTCGGTCTCCGGATAACCCGCCTGCGGGACACCCGCGCCCCTGAAACGGTACGGAAACTAAAAAAATCAGCAGCGGAAATACCCGGTGTCCGAGGGCCGGCGGAGAGGGCAGGAAGGGCCAAAAGAAAAGAGCATGGGAGGGGCTTTTTTGCGCCGCGGCGGGGTGGACTTTCCGGCCGATTTGTGTTATAATAGCATATAGGATAATAACAAAAAATGGAGTGGAATATGGAATTCAGAAATTCGAAAGAGGATAAGCGTATTTATGGCGATTTTGACCGGCTCTACGCCGAAGCGTTTCCCAAGGAAGAGCAGCTCCCGCTTTCCTTTCTGAAGCGAAAGGCGAAAAGCGGGGTTGAAGACTGCTTCGGGCTCTACGAGGAGGGAAATTTTATCGGTCTTCTCTGCTGCGCTTACGACCGGGACATCGTCTTTGTCTTTTATTTCGCCATTTCGCAGAGCGTGCGCGGGAAGGGATACGGAACCCGGGTGCTGGAGGAGCTGAAGCAAAGGTTTCCCGGCAAAAGACTGCTCCTCACCATCGAGATTCTCGACGAAAACAGCCCGAACAACGAGCAGAGAAAAAAGCGGAGAGCCTTCTATCTGCGCTGCGGCTTTCGCTCCTGCTGCTATCGGGTGATCGAAAGAGGCGTGGTCTACGAGACGCTTTGTTATGGGAAAGAGGTCAGCCGGGAGGAATTTCAGGCGCTTCTCCTCTCTTACATGGGGCGTCTTCGCTATCGGCGCTATTACCGCTTTCCCGAAGCGCCGCTTTACTCCGATCCGGTCTGACCGCGGGCGCGTGCGCTTTGGGCAAAAGGCCGGCGGAGAGAGGGAGGAGAAAGAGGAAAGGGACGCGCCTTATGACAAAAGCGCTTCGAAGCGAATGCTTCGGAGCGAATGCTTCGGAGCGAATGCTTTTGGAGAAAAAAGATAAAATCCGCCATGTTCGTGTCAGCGAACATGGCGGATTGGCGAGACCAAGACAGATCCGACAAAGCCGGATTTCCTCACGGAGGGAGTTTTATTCCACCGGGACGGATTTTATTTGCCGAAGGGATTTATTCCGTCAGAAGGACGGATTTTCGTTAAAAAAAGCACCTGCGATTGCAGGTGCTTTTTTCTTGGCTGCGGAATAGGGATTCGAACCCCAACAAACAGAGTCAGAGTCTGTCGTGCTACCGTTACACAATTCCGCAGAATGTCTTTTGCGAGAAAGTCTTTCTCGAGAATGTCTTTCTCGAGAGCCCCTCTCGAACAGCCTCTACATTATAACCGAAGAAAGTCGATTTGTCAACCACTTTTTACAAGAAATTTCAAAAAAATTATGACCCTTGAAAAAGAGAATCGAAGGTCCTGAGAAAGCCTGTCCGGGGAGCCGAAAACGGCGGGTAAGAAAAAGTTTTTTGAAATCGCGGTTGAAATCTCACCCAATTCATTATATAATGTTACAGAACTTTTTATTCATGGAGGAAGGACATTATTCATGAAAGAGGGACAACTTTTATGAGCGATCTGGAAACCGTTCAAAACAAGTACCGCGGCCGCCGGGTGACGGTGGTGGGGGTGGGGATTTCGAACCGCCCTCTGATCGATTTTCTGCTATCGGCGGGAGCGCGGGTCAGCGCGCGGGACAAAAAGAGCCGGGAAGAGCTGGAGCCGGCCGCGACGGATCTTGAAAAGCGGGGCGTGAGGCTGATTCTGGGGGAGAACTATCTTCACGGCATCGACGAGGACGTGATCTTCCGCACGCCCGGAATGCGTTTTGACCGGCCGGAGTTTGCCGAAGCGCTTGCCCGCGAGGCTGAAATGACGTCTGAGATGCAGCTTTTTTTCGAAATCTGTCCCTGTCCGATCATCGGTGTGACGGGAAGCGACGGCAAGACCACGACGACGACGCTGATCGCCGAGATGCTGAAGGCCGACGGCAAGCGCGTCTTTCTCGGCGGTAACATCGGAAAGCCTCTTCTGTCCGAGGCGGCGGGCATGACGCCATCGGATTTCGCCGTGGTGGAGCTCTCTTCCTTTCAGCTGCACACCATGACCCGCTCGCCCTCCGTCGCCGTTGTGACCAACATAGCCCCCAACCATCTCGATTATCATCTCGACATGGCGGAATATGTGGCGGCAAAGGAGAACATCCTTCGCCATCAGGGGCCGGGCGACCGGGCGGTTTTGAACTACTCCAACGCCTATACCCGTGCGGCGGCCGCCAAAACCTCCGGAAAGGTTGTTTTTTTCTCCTCGCGGGAGAAACCGGAGGGCGCGGACGCGGTATATGAAGAGGGCGGAACGGTCTATGCGGGCGGCCGCGCGATCCTCTCGCTTTCCGACATTCGCCTGCCCGGCCGGCACAATGTGGAAAATTATATGGCGGCCGTCGCGGCGCTCGACGGCGTGGTTTCGCCCGCGGCGATGCGCGAGGTGGCGCGGGAGTTCGGCGGGGTCGAACACCGCATCGAATTTGTCCGGACGCTCGACGGGGTCTCTTATTACAACAGCTCGATCGATTCCAGCCCGACTCGTACCATCGCGGCGCTCTCCGCCTTCGGAGAGAAAAAGCTTCTGGTGCTTCTCGGAGGATACGACAAGAAGATCCCCTATGAGCCTCTGGGCGCTCCGCTCTGCGAACACGCCAAGGCGATCTTTCTCACCGGAGACACGGCGGATAAGATCGAGAAGGCGGTGACCGCCTCCCCCGCCTACCGTCCGTCGGCGCCGGCCATCTACCGCGCCGCCGATTACGCCGAGGCGCTCCTGATGGCCCGCCGGGTGGCCGTCCCGGGGGACGTGGTTCTCCTTTCGCCCGCCTCCGCCAGCTTTGACGCTTTCCGCAATTTCGAGGAGCGGGGGAACTATTTCAAACGTCTGGTGCACGCGCTTTGACCGGTGATTGGACCGGGATGCGGTTTGAAGCGGCGGTGGGGAAAACGCGGAAAAGCAGTCCGTTAGCGGGACAAAAACCTCAATAGACCGGCAGGCCGATCGAAAGGATCTTGGCCCGCAGGAAAAGCTCCCGGAATACCGTTTTTCCTTCCTGCGGACAGGGAATAAGGGGCCCCTGACGCTTACAGAGCGTCTTTCAAAACGGCTTTAAAACGGCACTCATCCCTCTCGGAATGGAAAGAAAGATAAACACAGACAAAACCACCCTACAGAAAGAAAAACAATAAGGAAGACAAAATGAATTTCAGTGAAAAAACCCTGCAAAAAGTGCGAAAGGCGGAAGAAGCGCTTGCCGGCCGCTTTGCCGAAATCGATGCGGTCTCTTTTGCCGGAACCCGCCGGGTGATAGAGGCCTTCGCCCGCCACCGCGTTTCCGACGCCATGTTTGCCGGAACGACCGGTTACGGCTACAACGATAAGGGAAGGGAAACCCTCGATCTCATTTATGCCGACGTTTTCGGGGCAGAGGCGGCGCTTGTCCGGCACTCGATCGTCAACGGCACGCAGGCGATCGCAATCGGCCTCTACGGTCTTCTCCGTCCGGGCGACGCGATGCTCTCGGTGACCGGAAAGCCCTACGATACGCTCGAAGAGGTGGTGGGCATCGCGGGAGAGCCGGGAAACGGCTCTCTGGCCGATTTCGGCATTTCCTATCGGGAGGTTCCCTTTGCGGGCGATTGGGACTATGACGCCATCGGCCGGGAGCTTTCCGATCCGGCGGTGCGCCTTGTCTTTGTTCAGCGCTCGAAGGGTTATCTCGACCGCCCCACGCTCAGCGTGGAGAAGATCGGAGAGCTTGTCCGGTTTGTCCGCGCGAAAAGCGGTGCGCGGATTTTTGTGGACAACTGCTACGGCGAATTCTGCGATGCTCTGGAGCCTGCTGCGGTGGGTGTCGATCTGATGGCCGGCTCGCTCATCAAAAACGCGGGAGGAGGCATGGCGCAGTCGGGCGGCTATCTGGCCGGAAGCGCCCGCGCGGTCGAGCTCGCTTCCTATCGTCTCACCACGGTGGGCGTGGGCGGTGAGGTGGGGGCGACGTTCGGGCAGAACCGCGATCTTTTCAAGGGCTTTTTCTACGCGCCGCATACCACGGCTCAGGCGCTGAAGACCGCGGCGCTGGCGGCGTGGCTCTTTGAAGACGCCGGCTTCGACGTGGAGCCGCGCTGGGACGCGCCCCGCCACGACATCATCCAGCAGGTGAAATGCGGGGCCCCGGAGATCCTCTGCGCCTTCTGCCGGGGCATACAGTCGGGTTCTCCCGTCGATTCCTTTGTCACGCCGGAGCCCTGGGCCATGCCGGGCTATTCCGACCCGGTCATCATGGCGGCCGGCGCCTTTGTGCAGGGCGCTTCGATCGAGCTTTCGGCCGACGGCCCGCTCCGTCCCCCCTATACCGCCTTCTTTCAGGGGGGATTGACCTACGAGAGCGGAAAAATCGGTATCATGGCGGCCTATGAAGAGGTCATGAAGATTCTTGCCGGCGGGAACTGACGCGGGGCGAAAAGCAGCCTTCGGAAAAGAGACTTTGGGAAAAGAGATTTTGGGAAAAGAGACTTTGGGAAAAGAGCCTTCGGCAAAGAGCGGGTGCGCCCGGATGCCGCGCCTGTCCGCGGATTCTCGGGAGAAAGACGGAGAGCGAAAAAACCTCCCTCTTATGGAAAAAGAGGGAGGATACGGCGCCGAAGCGGCTCTTATGCTCATATAGAGACCGGATCGAAAAGGCGGGAGGAGGGTCATACCACCGGAAAACGCGGGAATTCCATTCGGCCGGCTGTTGGCGGCTCTGCGGGAATCCCGCCGGTCGGCCGTGAGACGAATGCGGGATCTGTGCGCCGTGACGGACAATTGGTGTCTCTCTCCCACACACACCTCTCTCTCTGCTGTTTATTCCGGACACGCGATTCCGAAGTAGTCGAGCAATCCGTAGTAGATGCCCTGCGCGAAGAGTTCGGGATTCTGGGACATCAGGGCGGCGTCACCGGGATTGGTGATGAATCCGAGCTCCACAAGGGTGGCGGGCATCTTCGTGCGGCGCAGAACATAGAGGGAAGGACGGACAAAGACGCCCCGATCGGCAAGTCCTGTGAACTCGTGAAGCCCGTCGAGAATCGCCTCGGCAAACCCGACGGCGGGGGAGGGGGAGCTGTAGACGAAGGCTTCGCTTCCGCTGGCGCTGGTGATGGTCGAGGCGTTGGCATGCAGACTGATGAAAAAGTCGGCGCCCCAGCTGTTGGCGTCGTTGACCCGGGCCGCGAGGCTTTCGGCGTTGGTGGTGCCGAGAGAGGTTTCGGGCGTGGGCCGGGAGAGGCGGACTTCAAAGTTGGGATCCTGCCGCAGAAGATCGGCGGTGAGTACGCCGATCTCATATGTGAGATCCTGTTCGCGCAGGCCGTTCCCCTCGGCGCCCGCATTGGGATTCTGGGGGTTATGCCCCTGATCGATGTATATTTTGATTGCCATTCTGACTGTATCCTTTCTCCGGATGGAACTTGGACCGCCCGGAAGGGCGCCCTTATCATCTTATGAAAAAGGGAAAAATTTGTACTATTCGAAAGAGCCGTTTATGGAATTCAATATCCGAAAACTTTTGAGCCGGGTCCGCCGCGCGGCAGACGACTACGGCATGATTTCGCCCGGCGACCGCATTGCCGTGGGCGTCTCGGGCGGCAAAGACTCGCTGGCGCTTCTGGCGGCGCTCGTCTCATTGCGCCGCTTCTATCCCGCCTCCTTTGAGGTGGCGGCCGTGACGCTCGACATGGGCTTTCCCGAAAGCGATTTTTCGCCATTGGAGAGTTTTTACCGAGAGCTCGGGGTGGATTACCGCATCGAGAAGACGAACCTTGCCGATATCATTTTTCACATCCGCAAGGAGCCTAACCCCTGCGCACTCTGCTCCAAGATGCGGCGGGGGATGCTTCACGATATTTCCCTGGAAATGGGATGCCGCAAGCTCGCGCTCGGCCATCATTACGACGACGTGCTCGAAACCTTTATGATGAATCTCTGCAACGAGGGGAGGCTCGGAACCTTTTCTCCCGTGACCTATCTCGACCGCAAGGACATCACGGTCATCCGTCCCTTCGTGTATACCAAGGAGAGCGAGATCGCGGCCTTTGCCGCCGCCAATCCGATTCCGGTGATTCCCAGCGCCTGCCCCGAGGACAAGCACACCGACCGGGAGCGGTACAAGAAGCTTCTCGACGCGCTCGAAAAGGAAAAGGAGGGCCTTCGGCACCGCATGTTCGGCGCGCTGGTCAAGGCCGATCTTTCGGGTTACGGCAGAAAGGAGCCCTCTCGGCAAAGAGGGCGAAAAAAAGAAGAAAAGCCGGTCTGATTTGGAGCCGTCCGCCCCTCGGGAAAAGAGGGACGGACGTTTTTTCTCCTTCTGTCTCCTTTTGCGGGGGCAGGATGAGAGGAAATGACGGGAGGAATACGGAGTTGGAAGGAAAAAGAGAGCGCTCCGAAAAGCCCATGGCTTTCGAAGCGCTCTCTTTTTGCCTGTCAAACACAAAGAATTTATTGAATCGTTTTTACACGTTGTTTTCGTCTCGGAAAAACCGAGGATCAGTCCACGATGAACTTGCGGAAATCGCAGTAGCAATCGTTCTCGGTGATGAGCGTCAGGTCGTTCCACTGCATTTTTTTGGCGAGGATTACGCCGAGCAAGCTCTTGGCATTGATGCAGAAATCATCACTGCAACGGAGCATAACCTTGCCTTTGCATTTTCCGGCGATGCTGACAAACTCGCGGATATCCGAGGCGGTAACCAGCTCGATTTTGTGTCTGTACATAGCGGAAGTGTTGTTAGCGTTCATTCTTCATCCCTCCTTTTTTATTCCGATGGCATTATATCATCCGAAAAGCCGCTTGTCAAGCGGTTTTTTGAAGATTTTGGAGATTCTCCCTTTTGTTGTAAGTAAACAAAATTTTCGTAAAATTTTTGTACAAAACGCCCAATATCAAAAGCGAAAAAATACATCTGAGTGCGGGAATAAAATCCTTTGCAAGCTCCCTTCCTTTCTTTGCCCTGTAAAGACTTTTTTTCGCAAGTCGCCGAAGATTGGCGAGGGCAATATTTGACCTGTCGAAGAAATGCATATCTTTTGAAAGACGAATTTTTGTAAAGATGTTTTTTGTAAAGATGATTTTTGAAAGATGATTTTGCTTTTCGGCCGGGCCGCGTTTTGGAACTTTATTTCCGGGTGCCCGGCCTCTTCTTCAAATAGGAAACTGCGTAACAATCCGACCGGCGCATTCGCCGTCTTTCAGGGTTGAAAAAGCACAGAAGCCGTAAAATACGAAAAAAATATTCCTTTTGAACCGGAATAAAGAAATCGTTATATCCTTGTCTGAACGCGGGATAGGACGGTGCCATACGATCGTGTAAAAACATGGACCGTATTTCCTTTTTGTCCCTTATTTGTCCGCTCTTTTATGGCATAATATAATAAAGAAAACCGCTTGTTAAAACGGACGATGGGAGGCCGATCCCTTTCCCGTTCACGTAATGGCTTTAGAATCTTTTGCAATATCCGTTTTTGTGCTGATGAAAGGGAGGAACGGCTGAAACCCGAGCGGAAATAGGAAAGGAAACTCCGGACAGGAGAAGGAAAAAGAACCGAAAACAAACGGAAGATTAGGAAGGAGAAAGTCATGACGGTGATTGCGGTTGACGACGAGAAAGGCGCGCTGTATATTACGGCGAGCGCCATCCGGCGGGCGGAGCCGAACGCCGAGCTTTGGGAATTTCTTCGGCCTTCCGACGCGCTGGCCTTTGCTGAGACGCATGTGGTGGACGTGGCCTTTCTCGACATCAAAATGCCCGAGATGACGGGTGTGGAGCTTGCGCGGCGGCTTAAGATACTCAATCCGAAAATCAACATTATCTTTGCCACGGCCTACAGTCAGTATGGGCTCGACGCGATGAAGATGCACGCGAGCGGCTATCTTCTGAAGCCCCTGCGTGTGGAAAGCGTAAAGCGGGAGCTGGAAGAATTGCGTTACGGTCCGCCTCCTCTTCTGGGAATACGGGCCGTGACCTTCGGACAATTCGATCTTCTCAAAGACGGCGTGCCGATTCGTTTTCCCCGCTCCAAAGCCAAAGAGCTTCTTGCCTATCTGATCGACCGCAACGGCGGGGGCGTGAACAAAAAGGAGCTTTACGGCATCCTTTTCGAGGACAGACCCTACGATTCTGCGGGGAAGGATTATATGAGCAAGATAATCAGGAGTCTGACCGACGCGCTGAAAGCGGCGAATGTGGAGGAGGTTCTGATTCGCCGGCACAACTACTACGCGGTAGACAAAAGCCGATTTTCCTGCGACCTTTACGAGTATTACGACGGACTGCCGCGGGCGATCAACGCCTTTCACGGCGAGTATATGGCGCAGTACGGCTGGGGAGAGTTCACGCTCTCCGAGCTTATGGGCAAGATCGGATGGAAGGCTTGATTTCCTGCCGAAAAAGCCGCCGGCCGCGTCTTTCGCCGTGGAAAAGCGTTTTCTGGAGGCTGTCCGGCGTCGCTTTCCGTAAAGTCGCCCAAGGCCGGCATTGGTAAAATTTTTGTGAATCATGACATCAGAATGCGGGTTTGGTGCATCTTTGTCCCTCCTCTGTCCTTATTATGATGGTAAAATGATCGTGCATACAGAACCGACGCCGCAGTAAGAAGCGCGTTTCATCAGAAGTCAAAAGCTTTCCCGGCGCCGGCCTATCCGGAGGCGCTTTGTTTTCCGGCACACGAAAAAAGACCGGCAAAATTCGAGTTTTTTTTCTTGCATCCCGATTCAAAATATGGTATAAAAAAGCGATTGCGGCCGCGCTTTGTTTTGGGACCGTTCTCGGCCGCGAAAAAAATATCTTCAGTCTTTTTTAAGCAATATTTGGGAAACAAATGTTGCAAATCAGAGTATAGTATGCTATAAATAAAGTTAAGGATAGAAGTCTCTGATTTTGTTCGGCGGGAAAAAGCGCATGCGGCTGCGGGCCGCTCGTATAGACGGATCCTGTTGTCTTTTCACGCAAGGACGTGGCCGCGCTCAATTTAGGAACGAAATCAAATCTTATGTCTCCGTTAAGCAATAAAATGGCCGCGATCTGTTGCAAATCCTATCGGACTGCGCTATACTGTGCTATAAAGGAACATGGAAAAGGGCAATAAAGCCTCAATATCCTTAATTTAGAGAGGCAATAAAATCTTCGTGCTCTTGCAAAGGCGAAAGAAAGATTTGGGAACGCGGGCCGTATGCGGCGGCGTTTTCTACAACCAACCCGCCAGCGGAGGCCGGGACATACCACAGAAAGGCAGAAACAGACCCATGAGCAAGAAATATCCTGCGGGCTTTCGTTTGGGAGCATTTTCCGCACTCAATAACGGAACCATCGTCGGCTGCGTTTCGGATATGCGCTTTCGGGAGAAAGGGAACGTCTGCGGTTTTGCTTACGACAACGGCGGAACCATCCGGCATTCCCTGGCGCTCAGCGTGCCGAAGGCCGGGGAGAACAGCGCGGGCTTTTGCCGGCGCAACCGCGGAAGCATCGCCAAAAGCGGCTTTCTCCGTCCGTTTACGGAAAAGGAAAAATCCGAAAGCGAAGTTGCCGCCAATGCGGCTAAAACGGCGGTCAAGTCTTCCGCGGCGCCCCGCTATATCGACGAGAATCTGCGGGAGACCGGGAAGCTTACCGACGAAGAGCTTTTACATAAATACGGTCTCGACGAAATCTGGAAGTTCAGCGGCTCCGAGCGCGGCCTTCAGCCCGATCTCGAGGCCAACCGGGTGCTTCCCGGAGGGGCATCGGAAGCCGTCCTTCCGATTTCCACGGCCGATGAGCTCCTGTCCGTGATCGCGGCGGTGAACAACGGCGACACGGCGGCCGCCTCGGCTCATTACCGTCTCGAGGCGAACATCGGTCTTGGCGGCCGGACGATCGACCCGCTGGGCCTTAACGAGCAGCTCCCCTTTACCGGTGTTTTCGACGGAAACGGCAAAACGGTCTCCAACTTCCGCATCAAGACCGAGGGACGGGAATTTTCCGGCTTTTTCGGTTATGTAAGGGGCGGCGAGGTTGTCAACCTGGCGGTCGATCTTCTGCTGACCGGCAAGGGGGGCAACGTCGTCGGCGGCATGGTCGGCTACAACGACGGCGGACGCTTTGCCAACTGTCAGGTTCGCTGTGTGATGACGGCGGGCCTCTCTACCGGCGGCTTTGCCGGCAAGAATACGGGGACGATTCAGACCTCTTCGGCGGTCGGCAGGATTGCCGCGCCGATTCCGGTCCTTTGGTTTACGCTTCCGGCGGCGATTCTCGTGATCGCTCTTCTGGTGACCGGCGGTACGATTGCCTATCTGCGCCTGTCCGGTACGATTTATGACCCGGCCGATGTGATCGATACCAACGCTACGCCGGTGACCGACGACGGACGGCCTGTGGAGCCGCCTCCGCCGGGCTCCAACCGGATCAGCTTCGAGGTTTTGCAGGAAATTACGGTGGATTACGGCACCAAAACCGGTCGGATGGACTATGTCAATCCCAAGCGGAGCACCCAGAACGTGACGGTCGCGCTGGCCGTCAGCGACGCGGAGCTTGTCAAGGCCGGCTATGACCTTGTCGCCTGCGGGGTGCGGACCGAAGAGGAACTCGCGGCCGAGGACTATGATGCCGAAACGGCTCTGACCGTTCTCTACCAGTCGAACCTTCTGCCGGTCGGCTATACGCTGCGTATGCTGAAAATCGATCCTCTGCCCGACAAGAGAACCCATCTGGCTCCGGGGGAATACGAGATGGTGATCGTCATCAACGCCTATGACCCCGATACCAATGAGAAAGCGGTGGTCAACGCGCAGGCGCCGGTGACCGTCAAGATTGTCGACTGACTCTCTTTTCCTTCGGCCGGCCGTGTCCGGCGGGCGGCTTCGGGCATACATTTCTTTTGCAGAGGCGTTTATTTTAACGCACAGAATTTTGTTTTGCTATTTTTTCGGAAAGGAGAGAGGCATCGCAGAAAAGCGATTCCTCGTGAGAGGTTTTGGAAATGAAACGGGGAAAAAACCAAAATGCGCGCGCCGGTTCCCTTGCGCGCCGTGCGGCTCTGGCGCGGGGACTGCGGCTTTCGGCGATGGCTCTGCTTCTGGCGCTGACCTTAAGTTTTGTTCCTCTTTTTGATCTCTCCCTTTCGGCGGCGGAAGGGCCCGGAAGCGATGCCGTTGTTTACGATCAGGGCGGCGTGATTGTCATCAGCCAGTCGGGCGATTACGTCATTCTGGGGAGCGGTAAGACCCTCCTGTCGATCACCGTGACGGGAGAGGATACCGAAGCGAATATCTATCTGTACGACGTCGTCATTGAAAACGCGGACGTGGCGAGCGCCAAATTCAGCGCGGACAGCGAAACCTATTTCAACGGAGCGGCCTATCCCACAGCCCCGCAGGCTCTCAATGCGGCGGGGAAAGCGCTCGGATGGTATAAGGATAACGGGACTGCAGGCAACAGTGTGACCACCGGCGAGTATCAATGGGAGGAATATTACGTTCCTACCTGTCCGTTTTTGGTGACCGGCGGGGCGACGGCCAATGTCCAGTTCAACGGAACCAACACCTTCCGCGCGGGCGTGAACAACAGCTATGTCCGCTGGGAGGGTGCAAGCAGCGGATGGTTTGGTTCTCACGACGAGTCCTGGGCGTACAGAAGCGTTACTCCTTCCGCAACGGCTACGGCCGGATATGCCGGCGTGCAGGTCGATCCCGGCGCCACGCTGGTCCTTTCGGGAACGGCGAACGGAACTCTGAACGCTTACGGCGCCTGGCAGTTCGGCGACGGCTCGCCGCTCAACCGCAACGACGACGGAGACGACCTTTATAAAAGACCGGGAAATACAGGCGATCTGAACGGGGGCGGAGCGGGGATCGGCGGCGGCGCCAGCTATAACGCCAACTCCTTTCCCAACGCTCCCTCGAGCGAGAGCGGCTACGGGGCCGCGGGCACGATCGTCATCAACGGCGGGGACGGCGTCATCAATGCTGTCGGCGGCCATCAGGCGGCGGGAATCGGCGGCGCCTGCAACTCCCCCGCCACCACGACGAGCATCACGGTCAACAGCGGCACGCTGAAGGTTCAGGGCGGCCGGTGGGCGGCCGGCATCGGGGACGGAGACACGGCAAAGTTCAATATCGAGCAGAATACCGACTTCTTTGTGGAGCGCTACAGCGACGACGGCGGAAGCTATACCGTTACCGTCAACGGCGGCACGCTGGACGTCAGCGGCGGCGTGGGCGCCGCCGGCATCGGCACTTCGGACAGCATCACGCTTCCCGCCGGCGATTTATCGGATACAGAAGCTGACGGCGGCGCCGGGGATCACGCCCTCTCCCGGATGGCCATCCAAATCCTCGGCGGAACGCTGAAGGTGCGCTCCGGCTTTCCCGATGTCGGAACGAACGGGGGAAGCTATGCCAATGTAAGCACGACCATGACCGCCGCGATCGGCGCGGGACAGAACACCGTCATGCGGGAGAACAGCATCACGGTGGCGGCGGACGTTCAGATGGACGCCGCCTCCTTCAGCCAGTATGCCATCAGCAACAACGGAAAAACCGCCGAAACGCCGGTGGTCAATCTCGACTCCTCCGGGCGCCTCTTTCTCTGCAATTTTATTGACTATCCGTCCACGACCGACCGCACCGTAAGTCTCTATCCCGCTATCCGGGTTACGGTGGATTTCGGCGCGGCGGGCGGAATCTTCGAAACGCAGCTTTTGCAGGCGGAGGGTCTCTCCGGCCGCTATTTTGTTCCCACGATGCCGCACGAGGACGGCGCGGACCGGCAGCGCGTCTGTCTGCAGGAGGTCATCTACGACCCATCCACCCATACGGCCACGCCGATTGCGGGAAAGGAGTATCACGGAAAGGAATGGAGTCTGGGGCAGAACACCGAGACCGAATATCCGTCCTCTTATGTGTATGGGGAGGAGGGCTCGGCCGGGTATGAAGAGATTTCTGCGTATGATATTCACTTTGCTTTCGATGAGTCAAATCCCCTTTATACCTATCATGTTCCCGACTATTTTAAGGCGATTGCCGTCACGCTTCCCACACCCAGTCCCCTTTATCCCGGGGAATATGTCCTGACCCTGCCGATGAACGGAATCGACACCGACAAAGAGCATCCAGAGGACCGGATCGTGGTCAATCTGACCGCTTATACACAGGGCACCGTTTCGGGAAAGGTGGAATATCCAACCAACGGAAACATCGTGCTCGATCCGGTATCGTCGGGCTTTGTGGACATCGATGTCTTTGCGGGAACAGAGCCTGCGGGCAGAGAATATATCGGCTTTACCTACGATCCCGCGACCGGCGTGCTTCCGCTCTACGCCTACACGGTCTATCTCCCTGCGGGAACGAATGCGGCCGATATCCGCGTGGTCTTCCGTGAGGGCGAGGTCACCTTTCTCAATCTGGAGCCGGACGATTCCCGGCTCAGCGAAGGGACGATCGTAATCGGCGGCGAGACCTTCTCCTATGTCAATCTCTACGGCGCGGTGTCCACCGGCACTCCTCTGACCGTCCGGATACAGAAAAAGGACGAAGGAAAAGCGGCGGTCACCTACGCCATCACCCTCTGTGTACGGGAGGAATATACTCTGACGCTTGGCAGCGAAGAGGGAGATCTCGACCGGGTTTACAACGGTCAGCCCTTCGCGGTGGCGAACAATCAGATCGCCCTTACCGACCCGGAGGGCAATCCGGTCGGGCTGACCGGCACGCTTACCGGACAGATCGTCTATACCTATTATGACGCGAACGATCCGACCACACCGCTTTCGTCCGCTCCGGTCAATGCCGGCGAATACACGCTGACCGCTCGGCTGGTGCCGGAAGGCGAACCCTGGCAGGCAGAAGTCAGCGTGAAGTTTTCGATTGAGCCAAGACCTCTGACCGTCACCGGCGTGGAAAACTGGGTGTGGTACGTCGCGAACGACGAGGATGCCCAGACCTTCAAAGGGCCGGTCGATCCCGGTGAAATCTACTTTACCGGCGCGGTGTCGGGGGATGCGGTCGATGTGACGGTCCCGGCCGACAGCAGTTATTTTGTCAAAACGATTATCGAACAGTTCGCAGGCGGCGGAGACAACGCCATTCGTCTTTTCTGTTCGGTTGTAAACGATCCCTACGGCAACTATAGCCTGCAGAATATCACGGCGGAAGGCTATGTCGATGTTCCGGGGCGGCTTTATTACGACATGAACGGCGCCATTTTCCGGAAGGACACGGTCGGGAGCGCCTGGGACAAATTTTTCCCGGTCAACAGCGATACGCCGCTTGAATTTCCCGGCGCCGCAGACGACTATCAGCATCAGCACGGAAGCCATACCCACAGCCAATATGTCCTGTTCCATTCGGTGAACGGCGGTGAAGCCGAAAAGCGCTACAGCGTGGACGTGACCTATGGCGGAATGAACTTTGTCTTCACGCAGATGGTCTGGGACGTCAATCAGCTCGAGTATGTGGGCACCGGAGGAACCTGGCTGGGGGACGACGGCAGCAACAACCGCGTTCTCGTCGAAAACTATTCGAACGATACGGTAGAGGTCAGCGTTACGGTCAGCGTGGCCGAGGAACACCGTCAGCAGGTGGAGGGATACGCGGGCATCACTGCCGGACTCTACACGATCGGTGATGACGGTGAGCGCGACTATACGACCGGTATTACCGATAATACGGCCTTCCATTACCGTCTCTCCTGGAGCGCTCTCTGCGACGCGGCCACCCCGCGCGTCTGGGAGGAGGACGGCAGCGTGACCGAGGGGAGCGCCGGCGAGGCCGCCTGTTATGTGGAGCTCGGCAACATTCCCAAATTCAGCACTAAGGCCACAATCGGGAGCATCACCGTCACGGTGGCGCGCAGCGGCTCCTAGCCGCTCTGCCGCAAGACCGGGGAACCTTCCGCCGGCCGCCATGAGAGGTTTTCGCGCGGACGCGCGGGGGCGGCAGAGAAAGAGAGCAGGGAAAATGGCGGCTTTTCGGCCTTGTCATAAAAAATCACAATTCAGATATAAAGTATATAAGGTATATTAAGGAGAAAATCATGAAAAAAACTTTTGCCCTTCTGTTGGCCGCTCTGATGCTGGCTGTCCCGCTCGGACTTTCTGCGTTTGCGGCAGACCCTGTGACCGACCATCTGGTGGGAACGAAAGGCGAGAAGACGCCCGGCGGCATTGACAACGGAGTCGGAGAAGAGAGCTTCCCCAACCCCAACCCATCGAATTCGCAGAACGTCGATGTCATCGTTCAGACGCTGACGCACAAGTATGCGGTCGATATCACCTATACCGACGCCGGCTACAAGCTTCCCGGCCTGACCTGGAACGTCGATGAACTTCGCTATGACGACACGGACGGCGTTTTGGACACTACGGTTGACGTCACGGTGACCAACTATTCCGACCTTCCGGTTTGGGTGACCATGGCGGTCACGGATCGGGCGGCAGACGACGCGCTCGGGTTTGCTTTTGAGAATGCAGAAGGCGATTCGGTCAACACCACTCCCATCCAACTGGATGCGGTGGATGTAGCTGCCGTAACTCCTGAGGCGGTAGATCTGGAGCTTACCGGAAAGCTGGTCGGCTCCGGTGCGGACGGTGCGCTCACCGATGCGGATATTCTGGCGGCGGTGACCTACTACACCGAGGGCAACGGTAAGGACAGCGTGAGCGAAAACAAAGTGACGGTTGCAACCTATACCGTTACCGTCTCCAAGAGTTCTTCCTGATTCACTTTTGATTTACTCCGGGATAATCCGGTGTAAAAAATATATTATCATGAAAGGAATAAAACCATGAAAAAAACACTCTCTTTCCTTGTCGCCCTTGTCCTCATGCTGAGTGCGTTCTCTCTGAGCGCCTTTGCTGCCGAAACGGTCGGTGAAGATCTTGTGGCGGCCGATGTCAACCCCGGAGACACCGTCGGTTCCTCCTCCGGAAATGTCGAGGTCAACATTTCGGGCACCCTTACCAACAAATATTCGGTCGATATCACCTTCACCAGTTTGAGCTTTACCTACGCGGGAGCCGGCGTCTGGGATCCCGATTCGCATCAGTATGTGACGCCCGATGACGCTTCCACTGCATGGACCGGAAGCGGAACCGTCGCGATCGAAAACCATTCCGACCTTCCCGTGGATTATAAGGTCGAAGCGCAGGTAACGAATACTTCGGTAGGAAGCGATGTCAAGATTCAGCTGAACAACGGGGATACTGCGGTCACGGGCAACCTTGCCAAGGTCAATATCGGGGATGCGGAAGGCCAGGAGGCTGCCCCGGTTACGGTTACCGTCACCGGTAAGCCCGCCCTTGCCTCGTTCCAGGGAACTTTGGGCACGGTCACCGTGACCATCACCAAGCCTGCGTCTTAACGGATCGATTATTCTGTTCTTTCCGGCAATATTTTACTGGCGTTCTGTTCTCTGCGTACGTTCCGATTGCGGGACGTACGCATGGGCGGACGCGTATAGACGCTGGATAAAATTTTTCTGCTGTCTGTGAGGTGAATCTATATGAAGAAACGGACCTTACCCCATTTGTCGGGTAAAGGGCGGTTTGTCTGTCCGGTTTTCTTTTTTCTTCTCCTGGCGGCGCTCATCCTGCCTCCTTGCCGCGCTGAACAAAGTGTGGGCGGCTCTTCTTCCGATGTTCATGTCACGATCCCCGAAAACTATTCGGAGGATTACCGCTATTCCTTTGATGTGATCTTTTACGATATGCTGTTTACCTATCGCCTCGACAGCATCTCCTACAACAGCGAGACAGGCGAAACCTTTGTGAACAGCGGCGTCTGGCTGATGGAGGAAAATCCGGTGACTACGGTGGAGATCGAGGTGACCAATCATTCCGATACTCCCATTGCGGCCGAGGTAAAGACCGATCTTTCGGATTTTATCGAGTGCGGAGCATCGGTTTCCGAGGAGGGATTGAACAATACGGTTCTGAAGGCCGTTTCTCTCGATCAAGACGAGTATAGGGCCGAGAGCGGCTCGCGGAAAATCAGCCTCGGAATTTATCCCGACTACGCCTCCTATAAAGGGGCAAAACAGATTTACGCTACCGTGTATGTCCGTCCGGTCGACGGACTTGCCACCAACGGCAGGCCTTTTATCACTTCCATCGGCAAGGACTGACTTTTTTGTTTTTTCTTTATTGCAATCCGTCAGGAAAGGAGGGGTTTCGTGAGAACTAAAATAAAGCTCCGGCTTTTTCTTCATAAACATCTTGCCGCGCTTTTTCTGACGGCCCTCTTTTTATGCGGCGCCCTGCTTCCGCGCTTCGGATTGTCTCTTTATTCCGCTTATGCAGAGCCCTTAGAGCAAGCGGATGCTTTCGGTGGGGCGTCCGCCGCTCTGTCCGAGGAGAATGGGACAACCGGAAAAAACTATGCCTATTCGGTGGAAATTACCTTCGGCGCTTTCGCTTTTTATTACGATTACGGAGTATGGGACGTCAATGAACTGGATTATGTGAAGGATCCTTCCAGCTCCGCACCGGCCGCGGATACGCAGGACGGCCGTCCAGGCTGGTACGGCTTTGACGGAATCTCCAACCGGATTACCGTCGCCTACTCCAGTGAAAGCGATCCGGAAAGCTATCTTGATGTTTCGGTGATTTACCGTCCCGCCGACGGTGTCGGCGGCGTCAATATGACCGGCTATCGGGACGCGGCCTTTGACGAGCTCATTCAGGAAAAGCCCGAGGGGCTTGCTCCGGGCGAGTCGGGGTACTTCTTCCGTGTGAAGGCGGGAGAGGGCGTGACCGATACCGAAGCGGATTTGCGCGGCGTCGCCACCTATTTCTCCTTTTCCGGGATTCCTTGGGATACGGCAGGGGATGCGCCCCTTTCGACGGCGAACCGCCAAATCATCGGAACCATCACTCTTGCGGTCAGCGAAATCGGATACGCATCGGGCGCTTGACCGCCGAAAGGGTTCGGATTATGACGAGAAGAAAAATCTGTACGACCGCGCTGCGGCGCAATCTTTTGTTCGGCACGCTTGGTGCTCTTCTTCTGATCGGCTTTTTGGTCGGCGCCTTTTTTGGCATCCGAGCCGTTTTGCGCCTTTCTCCGAAGCTGTATGAGGAAAACACATATTCCGGTATGCCGGATTTGGAGTTGGGAGAGGACGGATTTGTCGAAATCGACAATCCGGAGGTCTGCCGTGTCTATCTCTGCCAGAAGCCGAAGCGGCAGGGCAAGGAGCTGGCCATCTATCTCACCAACCCGGCGGAAAACGACTGTTCGGTTCGGGTGGAAGTGTTCGAGGTTGTCTTTTCACAGGACGAAGAAGGACAAACTACTTACGCCCCCGGGGAAAAACTGGGGGAAACCTATTTTGTGAAGCCGGGCGAGTATCTTCCTATAATGAAAATTCAGGGAAAACAGACCGACAAGGAACTTCCCCTTCTCATCAAAATCGGCGCGCGCGACAACGAGACAGGCGTGAGCCTCGGGACCTTTTATGTGCAGGGCTCGGCCGTGCAGTAAAGCCGGCTGTTTTCTAATGGCCCCGCGCGGGACCGAGGCGACCCTGTGAGATCGCCGTTTGGCTTCTCTATTCCGGACCCTTGCAGGGTTCGGTTTTTTTCTCCCGAAAAGGAGTCCCGAATTTGTTTGTGAGGGCTTTATTTTTGCAGCCGCTTTGTCCGGATGTGCTCGGAACGAATCCGTCGCACCTTCGCGCAGACGGCGGGCGGCGATCCCTCCGGGGCGCTGTTCGGCGGCTTTCTTGCTTCTATGACGCTCTCGGTTTTGGTAGATTCGCCACCGGCCGCCCACTTACGGCCCTTCCTTTTATCCCTGAATGAAAAACAGCCCGTGAGAATTCTTAAAATTCTCACGGGCTCTTCTTGGCGTCTTCAGACGTGGAAAAAACCCCCGGTTCTACCGGGGGAAGAGAAAAAGCTTCAGCGATGAAAAAACCGGC
>CALXKW010000019.1 GCA_944389045.1 uncultured Clostridia bacterium | reverse complement strand
GCTGTTCTGTGGAGAAAAACAGCTCCGCTCTTTTTCTGCGCGCTTGATGTGCAGGAAAGAGCGGGCTTTTCTTATAAACCGTGTTTGATATGTTACAAAATCCATGCCTGTGGAATGGGTACCCCATGGATTTGTTATAAAAAATTTGAAGGGAGGTGTAAACATGGCAAAATATATTACCCCTGTGATAGTGGCTTATTCTGCAGAGGAAATCGGCTTTATTCTTCGACGATCTATGTGCTCTTCCTTTGCTCCTACCGGGGATGCGTGTAGAAAAAGTGCTGCTAACATTGCGACTTGTAGCACACATTCGACTTCGTGCTCTTCTAATGCTAAAGCTAATTGCCTTACATCAGCAGGATGCTTCTCACAAACGCAAGCAGAGTGTACATCGAAAGGTTCCTATTTTAATTGTACACTTGGCAGTGATTTTCAATGTACCCGAGGTTCTGTTTGATCATTAATTGTTGTGGGTAAATTCTAATCATCTCTCTATGAACATACTGAAGGTGTTTTCGGTATGTTCATAGAGAACCTGCCATTGTACTGAAAACTGCCAATTTTATGTGGAGGAATACGAATGATTACGATTAAAAGAATTTGGAATTTAGAAAGGTGTTTAGCTGCCAATGAGCTCGTATTGGTTAGAGACGATGCTGTAATTGTCCGAAAAGAGGAGGGCTCTTGCAGAGAAGGAGATCGGGAAGAAATTTTTCTTGATGAGGACGAGTTCATTATTGATTCTATTTTGACCGATCAAATTGAGAAAGATGTTAAGACACTGACAAATACGCAGTTGGTAACCGCCTACTGCATTGCCAAAGGACTGTTCAGCGAAGCCGATCTGGAGAAAAGAATCGAGGCTTTGTATCATGAAATAGGGACAATATCGGAGGAGGATATACTGCCGCGCGCTGTTCCGACCATGCCTCAACTGGTTTTTCAGATGAAGGATGAACAAGGAAACATAACGGATGAAGGCCAAAAACGAATTGAAGAGTTTGCTGCCCGAACGCTGCTTTTCAATTATCTCTGCAAAACCGAAAGAGCTTGGGAAGAATCCACAAGAGAAGAGCAGCTTGCAGTTGCCGATTTCTACGACAAAATTGATTCGATCGTGGCGTCTTTGATTGGGAAGAAGCGGTTCTGGAGTGGGGCGCACCCGATCAACGAGGAAGAAACGGATTTCTTTTTGCCGCAGAAAATGCTTTTGGTTCGACTGGGAAATCGATGGTGCAGGCAAGCCGAAAAATCCGCAGTACTGACTGGGCTTCACAAGGAGTTTCCTGATGTCGTAGGAAAGACCAAGGGGCTTATGGAAGAGCTTCATGAGCGGCATCCGGACAATACGCTTGATTTCAATTTACTGGCACCAACATCCGGCGGGATTTGTGTCACTCACGATTGTCAACTGCGCTGTCAATACTGTTCGTTCTCCTCGGGAGAATGCAAACCCGGTATGGCTGAGACGGTCCGTTTCGAATCTGCCAAGGCTTTTGTAGATATGCTGATTCAGAACAGCGTGAAGCAAAAACTGATTGCCAAACAGCCTGCTCCTATCGACATTGTAATTGCAGGAGGCGGAGAGCCGACCTTCAAATGGGATACTTTTGTTTCAATTGTTGAATATATACGGCAGGCGACACAAAAGCAGGGTATTTCCTGCCGGCTTGGCATTACGACCAACGGATGTCATTCTGAGGAGCAAACCGAGTTTATCATAAAGAATTTTAATCAAATCATGATCTCATTTGACGGATTGCCCGAAACCCAGAATCGGAACCGGCCTTTTTCCGGCGGTTCGGCCTCCTTTGATGTTGTGGATGCCACCATCCGGCGCTTGGATGAAAAGCATGCCAATTATACCTTGCTCTCTGTGGTACAGCCAGAGGACTTCCCGAAAATGCGGGATATGGCCTTATTTGTATTTCAGCGTTATCCTAATGTAAGAGCCTGGACAGCCAGACCCCCAATTGCGGTCGGACGCGCAAGGAAAAACGGTTCTTACGGAATGCCTGAGCCCGGCAGTTTTGCGGATCGTTATTTTGAAGCTCTTCAGAGTCTGGGCTATCCACGAAAGATGAATGCAGGAATTTTTTCCTGGCGCGTGGTGGAAAGCTTTTGCGGCGCGCTGTATGGGATGCATCCCTGGCTGCTTCCCAACAATACCATTGTGACCTGTCAGGACGCTCAGGACGAGGCTGTTGTAATCGGCGAGGTTTGTGACGGTGTTGTATCTCTCAAAACCAATCGGGATATTTATGCAGCGAAATCTTTTTCCGATCAGGAGAAATGTAAGAACTGTTTCGTTTATGAGTTTTGTCACGGGGATTGCCCGCTCAAAGATCTTTCTCCTGAGATGGAGATGTACAGTATATGGAAATGCAATTAGGTGAGACGATATTGGCAGCTCGTACTTGCCTATCTTCTTTCCACCGGCTCCTATGATGGCATGTATTTAGAAAATCTGGAAGTAAAAAACTTAACCGAGGTCTATGTATGGGAAGTAAGGAGCGATCGATGATTGTAAAAAACAAAAAATTCGTTATTATTTGTAATCCGAAGGTGAGTTTCGAGAAAATTGATGACGAGATATGTCTCTATAACGAAGAGACAAACCGGATGGCGGTTTTGAATTCGACGGCGAGTGCAGTGTTTCTGTTTTTGTTGGATGCTGTACAAAACGGATCGGCGTCGATAGAAATCGGAAAGATCGTTCAACATTTATGCGAATGTTGTTCCTGTCCGGATGAGATGGTTCTAGTCGTGTACCGCGATGTGAAAAATATATTGGAGGATTTTAAAAAGGAATCCTTTTTTCTGTGGGGAAAAGACAAGTAAATTCGACTGTTGGAATGCACCATAACGGATGGGGCGCAACCGCGCCCTATCTGTTATGGGTATACGACGGAAAAGCGGTCAAGTGCAGAAAAGAGAGCGAAGGCAATGACGAAGGGACGATAGATCGGTGAAAAGAATATTCAGCAATGCTAAGTATCTTCTAAAGTTGTATTTTCAATACGGGAGATTTCCATTTATCGTATTCATGGCGAATATGCTGTTTTCCAGCACGGTAATCACCTATATTGATGTCAACATGATCGGCATGGTGATTGACTCTTTTATTGTACAGACTCCAGAAGACGAGATTCTTCTTATGATTTTGCCAATGTTTCTGATTCAGCTTTTGTTTACGATTTGGACGCAGTTTGTCGCTTCCTACATAAGCGAGCCCTATGGAATCCGAATTTCAGCGGGAATCAATCGTGATATTTTCAAGAAGGTAATGGAAACGGATTTCCATAAATTTGACAATGCTAATTTTTATGATGATTACACTTGGACAATGGAACGGCTTGCCGGATTGAGTACACAGATGGCCAGTATGGTAGTTGGATTGTCCTCGACATTTTTTCAGGTGATCACCCTGGTGTTCATAATGTTGGATACAGATTTTTATATTATTCTTTTTGCACTGGCCAGCATTGTAACTACATCGTTTTTCTATCACTTACTTGTCAAACTTGGTTATCAGAAGGACAGGGAGATGCTTCCGCTGTCTCGTCGTTGGAAGTATATCGGAAGAATATTCTATCTCAAAGAATATTTTTTTGATTTGCGTATGACCCGTTTATCCAAGTTGCTTTTTTGCCGCTATGATTCCTGCACCGAAAAGAGCATTGGAGTTGTAAATCAATATCGGAAAAAGATATTTTTATTAAACGCGCTTCGCATGGGTCTTTCGATTCTGTTTCAAGCCGGTGTTACTGTTTATTTAATATATCGGGTGATGGGAAATAATCTGACGATCGGAGAATTTTCTGCTACGCTGGCGGCATTTGAGATGCTCCGCTCAGGGATTGGCGGTTTTGCTGACGAGCTGATCGAACTGAAAAAAATGCAGCTTTATACCGATAAAGCACGAAATTTTATGCAGTCCACAAATAGGATTGAACGGGAAGCACTTTCAGAACCTGGAAAGCAGTACTTTCGCCCTTATCATATTTTATTTAAAAATGTCTGTTTCCGCTATGGAGCAGATTCCCCCTATGTGATAAAAAATTTGAATCTGGAGGCGAAGCCCGGTCAAAAGATTGCGATTGTAGGACAAAATGGGGCGGGGAAGACCACGCTGGTAAAACTGCTTCTACACCTATATGATGTAACCTCTGGAAAAATTTTAGTGGACGGAGAAGAACTGGATCACTTGAACCTACAGAATTTTCGGAGTCATGTCGGTGTGGCATTTCAGCAAAGTCATGTTTATGCAGAAAGCATAAGAGAAAATATGTTGCTTTATTGTCAGGATTCTGATTCTGTAGAAGACGGCTGTGTTCAGCAGGCAATGAAAAAAACTGGTTTGTCGTTAGGAAACGATTTGGAGCTTGAAATGACGAAGGAATTTTGCCAGGAGGGATTGGAGCTATCCGGTGGGCAGACCCAGCTTCTTGCTCTGAGCCGACTGTTTATAAAAAAATTCAATCTGCTGATTCTCGATGAGCCCTCTTCCTCGCTCTCCCCTTTGACAGAGTATGATGTCAATAAAGTGTTGATGGACGAGTTTCATGATACCACTGTTGTGGTGATTGCCCATCGTTTGTCCACCATTCGAAATGTTGACCGGATTTACTTGATACAGGACGGAACAGTAGCGGAAATGGGCGATCACGAGACCTTGATGAAAAAAAAGGGATTATATAGGGAAATGTTTGAAAAACAGTCTGAAAATTATAAGGAGTAGGAGGATACTATCGCATGGGTACGCTTTATAATATGTATTCTTTACAAAATCTAAAAATGATTACGAATACCTTAAAGTTAGGTAGTCATTTCTTTATTTCCTATAAAGAAGAAGATGAGATTGAAGTTATTCAAAGTGTTTATAAATATAATAACACCGTTCTTCTTCTTAAAAGTGATGACTGCGAATTATTTCAGAACAATCAAACCTATGTTTTGGATTATTATGAAATCGATTTAGATCGATTATTTTCGTCAGACGCTTCTTCGGCTTATATATATGTTAGCGAAAAGAAACAAAAGCCATATTCTTTTTTAGCACATTATCTGTATTTTTTCTGGGTTCCGGATGGACAAATAGATAAAGATAATCAAAAAACATTGGCATATTCCACTAATGTTGGAAAAATTATGTTGGATCATCTCAAAAAATACCTGTATTTTGAGAAAGAAATTATTGTAAATAACCGACTATTCATGAAATTCTCTCAAAAGAGAAGCAACAAAAGAAAACCCACTGATGTGGTTCTTCTGTTTGGCGGCATCGGGGATTTCTTCATCAATTATTCTGTGATTTATGAATATATAAAGGAAAAAAATAAGACGGTTTATGTAGCTAATAAAGATAAATATAATAATTTTATTAATTCTACATTTCTTGAAATGGTTCAACTTTGTTTCAAAGAAGTAAAGATTTTGGAACTAAGAGATTATAATGACTATTTCTGGCTTTATTTTGTCTATGAAATTGAAAGAATCAATAAAATTTTTGATTTAGATTCGCAAAGTTGTGAGCATATGGCGATGTATTATAAAAACTATCTGTTGGGTGATAAAAAATTTGATTTTTATAAACACAATAGTGTTTTACAGGCAGAAATTAATGAAAGGTTGAAGAAAGAGGAGAGATCCTATATAAAAAGTCTGCTAAGCGATTTTTCGAAGAATGTGGGTTTACAGTATTTTACCGGTTTTTTGTTGGACGAAGAGTCTAATTACTGGGATATACGGCGCGATCGAAAATGGAATCCGCAAAATGTTTTAGGATTCGTGAAAGTTTGTCGGGATCACGGGATTAATCTCATTGTTCTGAATTCAGACAGTTATGATAAATCTTTGGCGGAGTTGGGTATCCGCAGTATTTCTATTCCTGCCTACGCTTATCTGATTTCACAGTTGGATTTTGTTGTCGGTGTCGATAGTTCAGCCGGACATATTGCATCTTTTTTTGGAGTGCCATCTATGACGCTGTGGGGCAGTGGTTCTGCTGTGTCCTTTGATGGAAGAACACAATTGGGCTATCGAGTTTTAAGAAAAAATATTAGTATTGTTCCTAAGACGGCTATATCAGATATTGATTATCAGAAAGTTTTTTCTCTATTAGAAAAAGCACTTTTGGGTATTATTGAGTTCAAAGAGGATATTATCACCTACAAGGATAGTCAGAATGATTATCTAACTTTTTATATTTGACTCTTTATTTAGGAGGAAAATATGCTTTTTAAGCTAAAGGAACTGCAAAAAAACATAGGGACGCTACGGGTCGCGGTGATAGGCGATTACTGTCTGGATCAGTATTGGTATATGGACACGACTTATGATAAAAAAATGGATTATAATGAGGATGTTTCTTTCGGTCTATCTCAAATTGAGTATTTTCCCGGCGGCGCCGGTAATGTGGCAAAAAATTTTATTAAGATGGGTGTAAAGGTTAAGTGTGTAGGCATCATCGGGAACGATGGGGTTGGATTTGAGCTTAGAAAAGCACTTCGCAATTTAAATGCCGATATTGATAACCTGCTTCCGATCGAAGGGAGGGAAACACACTCTTGTATTCGGCCTTTCCGAATTCAGCAAAACGAAAAAAATGCCCTGAATGAGATTATAACACACAAATTTGTCAAAACAGATGCATTAATAGAAAGAAAAGTAAGTGATATTCTCGACCGGATTATAAACGAAGTGGATGCTCTTGTTCTGGTGGAGCAGTTCGACAATAACAATTACGGTATATTTACTGATGCTGTCCGACAACACCTTCAGAAATTGGTGTCAAAATATCCGGAAAAGCTTTTTCTTGTAGATTCTCGAAAATATGTTAATAAGTATCCGGGAATGTATTTAAAATGCAATCGGGAGGAATTTAGCAAGACTGTTGGTGGTTTGACCGAGATAAATGATGAAATATGGGGGACATTACTAGACAAGCATTTTGGAACCTTTCGCTCTTTATTTGTAACCTGTGCGGAAGAAGGAGTTAAAGTTTTCGCTTCGAATCGCAAGTTCTATCAGGTGCGCCCGCTTGCAGTCGAACACGATATAAACAGCTGTGGTGCCGGAGATGCGTCAACTGTTGGCATTGTAATTGGACTATTTTCGCGATACAGTCCGGAAAAATCAGCGTTACTTGGAAATATTACTGCTTCAATTGCTATAAAAGATAAAAATTCAACCGGCTATGCTACATATGAGTCCTTATGTGCGGTATTAAATAATTATGAAATGATAGGTTAAGTTAGATGGAAAAAGTTATCGATAACCCGGAAAAAATGGCGTTTTTTTTTCGAAATATTTCTCATGAGCATAAAATTATCATGGTAAACGGATGCTTTGATTTATTTCATATAGGTCATCTTCAACTGTTGAAATTCGCAAAACAACAGGGAGACTTGTTACTTGTCGCGGTAAATTCAGACAAATCTATCGAACGACAAAAGGGAAAGGGCCGTCCAATCATTGATGAAATGGCAAGATTGGAGATGCTTACTGCTCTGCAATGCGTAGATTTTGTTATAATGTTTCAAGAAGATACACCAGGGCGCTTAATCGATCTATTTAAACCAAATGTTATCGTAAAAGAAGAGGAATATCGCTATAAGAAAATACCGGAAATGGATGTGATAGCAAGAAACAATACAGAGTTAGTTTTCTTTAAAAGACAAAGAGACATTACTACCTCGGCAATTATTCAGAGAATAAAAAATCTATAGTTCTGCTTGGCATATGCCCGCGCCTTCCGTAAATTCATACGAGGATATATACGATTTAAATGATTACACCATGGGATTGACATAGAACTTTTCCCAAAATAATGTCAGGCTTTTGACTTATACCTAGTCTACAACAAGAGACTTGACCATGCATGTGGATTCGGAGGTGGATACCTATTTGTATATAATCGACCCTCGCTCGACCGATGTTATTCGCTCTGCCTCCATTGACTCGCCGGATTCAACAAAGGGCTATAATAATTTGTACAATGACGACATAGATGGCGCGAATGACAGAGATTCACAGATCACCAAAACGTTTGAGGCGGGTGTCCCCTATCTTGTGATGGTATCTGCCTATAATCCTTCATTAAGTTCGTCCGTTGGATCGTTTTATGTGAATTTTCCCCAAAAATAACGGGTCATGCGTCAAAACAGAGAAGATACCGGAGAGGGCCGCATCGGTGCGCAGCCGTGGTCAGAGAACAGCAAAATATGCACAAGAATATGCAAAGTAAATCGCTATCGCATCTTGCCCCGCCCCGTGCGGGGCTTTTTTTACTGAAAAAAGTCTATACGGAACGCGGTGAATCGAAACCTTTGCCGGAGTGCTCTTTTCGATAGTGCGAGGGCGTCTTTCCGGTGATCTTCTTGAAGTTTTCGTTGAAGCTGCGTATCGAGGCGTATCCGACGCGGAAGGCGGCCTCGCTGAGGGGACAGTTTCCCTCGGAAATGAAGCGGCACGCGAGGGCGATCCGGCAGAGATTCAGATAATAGGGAAACGACATGCCGGTCATTTTTCGAAAGTATTTTGAAAGGTAGGTATAGTCGTAATTCAGTTCTTTCGAGATAAGCGAGAGCGTACACTCGCTTTCATAACTTTCATCTATTTTCCGCAGGATCCGCTCGATGAGCTCTCCGCTGTCGTTGAAGCGTTCGCGGGGAATCAGTCTGCATGACTGCAGCAATCTGCCGCAGATGTAGTAGACGATCGATTTCTGCATGCACGCGTTGTCGTAGGTATCCTCAAATCGGGCAAGGTCCACGCGAAAAACCGCGCGCTCGGGCAGAAAGCCCTTTAATTCCTTCTGAAGCCCTCCGGCAAGGTCGGGGGAAAAGATGCAGAGATATAATTGATTTTCCGCCTCGCTCGTATAGGCGTGCCGCTGATAGGGAAAGATCAGCGCGCCCTCTCCCGGGGAAAGCGTATAAATATCGTTGTCAAGCGTGAGCTTAAGCAATCCGCGCCTGATCACGATAAATTCAAAGCTTCTGTGTATATGAAGCGGAAAGTTCAGATTCTCGGAGAGGCTGTATTCAAATGAGGTATGAAGTCCGGCATGGTTGGCTTCGTACAGCATAAGGTCCGTACTCCTTTGCATATGCCAAAAATCTTCCTTTATTATACTATTTTTCTCTTGTAAAAGCAAGTTTTTTCTGGTATCCTGAAACCGGATACCGAAATGGTTGGAAAGGAAGGGTGATTTGTTATGAAAAAGGCGCTTATCGTGGCCGGCGGCTGGGAGGGACATGAACCGAGGCAAACGGCGGAGGTGTTTACAAAGATTCTGTCGGAAAACGGGTTTGAAGCAGAGGTATCGTATTCCCTGGAAGCCTTTGAAAACGCCTCGTATCTGAAATCCCTCGATCTGATCGTTCCGCATTGGACGATGGGTACGATCGGCGATGCGGCGGTGAAAAATGTCTGTGACGCGGTCGCTTCCGGCGTCGGAATTGCCGGTTGTCACGGAGGAATGTGCGATTCGTTCCGAGAAAGCACCGAATGGCAGTTTATGACCGGAGCCCAGTGGGTGGCTCATCCCGGAAACGCGGGAATCCCCTACACGGTGAATTTTAACCATTCTTCGGCTTCTTCGCTTACGGAGGGCATTTCCGATTTTACGCTCACGAGCGAGCAATACTACATCCATTATGACCCATGCGTGAATGTGCTTGCCACGACCCGTTTCGAAATTGCCGATTTCAATCCCAACAGCGCGAACGGGGTTGTTACGATGCCGGTCATCTATACAAAATATTGGGGCAAGGGCAAAGTCTATTATATCAGCATAGGACATGTCGCGGCGGTGTGGGATATTCCGCAGGCAAGAGAAGCCATACGGCGCGGTTTTGTATGGGCGGCCAGATAATCGGTATAAAGACCGGCGGTATATACAGCTTTTATTACAGAAAAGGAGTGCTTCGGCTATGGAAAAAATAAACGTCGGCGTGGTCGGCTGCGGGAACATAAGCGGCATCTATTTTGCCAATCTGACCGGAATATTCGGCGGGAGCGTGAAGGTCTTCGCGTGCGCGGATCTTATAGAAGAGAATGCAATAGCGGCGGCGGAAAAGTACGGCATTCCGCGTATCATGACACTTGACGAAATGCTCGGCTGCCGGGACATCCAGGCAATACTCAATTTGACCACGCCGCTTTCGCATTACTCGATCAATAAACAGGCACTTCTCGCCGGTAAGCATGTGTACTGTGAAAAGCCGCTCTCCATAACCTTTGAGGAAGGCGCGGAGCTCTGCCGCATAGCAAAAGAAAAGGGACTGCTGCTCGGATGCGCTCCGGATACTTTCATGGGGGCGGGGATACAAACCTGCCGCAGGCTGATCGACGAGGGCAAAATCGGGCGTCCGGTAGGCGGAAACGCCTTTATGCTCTGTCACGGGCATGAAAGCTGGCACCCGAATCCCGCGTTCTATTATAAAAAAGGGGCAGGCCCCATGTTTGATATGGGTCCGTATTATCTGACCGCGCTTGTGAATCTGCTCGGCCCGGTTTCTGAGATCGCAACGATGAATGGCCGCGGCTTCGAAACAAGAACGATAACCTCACAGCCGCGGTACGGCGAGGAGGTTGCAGTGGAAGTACAGACGCATGTCTGCGGACTGCTGCGCTTTGTGTGCGGGGCCGTCGTCCACATCACCACCAGCTTCGACGTGTGGGCGCATTCGATGCCGAATATGGAGCTCTACGGCACAGAGGGCTCTATAGAAGTGCCCGATCCGAACGGCTTCGGCGGTCCCGTCAGGCTTGCCGCTCCCGGCAAGGGCTTTGAGGAGGTGCCGCTCTCTCATGGATTTTCCGAGAACAGCCGGGGGATCGGCGTTGCCAATATGGCGGCGTGTATTCTCGGAAAATCGGGAGATTTCCGCGCAAACCAAGACGTCGCCCTGCATGTTCTCGAGGCGATGTGCGCCATGACCCGACCCGGCTCCGACGTATACAGGATGCAGACGAGGCCCAAGAGAACCGCGCCGTTAGAGGTCGAGTATGACGACGGGGTCATTTTCTGAACATATCCGTATAAAAATACCGCGATGCATCTCGCGGTATTTTTTCTGTTTATACCTGTTCCGCTCAAGACTGCTGTCATCCGCCTTATCTCCACATTCGGCTCACGATTTCCTTCTTTCCGAGACATTGGCGAAAAATAATTGACCGCCGAATAGAGTATGGAAAGATCTTGTAATCGCAACGGATTTGTGCTACAATGCTTAATAGAATGATAGCCGTTATCGTGCAATTCTGTATGTTCCCTGAAGCTTCATTCGGATGCGGCTTGAAAGAATAAGCGTTAGGGAGGAGTGAGAGGTCTTCTGTTCCAATGTTTTTCCTTGGCGGCGGGCAGGAGCCGGAATTTGTATTCGGAGAGATAACCGCCACTGTGACTTTACTGTATGGATTTTTGTTCGAATTGAGGTGAATTAGAATGCGGAATATAAGAGATATCATCGTGTGCCCGGAGTGCCAATGCAGTTTGAATGATGCTTTGCTGTGCACCAAATGCGGAACGCAATATTCCTGTCGACACGGGGTTTATAATCTCCTTTCGTCCCGGCTGTCCGGCGAGCAGGAATATCTGTATAGAGGCGAGATTCCGGAGGAGCTCAGCTCCCTTTTCAATGAGGAAACCGAAGCCGGATATAAAAAAGCCGAAGAGCATTACTTATCCTTTTTTAATGAAGAGACCATTCGCGCCTTCCGGAAGCAGGACGAATCTATGAGGAAGGTATTGGCGTCTCTTTCGGGGAGGGTATGCGATCTGGCCACCGGTGCGGGTACGATGCTCCAGATGCTCCTTGACGCCGAGAATGATAAAATTACCGATATTGTATGTACCGATATCAATGAATTTACCCTGATGGCGACCAGGTATAGAAGGAACGCTTCGCGAAGCAATCTTTTTTATATCGCCACGGACGGAAGGTATTTGGCTTTCAAGGACAATGCATTTGACGCTGTGACATCCTATGCCGGTTTTGGAAATATTCCGGACGCGAAAAGGGTGGCAAGCGAATTGTATCGGATTTTAAAGCCCGGCGGGAAAATCGTGATCAAGGGAAATTATATCGAAAAAGACAGCCGCAGCTTTGAGCTTGCCAAGAGCGTGGGGATCGAACGCGGCATGGTGGAAGAGTATCTGTTGGAGGATCTGCATACCGCGGGCTTTGTCGATCTTCAGTCTGATGTAGTCGCAGAGGCGGTGTGGGCCGAGAATCCGTGCGATTTGGTCCCTGCGGCAGGCGACAGGCAAAGATTCTGTATTATAGAAGCGAGCAAACCGGCCGAATCATCCGGCGCTTGCTTTGGTTTGGAAAACAGCAAACCGCAGAACGAAGCCGTGCGGTAGTTTTGCATAAAAAACCAGCCGCGCCGCGGATACGAGGAGGCGGACAGGGAAATGAAAAAGAGACATCCCAAGACAACAAAGCCCGGCTGCGTTCTTCATAAAGCCGGGGAGTCCGTGCCGTCGGGCCGGGCGCTTGCCGTAGGTGTGGATATCGGAACCACCACCGTCAGCGCCGCCGTAGTGGAGCTTGACAGCGGAAAACAGCTGGAGGCGTATACGATTCCCCATGGTGCATCTAAAGAAACGGAGGATGGCTTCGCTTCGGAGCAGGACGTGTCGATCCTGCTGGCAAAGGCGGAGGGGCTGCTCGACCGTATTGAAAAAAGCCATTCCAACATTGTCTGCATCGGGATAACCGGGCAGATGCACGGCATTGCATATATCGACGGAGACGGAAAGCCGGTCTCGAATCTTATGAATTGGCAGGATAAGCGGGCGGACCGGTTTTTGGAAAGCGGCGTGAGCTGCCGCGGGGAGATCAAACGGGTCACGGGGGAGGACATCGCCTCCGGATACGGCATGGCGACGCATTTCTATAATCGAAAAGAACGGCTTGTTCCGGGCGATGCGGCTGGCTTTTGCAGTATCATGGATCTTTTCGGTATGCGCCTCTGCGGCAGAAAAAAGCCGCTCTGCTCCGCCTCGGTTGCCGCAAGCTTTGGCTTTTTCGACCTGAAAAAAGGCGGCTTTCGGTACGAGAAGCTCGCGCTTCTCGGCATTGAAGAAGAGTTTCTGCCCGAGGTGACATCGCGCAGCGTAACGGTCGGGAAATGGCGCTCGATTCCCGTGGCGGTCGCCATCGGCGACAATCAGGCCGCTTTTTTGGGAGCTGTCAGAGAACACAGCGACAGTCTTCTTGTGAATATCGGTACGGGCGCTCAGGTGTCCGCGATAAGCGGTCCCGACCTTCCCGGCGGTACAGTCGAGCTTCGGCCGCTTGTGGAAGGGCGGTACATCGCCAGCGGCTCCGCGCTCTGCGGCGGTTCGGCGTACGCTCTGCTCGAGCGCTTTTTCCGGGCTTACGCCGTAGGCGCGGGCCAAAAAGACGAGCCCCAGTATGACATCATGAACAAACTCGCCCGAAAGGCATACGAAAATCGGGAAGAGCCGCTTACGGTCGATACCGCCTTTTGCGGGACGAGAGCCGAGCCGGACCGCCGCGGCCGGGTTGAAGGGATCGGGGCACAGAACTTTACTCCCTCGGCCCTGATTCTGGGCGTGATAAAAGGGGTATGTTCCGAGCTCTACGGGCTTTACCGCGAGTTGGGCACGGAGAAAAAACAGATTGTGGCATCGGGCGGCGCGGTGCGGAAAAATGAAGTTTGGCAGAGGGTGTTGGCCGAAACCTTCGGAATGCCGGTCGTGGTGAGCCGAATCCGGGAAGAGGCGGCGACGGGCGCGGCGCTCTTCTCCGCGCTTTGCGTTGGCAGGCTCCGATACGCGGACGGCTTTGGGAGCTGTATTCCATATGAGAAATGAGAGGAGATCGGGTTATGGAGAATCTGAAAATATCGTTTTGTCTGAGTGAGATGCCCTGCTACGGGATTTCGCATAAGGGCGGCAGAAAGACCTTTGAATTTCAGGCCTTTGACGGTATGCTGTCCTGCGGGATTCCGTACGATTACAACCGGAATCCGCTTATGCTTACGGGAGAGGTGCGCACCGGAGATAGGGTGGATATTATTCTGATGCCTCACAGAATAGAGCTCTATATCAACGGCAGGCTGACCGATGAAGAGTGGCCGAAGGGAAGGCGTCTGTTTGACGCCGGCGAAAAGATTTGTTCCGCCGTGGAGATCGAAATCGGCGAGTATGCCGAAAAAGCAAAAAACGAGCCCGCCGTTCTTTCGACCTTTCGGGGAGCGGAGGGCTGGTATCCGGGGGACGGCGTGTTTGTCGGAGACTGTATGCCGTATTTGCGGGACGGAGAGTACCATGTCCTTTATCTGAAGGACCGCCATCATCACGGGAGCAAATGGGGACTTGGTGCGCATCAATGGGAGCATATCTCGACTTCGGATTTTAACGAATGGCGCATTCATCCGATGGCGGTCGAGATCACGGAGCCGGACGAGGGCTCGATCTGTACGGGCTCCTGGATCAGAAGCGGCAAGACGGAATACCTTTATTACACCGTGCGGAAAGGGGACGGAAGGCCCGCGCCGATTCAGCGGAGCGTTTCGGCCGATGGCTATCATTTTGAAAAGGATAAAACCTTCGGTTTTACCGTGTCCGACCGCTATAACGCCGCGAGCGCCCGGGATCCCAAGGTGATCTTCGGGGAGGACGGACTTTACCATATGCTGCTGACGACCGGGCTTTCCGGTGAAAACAAAGGCTGTCTGGCCCATTTTGTGTCGGAGAATATGGAGACCTGGGAGGACGCGGGGGAGCCTTTGTACATTTCCGCCGACGATACGGAGCCCGAATGCCCCGATTATTTTAAGTATCGGAACCGGTATTACCTTATATACAGCCTTCATGGCCGGGCGCATTATTTGGTATCCGAACGGCCGTTTTCCGGCTGGCGCGTGCCGAAAAATCCGGTCATCCCCTGCGCGACCGTTCCCAAGTGCGCCGAATGGAAGGGAAGGCTTGTTTTCACGGGCTTTCGCGGAATGGGCGGCTACGGGGGAAGCATGACGTTTCGCTCCGCGGTCGCGGAAGAAAACGGCGAGCTGGTATTTGAATAGAGGGGCCCGCCAAGCTCTACTGGCTTTGCCTCTTTATGAGAAAGAAAAAAATTTGAAAGAAAACGATGCGATATCAAGCGGTCTGGAAATAAAATTTACAAAAACAATCGCATGGGGGAAGGTATGGACAAAAACAGAAATTTTGAAAGAGAGCTTCCCGCGAATTACCTTCTGATAAAGCATGTTGACGCCAGTGGCGATAAAAAGCTGATTCTGGCATACTCCCTTTTATCCTTTGTACCCTTTCTTCTTTTAGTACCGCTTCTCTGTGTGATCGCCTATTTTGCCAGCGGCTACAACATCATAGAAGAATGGGGGAGGATCGGCGGGGCGCCGATGCTTGTAACCTGCGCGGTCCTTCTCTCATATATCTTTCTGCACGAGCTTACGCATGGTATTACCTACAAGTGCTTTACGGGCGGGAAGTTGAAATACGGCCTTTCTTTGACCGTCGCATTCTGCGGCGTTCCCGATCTTTATGTTCGGAGAAGAGCCTCTTTCGCCGCGCTGATCATGCCCTTTGCGGTTTTCAGCGTGATTTTCGGCGGACTGACGATCGGTTTGTATTTTGTTTCGCCGCTGTACTCGATTCTTGCCGGCGTAGTCTTTGCGATTCATCTCGGCGGGTGTGTGGGGGATCTGCATTGGATTCTGTTGTATCTCACTAAATTCAGGCACTGCGATCTTTTGATGCGCGATACGGGGCCACAACAGTGGCTGTATATTCGCGAGGAGGAGGCAAAGGCCCGGGGAATCGCTCCTGTTCTGCTCCTATCGGCCGGCGATGCGGCGGCAAAAACGCCGGCGGAAGAAAACGAATCGAAGAACGTATAACCCGATTCACGGCAACGGGATGCCCTTTTGTAAAAGGGCGATCGCCGCATTGGTTTGAATTGTTCCGGAGAAAACTTTTTTGTTTGCCGATAAAGATAAGAAAGCGACATGGCCCGATCGGGCCGGGGCAGATCAGGAGGCGGGGGGAGGCGGTCGAGAAGAATAAAGGCGAAAGACCGGACCGTTAACTCCTAAAATGTTCTTGTCTTTCCATATGCTTGACATTGGCCGTGTCATGCGATTGTTGCGCGACCGCGCTCATAGGGCGGAGAAGACTTGGACTTCTCCGTCCTTTTTCATTTAAATAAAGAAAAAGAAAAGTTCGAAAAAGGCAAAACGTGTCATGGAGTTCCCAACTTCATGACACGAAATTTTCCTACATTATAATGCTTAAGAAAAGACCAGATTTCTGACCATAAATTTGAAAAGAGTATGTCCTGGATCTACGAAAATTCCTTGTAGGAGAAAGCGCTGAAAAGCCCTTTCAGAACAGGGCAGGAAGGATTCTATAAAGACCATATTCTGACCATAAAAGGACGGGCTTTCTTTTCTAAAATACGGAAGGATTGCGTTGGCATCTCTCTTTGCAGGGCTCAATAAGCCCTTATTACAGATAATTACGTCCTTTCCGTATATCGTAATTGCGGGATTTTCCGCGAGATATATTGACAGCCGGAGAATACTATGGTACAATAAACAGAAACATAAAGGCAAAACGTGTCATGAAGTTGGGAACTTCATGACACGCTCGGATGGCCGAATCGAGGAAGGGGGCGGGCCGATGCGGACAGGACCGAACGTGAGATTTCGTGCGGACGGACGCTGGGAAGCGCGGTATATCAAGGGCAGGGACGAAAACGGGAAAACGATATACGGCTATGTCTACGCCTACAGCAAAGAGGAAGCCGAAAAAAAGCGTTCGGAGCTTTTGCGCGGCATGATGACCGACAGCGGCGAGACGGCAGAGCGCATGATGAAGTCCTCGCTTGCTTCGATGAACCCCGAAATCACCTCCGAAAACATAAACAAAAAACGATACAGGGTGCGCTTCGCCGATCCTCTTCCGGAGGAAATCGTCAAACCGGTCGAAGCGGCGCTTCTTGCCTATGGGGGCGGCGCCTCGCTCGGCTATCTTTCCTGTCTGTACATGGGGATATCCCTGGAAGAACTTGCTGCGCTGCGCTATTCCGATTTTCAGGACGGCGGTTTGACGGTTTCGCGGAGCATGCCCGACAAGGCCGGCGAGCGCGGCAGGATTGTCGCCTGCGCCCGGCGAACGATTCCGCTTCCCGACTTTATGAAAACGCTTCTTGTCCGCAATCCGAATGCGGAGCGTACGTTTTACCTTCTCACCGAAAGCGAAACGCCGCTCGAAAAGTCTCTTCTGGCCGTCAATCTCTGCCGGAAAATCACGGCGCGGGCCGGTCTCGGGAAGATCCATCCCGAGGCGCTGCGTTCCACCTTTATCCGGCGGGCTTTGGAGTCTTCTTTGAACCTTGAGACGGTGGCGGCACTGACCGGCGTCGAAGCGGGTTTGCTGCGCCGCCGGTTTGCGGGCTATATCAAGGCGGATCTTGGCAAGATCCGCGTCATATACGAGGATTTCACGCCCCGTCCGGCGGGCCGCGGGATGAATCTTTTGATTCTCGGCGCCGGAAGTCACGGGCAGGGCGTGCGGGAGACGGCGCAGAAGCTCGGCGTTTTTCAGAAAATTTCCTTTCTCGACGATGCGGCCGAGGGAAGCGAGATTCTCGGCAAATGCAGCGATTATAGGAAATTTCTGGATGAATATCCGATGGCGTTTGTCGCCATCGGGGACAACGAGGTTCGCCGCCGTTACATGGAGCTTTTGCGGGCGGCCGGCTTTCTTCTTCCGCGGCTGATCCATCCGGACGCCACGGTATCGCCCAGCGCGACGATCGGCGAAGGTTGCGTTCTGCTGGCCCAGGTGATGGTCAACGCCAACGCCCGGATTCAGGACGGCTGCATTTTGGCCACCGGGGCGATTGTCGATTACGGGGCCGAGATACAGGCCTACGCACATGTCGATTCCGCCGCCATGGTGACCAAGGATGCGGTGGTCGAAAGTCTTGCGACGGTCGAAAGCGGCGAAATCGTGAAAAAAGCGGTAAAAAGCGAGTGTGAAAAAGCAAGACCGTAAAAAACGACAGAAAAGGAAGCTTACGGCGGAATTTGAGCAGAAAAATCATTAGAACAAATCGTTAGAACCGTCTGCAAGGTTTGGAGGAGTGTTTCGGCTGATGTATAGAAAATTCATTAAGCGCCTGCTTGACCTGATTCTTTCGGCGCTCGGCATTCTTTTGCTTCTTCTTCCGATGGCGGTGATCGCCGCCGCGATCAAGCTCGACGACCCCGGTCCGGTTTTTTTTCGGCAGAAGCGGGTCGGACGGAAGAAAAACGGAGAGCTTACTTATTTTTATCTGGTAAAATATCGGTCTATGAAGATGTGTACTCCGCACGATGTTCCCACCCATCTGCTCGAAAATCCCGAGCAGTATATCACGCGGGTGGGCCGTTTTTTGCGGAAGACCAGTCTTGACGAACTTCCGCAGATCTATCAGATCTTTACCGGAAAGCTTTCGATCATCGGGCCGCGTCCCGCGCTGTGGAATCAGGACGATCTGATCGCGGAGCGGGAGAAATACGGCGCCAATGACTTAAGACCCGGCCTCACCGGCTGGGCGCAGATCAACGGGCGGGATGAGCTTGAGATCGAGGACAAGGCGCGCCTTGACGGGGAGTATGCCGACAAGATCGGTTTTGTCTTTGATCTGAAATGCTTTTTCGGCACGGTCGTGTCGGTCCTGAAGCACGACGGCGTCGTCGAGGGTGGCACGGGAGAGATGAAGCGTGCCGCCGCGGCCGACACGGAGCCTCCCGCCGCAGCGGTACTGTCCGCCCCGGCCGCGGAGTCCTCCGACCCGGCAAAGAAAGAAGAGGACGGTCGGTAAGGCGCGGCCGCCGCGCGCCGGGAGGGGAACGCGGGAAAGCGGCAAAGCGCGTCGAAAAAGCGAAAAGGAAGGTTCCTTTTGTGAAGAGAATTTTGATTACGGGCGCCGACAGCTACATAGGCGTATCGGTGGAAAAGTGGCTGATGAGACAGCCGGAGGCCTATTCTGTGGATACGCTCGATATGAGGGAAAAGACCTGGAAGAGCTGGGATTTTTCGGGCTACGACGTGGTCTATCACGTCGCGGGAATCGCCCACGCCGATGTGGGAAAGGTGAGCGAGGAGGAAAAAGCGCGCTATTACCGGGTCAATACCGATCTTTCGGTGGCCGCGGCCGCAAAGGCCAAGGCGTCTGGAGTGAAGCAGTTTATTTTCATGTCCTCCATGATCGTCTATTCCGGCTGCGGGGAAGCGAAGATCACCGCCGAGACGCTTCCTAAGCCGCTGAATTTCTACGGGGATTCCAAATGGCAGGCCGACCGGAAAATCTCCGCTCTGGCGGACGAGGGCTTCAAGGTGGTTATCCTCCGGCCCCCGATGATATACGGGAGGGGCAGCAAGGGAAACTATCCCGAGCTGGCAAGGCTTGCCGGAAAGCTTCCGGTTTTCCCGAAGGTAAAGAACAAAAGGTCGATGCTCTATATCGACAATCTCT
>CALXKW010000018.1 GCA_944389045.1 uncultured Clostridia bacterium | reverse complement strand
CTCCTTCGGCGCGGACAAGACGGCGCTCGCCCTCTTCCCTGGCCTCGCTCACGAGCGCTTCGGCCTCGGCACGGGCTTTTTCTCCCTGCAAAAGCGCCTCGGCCTCGGCAGCCCGAATTTTTTCCCCAAATTCTCCGGTCACTGGATCGAACCTTCCTTTCCGGGAAAATCGAGTGTCTTTTCCCCGCCCCGAACGGCGAAGATATCAGGAAGTGACGAAAAAGCCTTCGTCAGATTGCCGAAAGCCTCCGTTTTCTTCCAGGATTGGTTATTATTATAGCACACCGCCCGAAAAAAATCAAGTCCCCACGCGGTGCCGGATTCCCTTTATTTTTCGGCTATCCGCGCTTCCCGCTCGGATTTTTTTCGGATTTAGACGATTCTTCCTTGAAATTTTTATCCTTTTTTTCTTTTTCGTCTAATTTTTTCAAAACTGTTCCGTCTCTTCGAAAAACCGTATAACGGCCGCCCTCGCGATAGAATAAATTCATCCTTTTCATACCTTTGGGTTTCAGCCCGAAATCTCGAAGGGCCATGACGATACCCTGCTCGCGGTCGAAGGTCCATCCGAATTGAAAGTGAAAGTTATTTTCAATCACACTGAAGGCCACGGAAACAAACTTTCCCTCCTCACGAAAGAAAGCCCTTTGTACAACCTGCACAATTTCATGCCGGAAGCGTTTGCGGCGGGTCGTGTCGGCGTCGTATAGCGCGCAGAGAGAATGTAAGTACTCGCCCTCGATATAGTCGCGGTAGCTCTTTGTCATGGCCTCGGCGAAGTCGGGAAACTCCCCTTCCGCCGCCGCGGGATATTCGAGACGATAGCGCAAAAAAGCGATTCCGTCGTAAAAAATCGTCTTCTCCAATCGCCGGATTTCCACCGCCGTCCCTCCTTTTCACACTTTCACGGTATGAGCATATGCGGCCAAAAGGCTTTTCATACATGCCCGCCTTTTCGATCTGTCCGACCGTTCCTTTCCCGGCGGCTTCCCCGTTTACAATCCGCTTTTTTGTCTGCCATGCCTTTCACCCGCCCACAGGACGGGCCACCAAGATGTTCGCCTGCGTTGTTCTTTGCCCGCATAGCAGCGCGGATTTTCTTGCTGGCAACGCGGACCGCAGGAAGTTTCGATCTCAAAGATTGCACGTTCGCCTTAAAAAATATAAGCGGAATATAAATGTCTTCGTTTTACTGTATTTCTCGATCAACGTAAATCTGCACTTCATAATTCCAGTGCAAAACGCCCGATACGACGATTAACTGTACTGTAAATGTCGGATTGACACCATATTTTGTCCGGGCTATACGCATGAGTTCGTTTAATACTTGTTTCCGATTTTCTTCGGCACACTCCGCGCACAGGTATTTCCCTTTGGGCAATACCTTCAATCCGCTTATATCCGCATAACGAATGCAGACCGCAAAGAGTCTTGCCAATCCATTTTCGGTGTAAATGCCGGCCAGATCCTCAAAGGTAAACTGATCTTCTAAGGCCGGAGTAACTTTTTTATAGAAATGGTCGAGATAATTCCAAAGATTATCAAGCGTTGGCACTTCTAAGGTGTCGGACAGCAGAATAACACGCTCCGGAAAATCATGGACAAAAATACCATTAGGAGTTTTGCGCATCCGCAGCTTCCTATTATAGTCCGCTTTGGCCAACTGAATTTTTGATTTACTATACTGGAGCGCGGCTATTTTTTCATCAGCCTTTCTTTCTGCTTGCTCTAAAAAGTCCACAATTTTCTCAAGATCCTCGTATTCCAAAACCTTTTTGATCTCCTGCAAAGGCAAGTCCATAAGCTGTAAAGCGCGCACCGTATTCAGACGAACAATGTCCCGCTCGGTATAATAGCGGTAACTTGTCCATTCGTCTTTTTTGCTCGGCTTCACCAATCCGATACGGTCATAATGCCGCAGCGTTTCGCTCGTTGTATGGGCGGCCTTTGCGGCTTCCCCAACAGAAAAATATTTTTTCATTTTTAATTTTCCCCTCTTTGCATTTGTGTAACACAAAGGTTTATGATGTATTCTATCATAAGTGATTGCGAAAAGCAATAGAAAATGCAATACTGTTCAGGAGGAGTTCCTCCCCGCCTTTTCGCCTCTTGCAAAATATGCCTCCCTGTGCTATGATGAAGCCGGACGGCCCGCTGGCCTTTGTTGTCAAAAATAAAAAATCCGAGAAATCCTTCAAAAACCGCAATCGGATTCCGAAGACGAAAAAACACGTCCGGACTCCGGAAATAAGCCGAACGCATTATACATTATAAGAGAGAAAAGGAGATTGCTATGGCAAAATTCCACGAAAGCGTCCCCCAACGCGCCGGAATTCCCCTCGGCGGCATCGGAACCGGCTCGGTCGAGCTCTATCCCGACGGAGAGCTCCATGAGTGGCAGATTTACAACACGCCCCGCTGGGCCTCCCCCTGCTGGGAGAGTCAGGCGGACGACGGCGAGTGTCATGCCGGCTCGCTCGCTTTCTATCTTCGAACCCGGGAGTCCGGGGGGCGGACGCTTCTCCGTCGGCTCGGCCTCCGCGCCGACTCCGGGGAATTCACCTACCGCATGTTTCCCGCCGTGAAGCCGGTCGAATCGGTCGATTTTGACGGCCGCTTTCCCAAGGCTGAGCTTGTCTACAACGACCGCGACCTTCCCTGCGCCGTTTCGTCGCGCTGGATCGCTCCCTTTGTTCCCCACCGCGAAAGGGACGCCGCCTCGCCCGCCTTTTCGGTGGTCTTTACGCTGGTAAACACCGCGGAAGCCGATCTTACGCTCTCGCTGGCGGCCAAGCTCAAAACGCCCTATTGCAACAAGGGGGGCGAGGTTCACACGCTTTATGGTGAGAAGGAGGGCGCGCTTCTCTCGATCGACCCCGTATCGGACGGCGGCGCGCCCGACGACGGCAGCATCGCGCTGTCGGTCTCGGGGCCCGGAAGCTCCTCTGCCGTCGTCGGGGACTATACCGCCTATCTCGACGAATATGTGGCCCACTCGCGCTTCGGCATTTCGCAGGAATCCTTCCTGTTTCCCTTTCTGAAAACCGGGCGGCTGCCCCACGCTGTCCTGAGGGAAGAGCCGACCGGCCGGGCGGCGCGTCCCTTTGTCCTCACCGCCCTTCCCGAAGATTTCTTCCCCGAAGAAAGCACACTCGACGCGCTCGGCGAAGAAGCGCTCGACGAAAAGCTTGACACACTTGCCGGCTACGCCTTCGCCCAAAGCCTTCTTGACCGGATTCGGGAGGTGGACCCGGGCTTTCCCGCGGGCATAGAGGACAAGCGCGCCTTTTTGTCGGCCTGCGGCCGGCAGGTGCGCGATATCTCAAGGGGAAAAAAGAAGCCCTTCGGAGGCGCCGCCCTCTGCCAGAGCGTCACCCTCTCCCCCGGTGCGCGCGCCGAGATCACCTTTCTCTTCTCCTGGCATTTCCCTCACCATATCGGGGCGGACGGCCGTCCTTTGGGCCATTATTACGCGAATCTGTACCGAAATGCGGCCGAGGTCAACCGTGCCCTTTCGTCCCGCTTCGACGAGATCTTCGGAGAAGCCGGCCGCTTTGCCGACGCGCTCTATGACACCACGCTTCCGCTCTCCTATCCCGACGCCTGGTCCAGCCAGCTTTCCACGCTGGTCAAAGACTCCTGGTGGCTGGCCGACGGCCGTTTCGGCCTCTGGGAAGGACTCGGCTACTGCGGCTTTGCCACCACCGACATCACCTATCATGCCTCTTTTGGTCTTTCCGCCCTCTTTCCCGCGCTTCAGAAGGAGCAGATGCGGATGACCGCCGCCTTCGCGCGCAGCGACGGCCGCATCCCCCACTTCTTCACGCCCGACCTTTACCATGTCGACGACGGCTTTCACCGCGTCGATCTGAATCCCCAATTCGTGCTTCTCACCGCGCGGGACTATCTTCTGCACGGGGACAAGGAACAGCTGGCAGCCCTCTGGCCCGCGGTCAAGGCGGCCATGGAGGCGACCGCGGCACTCGACGCCAATCATGACGGCCTGCCCGACAAAGACACCTCCAGCAACACCTACGACGCCTGGCATTTTTCGGGGACTCCCTCCTATATCGCCTTTCTCTGGCTCTCGGCGCTGAAGGCCGCCGCCTTTCTGGCTCAGGTGATGGAGGAGCCGGAGGCCGCCCGCCGCTGGCTCGCCTGCCGCGAAAAGGGAAGGAGCAGCGTCGAGCGCTTACTCTTCAACGGAAGCTATTACGATCTCTGGACCACCGCCTCGCCGGACGGCCCTTCGGCCGAACCGGAACATGTCTGTCCCGAAAGGAACGAAAAAACAGGGGCCTTCGTCCCCGCTCCGGACAGTTCTTCTGCCCCGCCGGCCACAGTAAAAGGAGAGGAACGCGCGACAGCCTCCTCCCGGCCGGGACAGGCGAGTGCCGATCTGCCGAACGGGCCTCTGCGCGACCAGTGTCTGATGACCAACCAGCTCGACGGCGAAATCTTTCTCCGGCTGATCGGTCTGGAGGGCAGTCTGCCCGATTCCCGCTTTGAGGCTGTGCTCGGCACGATCTTTCTCAGCAACTTCCAAAAAGGGCTCGGCCTTGTCAACTCCTCCGACCCGCCCGGCAGGCCCTCCACCCTCTACACCCATCTCAACTGTCAGGCGGAGGCCCGCTGGACCGGCATCGAATACCTCTTCGCCGCCGCCCTCGAGACGGCCGGACAGAGAGAGCGCGCCCGGGAAGTGATCGAGACGATAGAGGAGAGACAGACCCGGCTCGGCTATTTCTTCAACCACTGGGAATGCGGCTTCCGCTACACCCGGCCTCTCTCCTCCTGGGCGACGCTTCTGGCCGCATCGGGCGCCTCTTTTGACGCCGCCTCGGAGCTTCTCTCGCTCACCCCTCCCGGCACATCTTTCGGAAAAGACAAAACGGAAAATCCCGCTCCCCCGCCCGCCTCCGATATTCCTTACTCCGGCGCTCTCCCCCTTTCCGGCACTGCCCCCCTTTCCGGCACTGCCCCCTCTTCCGCCTCTTCTTCCGACGCGCCGGAAAAATACCCGGTCGTCACAGCGACCGGCGTGGCGTCGGCCGTGTTCGAACCGGACCGGTTCACCCTTTCGCTCCGATCGGGAAGGATTTCGCTTTCGGCCCTGCGTATCCCGGCGCCGAAGGACGGACGCGCTCTCAAAGCGGAAAGCTTTCTTTCGGGCGCCCCCTCTTGTCCGGCCCTTCGCTGTGAAAAAAAGGGGGGAACCGTGACCCTTTTGTTTTCCGCTCCCGTCATCCTTTTCCCCGGCGACCGCCTGACGGTGACCCTTAGCGGCTGAAGCCTAAAGGGCGCTCTGTGGGAATGCCGTATGCAATTTTAGTGCCGTATGCGATTTTCCGAAAATAATTCCTGCGGCAGGAAGCAGAAAGCGCGGAGACCGAAAAGACGCATACGGCACGAGGGAACACATAGCACAAGGTCCAGCACAAGGGAAAGATTTCCGAAAAGCTTGCCCCTGCCTCCTTTCCCCGCGGATTTCCGCGTTTTCGCTTTCGGGCGGTCATGGCGCCGCCCGGCTCTCGTCAGGCAGCTTTTTTGTGTATTTTACGATCGCCGCAACAACGAAAACCGCAACGGCTGCCTCGGCGAGCGGCATGGAAAACCAGATGGCGCTGCCTCCTGCCACGGCCGGCAGGAGATAAATCAAAATGCCGCTGAGAAGCGCCCCTCTGGACACCGAAACCAAGAAAGAGACGGCGGGCTTCAACAGCGCCTGGAAATAATACGTGGAGAAAACGTTCAGCGGCAGCAGCAGAAACGAAATGCCGTAGCTTCGGATGATATTGGGTGCGATTCTCAGAATTTCTTCCGTAGGCGTCATAAAAATCCGGACAAAAAGGTTCGGCGTAAGCTCTGCAAGCGCAGTCCAGATCACCCCAAACACAGCAGCAGTTCCCAAAGCATATTTCAGGATCCGGCCGATACGGGCCCCCTTCCCGGCGCCGAGATTGGCCGAAATCATCGGCTGAGACGCCTGCCCGATGCTATAGGCACAGCACTGAACAAAGGTGCTGATATTGATGAGGATGCCATACACCGACAGCGCGTCCGTTCCCAGATATTTCAGGATCTGGCGGTTGAACAGCACGGTCAGGATCCCCATAGCCACGTCGATAAAAAAGGTGGAAAATCCGGTTACGCTTATGGTTTTCAGCATGGAAAACAGCTTTGCAGGCTTTTCAAGGCGAAGCGTATTCTTTTTGCTGCGAAAATGGGTAAGCATTATCAGTAAAGAAAAAACAGAACCTATAGCCGTGGCAAGCCCGGCGCCCATGATTCCCATATCGAGTACAAAAACAAAAAAATAGTCCCCGAACACATTGAAGATTCCGCCAAACAATACCGCTCCGGTCGCAAGGCCCGGGTTTCCGTCATTGCGCAGAAAGGCGGCCATCCACTGTGTAAAAAGGAAGCTGGGCACCACAAATTTGACGGGGAAAATATACGCTCTGGCAAGCGGCAGCAGGCTTTCGTCCGCGCCGAAGAGCAGAAGGAGCTCCCGGTCAAAAAAAAATGACCGCCAGCCAGACGACAGCCGCCAATCCCGCCACGCCGATCAGCGCGGCCGTAAAATACTCGTTGGATTTTTTCCGATTTTGCTCGGACTCCCCCCGCAGAGCGGAAAACAGAACCGAGCCGCCGATCCCCATGAGAAGACCCAGGCTGTACAGTATGTTCCAGATGGGGCTCACCGCTGCCAATGCCGCCGTCCCGTCCGGCCCGTGATACTGCCCCGCCATAGCCATATCCACGACGCTGTAGATCGACGAGATCAGCGCACTGCCGAAGGCCACCGTCAGATACTTAAAATACAGGGGCCGGATTTTCCCTGTCAGAAAATTCATAGCAAACCTCCTAAAACAAAAAACGGCGCCCGGATGGTTTTGTAACCCCGAGCGCACCCGACATCTTTCTCGATTTTGCGGCTGCGGCCGCAAATCCTCCGATGACTTTTTGACTGCCTGCCATCCTGAAGAGCCAAACAAAAAGGCCGGATAAGTGACAGACGTTTCAGTCTGTTGCCTTATCCGGCCAATCATTTCCGACGAATGATCTGCCCTCCGAGCAAGCAGCTTTATTATAGCAGGATATCTTTTTTTGTCAAGGGATTTTCGTAAAAAATTTTGTTCTGCTCCTCTTTGCAGCAATCCTCTTTGCAGCAATCCTCTTTGCGGCATTTCTCTTTGCCTCGATTTTCGATAGCTTTCCCGCCGGCAGGAAAATCCATTGGCCCGCTCACGGCTCTCTCATTTCTCCCCCTCTCCCTCTCTCTCTGCTTCCCCTTTTCCGGGAGAAAAAAGAGCGACGGCTTCGTCTTCCTTCCTCATTTTCCCGCTTTTTCTTTCCCCTGACTTTCTTTCCCGCACCAAAGCGCCGAAACGGCCGCCTCCGTCCTGCGAAAAGACGGAGGCGGCCGTTTTCGGTTGTGTCCCGGATATATTCCGTTCCGACTGCCGGCATATTCGCGGCAGCCGGGCCTCAGCGGGCCAAAGCCATGTGCGAAGAGCGCGTCTATTCCCCGAGAAGCTCGATCTCGGCCAAGGCGCGGCATCCGCCGAAGACCAGCTTGTAGTGGCGGAAGGATCCGGTATTTTTGAGAAGGAAGGGCCGCGTATACTGCGCCCACTCGAACGAGAGGTTCTTCCAGGCGCCGAGAGGCTGCCACTCCCCGTTGTCGGCGGCGCCGTAGACCTCGAAAGAGGCAATCGTCGTATTTTCCACAGCGGGAGAAGTCAGCGTGACGGCCGATACCTCTTTTTCCTCGGGCGAAGAAAAGAGCACCGTCGTCTTATCGAACGCAAAGACCGCCTCGGTCTTGGAGGTGTTGTCGAGGGCGGCGGGAATCGTTCCCACGTTGGAAAAGACCGTCTCGGCCGCCACCGGAGCGGCCGTAAAGGAATCGGTGACCGCAAAGAGCGCGTCGGGTGCGGTCAGGTCGCGCCAGGGCTTCGCCGGCGCGTCGCCGGTCGTCAGCGACGTAGGCGCGCTCCCCTTGGCCCAGTCGGAGGGGGCGGGCCCCATGACAAATTCGAGAACGCCGCCCTCGCGGATGGCCTCGTGCGAGATCACGCAGGCGTCCAGGGGTTTGCCGTTGAACGAGGCGCTCTGAATGTAGACGTTCTCGTCGCTGTTGTTGTGCGCCAGAATACGGAGCGAGCGGTTTCCGAAATTCACGTTGATCTCCGAGAACGCGGGCGAGCCGATCGCGTATTCCCCGCTGCCGATCGAGAGCGGATAGAAGCCGAGGCAGGAGAAGATATACCAGCAGGACATCTCGCCGTTGTCCTCGTCCCCTGGGTAGCCCTGTCCGAAGCGGGAGCCGACGAAGAGCCTCTTGGTGCAGTCACGGACATATTTCTGCGCCTTGTAATGCTCGTCGGTGTGGTTGTACATATACGGAATATGGTGCGAGGGCTGGTTGGAGATGCCGAAGCGTCCGAGCTTGACCTCGCGCGCCTCGCGCTGCTCATGGATGCCGCCCCGCTCGTCCGCGGCGCCGTAACCGCGGTAGATGTCGTTGGTCTCAAAGATCGAATCGATCTTTTTCGCCATAGCCTTCGGACCGCCGTAGAGATTCGCAAGGCCGCGGCCGTCAAAGACTGCGCTGACCGTCATGTTGTAGGCGTCGGTCTCGGTAAAGTCGTTGCCCCAGAAGAGCGGATCGAAGCGGCCGTCGGTGTTGTTCCGCACCGTCCAGGAGCCGTCCGCCTCTCTTCCGCGGAACCACTTGTTTTCGACGCCTTCCCCGTCGCAGAAGAGGAGGGTGTAGTTCATCGCCCGATGGCGGTAATACTCGTACTCCGCCCGATATTCTTCCTTTTTGACCGGATCGGAGGTCCGCTCGGCCAGAATGGCGGCCATCCGGGAGATGCCGTAGTCGTTGATGTAGCCCTCGATCGACCAGGAGAAATCCTCTCCCGAGCCGGGCGTATAGCCGAGGAAGACCGAACGGTCCATCTTGGTGCGGCCGCCGTTCCGGGGATCGGCGGGATAGACCGCGCCGTCCTTGAGGGCCGAGCGGTAAGCCGCTACGTCGTCAAAGGCAAAGCCCTTCACCATGGCGTCGGCGAAAATCACGTCGCTCGAGGTGCCCACCATGCAGTTCACGCCGCCCGGCGCCGACCAGCGCGGGATCCAGCCCTGATCGTGATAATGGCGGATAAAGCCGTTGAGAAGCTCGGGCAGCTTTTCGGGCGTGAAGAGGCTGTAGCCCGCCCAAGCGGTCCGGTAGGTGTCCCAGAAGCCGTTGTTGATGTAGAAAAGCCCGTCCTCAACCTTGCCGCTGTAGGGGCTGCGGTACTGCCAGACCGGCGTCTCGGCGCTCCCCCGGTTCTCAGACATCAGGTTGGGATATTTATAGAGGTAGTAGAGACCGGCGTAGATGTTTTCCACCTGCTCCTCCCGGGCGCCCCGGATGCCGGTGATGTGGGAGAAGATCCCGTCCCAGGCGTCGGCCGCCTCGGCGCAGAGCGCATCAAAATCCTTGCCGGCAAGCTCGAGGGCATAGTTGTGCTCGGCCTGCGCGTAATCGATGTAGGAGGTCGCAAATTTGAGATTCACCTCGTCGGCGTCGAAGACCGCGATGGCGGAGCGGCCGCGCGAGGCCGTGGCAACCGGCTTTGTATCGAATTTTCCGTAGACATAGAGACGGCCAGAGCCGTTGCTCCGGTGATCGGAATAGGCCACAAAGCTTCCGTCGGCCCCGAAGGTCCCCGCCGAATCGCCCACCTGATTGTCGAGGATCACGCTGTGGTGCTTTGCCCCCTCCCGATAGCAAAAGCGCACCGCCGCTCCGTGGCAGGAAGGCGTCATTTCGAGCGAGGAGCAGGCGGCGTCCCCGCCGTCTTCGCCGAAGACGATCCCATAATAATGAGGATATCCGCGCTCGTTTTCGTGATGAAAGCGGTTGTGAAGCCCTTTGGTGGCAAGCGCTTCGTCGGAGGTGTCCTTCGACGTGTTCACCATGAACTGCCAGGTGCCCCGGTCGCCGATCCAGATCGAAGGCTCGTGCGAGACGGTCATGCAGAGCAGATTGTCGCTGAGCCAGTCGTAATGCTTGCTGGTCTCGGGATTGGTGCAGGGCGCATACATCGAAAAGCCCTGCGGAAGGGTGACGGCAGGCGTCGTCAGACCGTGGGAGAAGGCCCCGGTATCGTTCGTCCCCCGGAAGATCGTGGCATAGTGACAGAGCCGCGTCTTCTTCTCGGGCTTCTTATCGACAAGCGAAATGTCGTCGAAATAGGTGACAAACTCCCTCTTTCCGTCCGGCATCTCGTATTCGAGAACAATCCGGTCGATCGTTTTGCCGGCATATTCGCCTACCGAGGCGTAAAGCTGATTCCACTGGTGGGTGTAGAGCGTGCGGCTCTTTCCCTGTGAAAGCGGGTCGAGCGCGTTTCCGTTCTGGTCGGTCAGAAAAGCGCGCGAACCGTCTGTGAAATACAGCCCCAGCGCAAAATACATCTGACAGTATGTATAGTCGTAATGCTCTCCCGAGAAGGAGGGGAAAATGTGATAGGTGAAGACCGTGTCTTCGCTCACTTTTACCTCCAGCCGGTCAAACAGCGTGACCGCGGCCTTCTTCACCGCCGCGTTTCCCTCAACAGAGAGAACGTGGGGGCCGGAGATGCCGGTATGTGCGCGGCCGATCCAGGGATCGGCCGGCCCGTCGATCACCGACAGCACGAGAGAAGCCTCGGTACGATCTTGAAAATCGCCTTCAAAAGAGCTGGAGAAGAGCCGCTTCTCGGGCGTTTTTTCGGGCAGTAATCCTTTTTTCATGGAAACAAAACCTCCGTTGAAATCCGATTGACATCTTTTTCGTATTATAACAAAAAAAGGGGGAGAAATCAACGCCGTCCCCGCTTTTTTTCAAAAGATTTTAGATTTTGACGCAAAGTTAAGCCCTCCCTGCGCATAAGACGGCAGGCAGTCCCGGAATCCGGCTTCCGATAAGGAGAAAAGCGGCGGGGCATACTGCTTTTGCCGCTGTACACCTTTCCGAAACCGAACGCCATGTTTTCCCGACTCGCCTGAACGGTCTTGCGCGATATTGCGGCCGGCCGCCTCTTCCTCGCCGCCGCCCTCCCGCGGCTTCTCCCGCTCAGAGAAAGCGAAGCTTCGGAAAGGCCTCCCGGTAGAGCGCATCGAGCGGTTTGTCCGAGACCAGAATATCGAGGTCGGCCAGCGTGCCCAGCCGAAAGGTCGAAAGCCGCCCCACCTTGCTGCCGTCGCAGAGGAAGACTCTGCAGGCGGCGGAGTCGAGCATCCGGCGGATGCAGGGGATCTCCTCCTGATAATTGTCGAAAAGCGTTCCGGACTCGTCGAGCGCCTGAGAGGAAAAAAAAGCGAAGTTGGCGCGCAGGGAGGCCAGCGTGCGGATCGCCTCATCCCCCACCAGCACCGAGCGGTTTTCGGGATTGATCGTGCCGCCGGTCGAGATCGTCTTGACCGGAAAGGCGGAGAGATAATGAAGCGCCTCGACGCCGGTGGTAACGACCGTCAGCCCCCTTTTTTCGACCAGCTGCCGGACGAGATACAGCCCGGAGGTCGAACCGTCCACGATCACCACATCGCCGTCGTTGACAAGCGACGCGGCCTTGACCGCCATCTTTTTCTTTTCGGCGGCGGAGTCGAGCATCCGCGCGGCAAACGGGATGTTCAGATGATCGGAAACGACGAGCTCCGCGCCGCCGTAAGAGCGGAGCACCAGCCCCTGCCGCTCAAGAGAAGAGAGGTCCCGCCGGATGCTGGAGGGGCTGATATGCAGTTTTGCCGCCAGATACTCGACCGAGGCGTATCGGGTGTCCTTCAGGATTTCCAGAATCTCGCCAAGACGTTCGTTCGGATACATAAGTTCCTCCTCAATCTCATACCGGAGCAGAAGACCGCCGTAAGCCGCCGCAGAAGAAAAAACGGCCAAGGGCTCTTTGCCGGAAAAAACGCCGGCTCCGAAGTTTTGCGTATTTTTGCTCATTGTTCAACGCTGAGCATATTATTTTTCAACTATCGCGCCGCGCTTGACATGCCGTTATGGGTAGTATATACTATTTTCAAAGAAAAAGCAAGGCAATTTCACAGAATTCGACAAACAAATCCCTTCGGTTTTGTGAAAAAGCTCTTATTCCCCGTGAAATCAAAAGAAAGAGAGGCATCTTGAAATGAGCAAGTTTATGAAACTTTTCGCCGGAATCGCCCTTTCCCTTCTGGTGCTGGCCGGCGCTGTGGGCTGCGCGGACGAAAAGGCACCGACTACGACCGCCGATACCGATTCCCGGGAGGTCGGTGCGTCGGGCGGAACCGAAAACTCCGGGAAAGATACATCCCCCACCGAAAGCGGGGAGGCAAGTACCCCGGAACCCGCGGAAACGACCGCTCCGAATCCCGAGGACGCGCGGCTGGACGCGCTTTTGGAAAGCAAGCACACCCTCTCTTTTCATGAGGACGGAAGCTTCAAAATCCTGGTGCTTTCGGATATTCACGGCAATTCGGTCGCGCTCAAATCGGAGACCCGGGAGAACATCCGGCTTCTGGTCGAGCGCGAGAAGCCCGATCTTGTGATTCTGGACGGGGACAACACCTGGCAGATCACAAACGAGAAGGTTCTGACACGCTGCGTCACCGACATCGTAAGCGTCCTGGAGGAAAATCAGATTCCATGGGCGCACACCTACGGCAATCACGACGCCGAGGGGTCGAACGTGCCGAAAGAGCGCCAGCAGGAAATCTACGAATCCTTTGAATACTGCGTCTCAAAGGCGGGCGACGAGGAGCTTACGGGCGTCGGCAACTATCTGCTCCCCATCTATTCGTCGGACAAAGAAAAGGTCTCCTTCGCCGTCTGGGTCTTGGACTCGGGCTCCGATCTATCTGAAGAGGAGAAGAAGGAGCTCTTCCCCGTAACGACCACTTACCCGGGCTACCCCGGAAGCAATTACGACTATATCCGGCCCGACCAGATCGCCTTCTACCGCTCGGCCTCGATGCTTCTTCAGGAAAGAAACGGCGGGAAAGCGGTGCCCGGCCTGATGGCCTTCCATATTGCGCTTCAGGAATCCCACACCGCTTGGGAAAACCGGGACGGACTGCGCTACACCGGTGAAAAACGCGAGAACGTATGCGCCTCCGCCGTCAACTCCGGCCTCTTTTCGGCCATCCTCGAGCGCGGCGACATCAAGGCGATCGTCAACGGCCACGACCACGTCAACGACTTTATGGTCGAGTACTGCGGCGTCATGCTCTGCCAGGCGTCGACGCCCACGGCGGAGGATATCTATCACGACGACGACATGCTCGGCGGCAGAGTGTTCATCTTAAACGAAGAGAACCCTTCCGAAATCGAAACCTATATCTCCTATGTCCATGAGCGCCTTCCCGAGATTGATCCCTCCGACGCCCCCGACATCAAACCGGGAACCGGATACGGCTTCGAGGAAGAGGCGCCCGAATTCAACGTCCGCGGCTACAACAACGATACCTCCGATTCGACCCATTACGAAGAGATCTCGGTAAAGGTGCTGGATGGAGTGGGATACGACGGCTCACGGGCCCTCGCCGTCACCCGTGCACGCTGGAACAGCTCGAACGCGGGCAACAACGCCGAGTTCGACTGGGAACTTCCCGCCTACGGCAAGCTCGGGGAAAACCGCTATCTCCGCGTGTGGATGGATCTTTCGGCCAATCAGGTCGATTTCCGCAAGGCGACATGGGGCCTTGTCGTCAACTATAAGAAGACCTCGCCCTACAGCACCGACGACTTCGACTGGCCCAGCGCCTTCTATTATCTTGCTGAGGGCAGGGACGAATGGGTCGAGCTCTCCTGCGGCAGCGACGGCTGCTTCGGTCAGGGGGACGGCGAGTCGGTAAAGGGTCTCAAGGGGTGGTTTGCTTTCCCGATCGAATATATGCGCGCCGGAGATAAGCAGCTGAGCGAGGATTCGGTCGTCACCGGATTCTACTTCTACTTCTCCCTCGCCTCCTCCGAAATGGCAGGCAAGGAAGTGTATATCGATGACGTGACGCTGGTCAAGGACTATACGCTCTTCTCCTAAAAACGCGCGCCAAGCCATCATTTGGAAAACGCATTTATCCAACAGCCGTCAAACCCCGCCGAAATAAAGAAGCCGGTTGGGTCACCCTCCGTGAATATGCTCCGTCGGATTGCCGGGACGAACAACATCAAGGCGCGTGCTAAGGAAATCTTGCGGGAGGCCGCTTATCCATAAAGTAGTAAAATTAGCCGTCGAGGATACCTGTAAAAGGCTGTCCTCGACGGCTTTTGCCATGCTCACAAATTCATGCTATCGCTCTATGGAAATAGCGAATCAACTGTATTTTTCTGCAACGAATAGGGCGGAAACGGCCAACAGGCGGGGCCTCCGTTTCGATCACACTTTTTTACTTATATACCATAATCCCTATACCATAACCCCGCACTTATTTTTTCATCAGGCCTGCGCCGCTATGCCATGCCTGCCCGACCTTTTCGCCAATGGCATAGTACCCATTCTGCATTTGGTCAAAGGCAAAGGCATGAAGTTTTCCGGCGTCGATTTTTCCGGCGTCGTCCAAAACTTTTTCGTCGGCAATCACATTGACGAACCTTCAGGCGTTCTTCTCGTCGATGCGCGTGTAGAGAATCGGCACCTCCCCGAGCGAAAAGGCGCCCGGCAGCTCGACCGGCTCCCAGCTCGCCGCGGGAAGCGGAAGGATTCTGCGCAAAGCCTCGGTGCCCACAGGGATCACCGGGGCAAAGAGGTTTGCCATATTGGCCATCAGATAGATACAGGTAGCGGTGATGTCGCCGAAAAGAGAGAGATCCTCTTTGGCCGCCACCCAGGGCTTTGCCTCGTCGTAGTACTTGTTGGCATACTGAATGAGGTCGACCATGTCCTCGGCCGCGCCGCGCAGCTCGGCGCTCTCGAACTTCTCGCCCATCGTCCGGTAAAGCTCCTCCACATGCCGCCGCACCTCATCGTCCACCCGGCCGGAAGGCACCCGGCCTTCAAATTTTTTCACCAGGAAGGAGAGGTTGCGGTTGACAAAGTTGCCGAAGCCGCCGCAGAGAAACTTGTTGTAGGTCTGCACCATCTCGGAAATCGAGAAATTCACATCCCGCTTTTCCGGGTTGTAAAGAATGGTATAAAAACGGACGGCGTCGGCCGGATAATGAGAGCAGAGATCGCGGACCGAGATCAGATTGCCCTTAGACTTGGACATCTTTTCGTCGTTCATGTTCACATACTCGCTCGAGACGATATGCGTCGGAAGCTGCATAGCCGGGTCGATGGCCATCTCCAGCGCGGGGAAGATCACGGTATGGAAGGGAATGTTGTCCTTGCCGTGAACGTAATAGGCCAAAAGCCCGCCGTCTTTTTTCATGAAATCGGCAAAGGAAAGCCCCCGCTCTTCACAGACGCTCTTGCAGGCGGTAAGATAGCCGAGAACCGCCTCGAACCAGACATAGACCCGCTTCTTCTCGTAGCCGGGAAAGGGCACCTCCACGCCCCATTCGAGGTCGCGCGTCACCGCCCGGTCGGGCAGGCCCTGATCGAGATATTTCTTCGTCTCGTTGACGGCGTTCCAGCGCCATTTCTCTCCGTTCTCGGAAGCAAAATCGGCCACGCGCTGCTGAAAGGCCGACAGACGGAACATCAGATGCTTGTTGAGACGGGTCGAAGTAGGCTTTTTGCAGGTACGGCAGATTTTGTCGCTCATCTTGTCGGAATCGAAGGAGGCCATGCAGAACTCGCACTGGTCGCCCCGCGTAATTTTCCCGCAGACCGGACATTTTCCCTCGATCTCCCGGTCGGAGAGAAAGCGCCCGCAGGTCTCGCAGTAGTCCTGCGGCTCGGTGGTCTCGTAAAGCCAGCCGTTCTTGTCGATTGCCCGCAGAAAATCCTGCACGGCGGCCTTGTGGTATTCGGTGTCGGTATGGGTATACCGATCGTAGGAAAACAGCATCTTGTCGAAATTGTCGACGAACTCGGCGTGGTAGCGTCCGGCGATCTCGGCCGGAGATACGCCCTCCTTACGCGCGCGCTCGGTGATCGGCGTGCCGTGCATGTCGGAGCCCGAGACGAAGATCGTCTCGTACCCCTTCATCCGCGAAAAGCGCGCCAGAACGTCCCCCGGCAGCAGGGCCGCGAGATGTCCCACATGTAACAGATTGTTGGCGTATGGCCAGGCGTTTCCAATCAGAACTCGTTTTGTCATTCCATTCTCCGCTCTTTCGTAGTTTATCCGATCCGATAGAATTATTTTACACGGTTTTCTATAGTTTATCACGACTTTTCCCGCTTGTCAATTCCCCGCGGGCAAATGAGCGCCGGTCCAACCTCCCCAAAACCGCAATACGACAGGATTCCAGGGCGCGGCCGGTCTTTGGTCCGGTCCTTCTCCGGCGCTTTAACCGGCTTCCTTTAACGGCCGATTCTTTTCCCTTTAAGACCGTTTATTTTTCCTTATAGTAAAGCATGCAGTGGCAGTAGCCCTCGAAATTTTCGTCGGCAATCTGCTCCCGGAACTCCCGGCACATGCATTTGGTATCCTCGTTCTCCTCCATCCGGCAGGGGCAGTATCCTCCCCGGCGCTTCAACCCTTCCTTGACGATCCGAACCACTTCTTTGTCTTCGTTGTAGCGAATTTTCATACAATATCACCTCACCCATAAAGAACCGCTCTGACGACAGAGAAAATCTTTGCCGTCGGCCGTGTAAAAAAGAAAAGCCGTGACCGAAGATATTTTAACACAAAGCGCGCCCGATTGCAAGACTAACCCCCGCCCTTCCCGCATATATTTTGGATGAACATCCTGTCCCCTGAAGGGACGGAAAAAAGGACGAGGGAAAGACGAAACGCCATGATCAAAAGACCCGGAGCCATACGCTTTGCGAAGAACGTCCTGCTTCTCACGGCAACCTCGCTTGTCATGCGGAGCGTGTCGCTCTCCTTCAATCTCTATCTGAAAAACAAGCTCGGAAACGACGGTATCGGGCTTTTTTCACTCATTATGAACGTCTTTTCCTTTGCCGTCACCTTTGCCACCAGCGGTATTTCACTGCTTGCGACCCGCCTGGTCTCCGAAGCGATGGGGCGCGGAAAGCCGGCCGAAGGAAAAGCGGCCATGAAAAAATGCGTGGCCTACGCCCTCTTTTTCGGCATCGCGGGGGCGGTCCTGCTCTTTTCTCTGGCGCATCCCATCGGCGTGGGCCTCCTTCGGGACGAACGGACCGTGCTCTCCCTGCGCGCCCTCGCGCTCAGCCTGCCCTTTATCGCCCTCTCCTCCTCCTTTTCGGGCTATTTCGCCGCGGTGCGCCGGGTATCGAAGAGCGCCGCCGCACAGGTGGGCGAACAGTTTCTCAAGATCAGCCTCACCGTGATGGCGCTCACCTATCTTGCTCCCGACGATCTCGAAATGACCTGCCTTTTTGTCGTTTTGGGAAGCGTTCTCTCCGACTTCTTCTCGTTTCTTCTCTCGCTTGCCTTCTTTCTGTTCGATCTTGCCAAGCACAACAGGGCCAAAGCCACGCATGTACCGAAGGACCTCAGCCGCAGACTTCTGGCCATCGGACTGCCCATCGCCTTTTCCTCCTATTTCCGGTCGGCCCTTGTGACAGTCGAGCATCTTCTGATCCCCCGCGGTCTTCTGGCCTTCGGCCTCAGCCAGACCGAGGCGCTGGCGGAATATGGAATACTCGAAGCGATGGCCCTTCCGATGATCATGTTCCCCTATGCCTTCCTCACCCCCTTCTGCAACCTGCTCGTCCCCGAGGTGGCGGAAAAGCGCGCGGCCGAAAAGGAGCGCGAGGTACGGAAGATCGCCGGACGCGCCCTGACCTTTGTGGCGGTCTTCGGCATCGGTACGGCGGGCATCCTCATCACCCTGTCGGAGCGGATCGGCGCGATCCTCTGCGCGAGCCCCGAGGCGGCGGTCTATATCGCCATGCTGGCGCCTCTCGTCCCGGTCATGTACGCCGACACCACGGTCGACTCGCTCCTAAAGGGCCTCGACGAACAGCTCTACTCGATGCGGGTGAACATCTTCGATTCTCTGCTCAGCGTCGGTCTGGCCTTAGTCACCGTCCCGCTTCTCGGCATCCGCGGCTATATCCTCAACATAGTGCTCTGCGAGCTGATCAATTTTTCGCTCAGCGCGGTGCGGCTGATCCGCCGGCTCCGCCCCAAGCTCAGTCTCTTTCGGACGATCGCGCCTCCTCTTTTGTCCGCCATTTTATCGTCGGCGCTGCTTCGCCGGATTCTCACCCGCTTTCCCTTTGTCAACGGAAAGCCCGGCCTTTTAGCCGCCATCCTCCTCGCTGCTCTTCTTTACGGAGCGATCCTCCTTCTGCTCCGCTCGATTCTGACCTATGCGGAAAAGCGGAAAAGCGCGAGAGAAGCGCGGCCGGAAAAACAGCCGGCCGGGCAGCCATAAGACCTTCCGGAAACACCGTTCCCCGAAAAGACGCCGAATACCCGCCTCCCGAATTTCTTCTGCGGCCTCTTTTGCGCATTCCGGGCGGCGGAGAAACGAAACGTCTTGACTTTTATAAAAACTTCGGCTATAATAGCCTCCGGTGAGTTCGTGACCTTCCTCACCTAAAACAAAACTAAAGGAGCGCGGCGCTTTTCGCCGCAACAAAACGCATGAATACCTCGATCCACAGCCGAAGCAGAAAGCATCTCATCTTTCTCCTCCACGCGGCGGCCGTCGCCGCCCTCTACACGGCGCTGACAACGCTCTGCGGCAGCTACGCCTTCGGGCCGGTGCAGTTCCGGGTCTCCGAAGCCCTGACCGTCCTTCCCTACTTCACCCCCGCGGCCATCCCCGGCCTCTTCATCGGCTGCCTGATCTCGAATTTTCTTTCGGGCAACATTTTCGATATTCTTTTCGGCTCGCTGGCCACGCTGGCGGCCGCCCTTCTCTCCTATGCCCTGCGGAAGCGCCGCTTTCTGGTGACGATCCCCCCGGTGCTTCTCAACATGCTGGTCGTCCCGCTGATTCTGAAATTCACCTATCCCGACTGCGCGGAGGAATCGCTCCTCTTTCTGATGCTCACGGTGGGCGCGGGACAGATTCTCGCCTGCATGGTGGTCGGATATCCGCTTCTTCTCGCCCTGTCCGGCCGGGTAGGCCGGCTTCTGTTCGGCGGCGAGGCGGCCCCGAAGACCGAGAGAAAAAAGATCGTCCGCCCGTCCGGCGCCACTCGGAAGACCGAAAGCCTTCAGAAAACGGAAACGGCCGACTCCCCCAGACAGACCGGACAGACCGACGCCGAACGCTCAAAAGCGCCCGCATCCGACCGCCCGCTCGGCTGAACATCCCGCCGGAAAACAGATCCGCATTGCCCCGAACGCTTTGTCACGAGAGCGTTTCGGGGCTTTTTTGGATAAAATGCGCCTCTTTTCCCCGCATTTTTTTGATATTTTGGTCAAAACTTGGCTTGACAGGCCAAATTACCTCTGTTATAATAGCCTATACTCAATATCCAAAAGAGGAAAAATTTTCGCTATCGGCAAAGGAGAGAGCTCATGACAAATCGTTTTTCCCGTTCGGTCAACACCCGAAAACTTGTTTATACGGCGCTTCTCACCGCGCTGGTCGTGGTGCTCCAGTTTGCCGGTTCCTTCATCCGGCTGGGCACCTTCTCCTGCAGCCTGGTGCTCCCTCCCATCGTCATCGGTGTGGCGCTCTGCGGCCCTCTGGCCGGGGCCTGGCTGGGGGCGGTCTTCGGTCTGATGGTCTTCGCCACGGGCGATGCGGCGCTCTTTCTGGCCGTCAACCCCGCCGCCACCATCCTGGTGG
>CALXKW010000017.1 GCA_944389045.1 uncultured Clostridia bacterium | reverse complement strand
ATAATAACCGAGATTGATCATAAAAGATTACCTCCCCCTGACGCCGAAAAGAAGACTTCCTTTTGGGCGGTACAGAGCCATTATATACCCTCTTTCGGCTGAATGCAAGGGCGGAAGAGGAAAAAGAGAAAAAAGTCCTCAATTTTCTTCAAAAGGTTGAAAAAGGAACTCTTTTGTGGTAAGATAAAAAGGAACACAATCGGAAAAACGGAGGAAAACGATGCGCCCCATCCCTTTGCAAGTAGGCGATGTTTTGCAGATGAGAAAACCGCATCCCTGCGGGTCCTTTGAGTTTGACGTGCTCCGCATCGGCTCCGATATCCGGATTCGCTGCCGGGGCTGCGGGCGCGACGTGACCGTCCCCCGGGAAAAACTCGAAAAAAACATAAAAAAAGTCTCGCAAACGAAAGGTCTCGGAAATGGATAACCAGACGCCAAACACTAACCCCACGGAAAACCAAACCTCCCCTCGCAAAAACGGCTCCAAGAAACGGGAAAAATCGAAGTTTCGGAATAAACTTGCCGAAAGCCGCGTGGGCAAAGCCTTCGAAAGGCTGTCCGCCTCCCGGTTCGGCCGGGCGGTCAATTCTCATTTTACAAAATTCGGGTATCTCTACTGTTCGTTTATCATCCCGGCCGCCCTTTTCTTCATTGTCTTTGTCATGCAGGGAACCTATCCCTTCGGCAACGGCTCGGTTCTTGTTCTCGACTTAAACGGCCAGTATGTATACTTTTTTGAGGCCCTCCGCAAGGCGATTTACGGAGACGCTTCCCTGCTTTACACCTGGTTCGGTTCGCTCGGCGGCGAATCGATCGGTATCTATGCCTACTATCTGGCCAGTCCGCTCTCCTACATCGTGGCTCTCTTTCCCGAAACGGCGATGACCGAGGCGCTTTTGGTGCTCGAACTTCTCAAATGCGGGCTCTGCGGCGTCACGATGGCCTACTATCTGCGCAAGACCCGGCCCCTCGCCAACGAGATGATCACGATCATGATTTCGGTGATGTACGCCCTTTCGGCCTTTGCGGTCGTTATGGCCCACAACACCATGTGGATCGACGCGCTCATCTGGCTTCCGATCATCACCTTTGGCATCGAGCGCCTGATCAACTACGGCCATTTCAAGATGTTCATAATCTCGCTGACCGTGGCGATCTTCTCCAACTTCTATATCGGTTATATGCTCTGCATCTTCGTCTTCGTCTACTTCTTTTATTATTACTTCTTCGCCTCGAACCGCAAGAGCAGCGACTATGTGACCGTAACCGACGGGAACAACAATTTCATCGGTGAGAAGAACCATTTTCTCAAATCGCTCTTGCGCATCGGCGCGGCCTCGGCCATCGCCATTCTCATCGCCTGCGCCATTCTCTTGCCCACCTACTACTCGCTGACGCTCGGCAAAACCACCTTCTCCACGACCGACTGGTCCTTCTCCTTCAAGTTCAATCCGCTGAACTTCATCTCCAAGCTCTTCATCGCCTCCTACGACTCGGTGCGCCGCTCCGGCTTCCCCTTCCTTTACTGCGGCATGCTGACGCTGATTTTAGTGCCGGTCTACTTCATTTCCAAGCGCGTCACGACCCGGCAGAAGGTTGGAGCCGGCCTGCTTCTCGGCTTCTTCTTCCTCTCGATGATCATCTCCCCCCTCGATCTCGTCTGGCACGGCTTTCAGGAGCCCAACTGGCTGAACTACCGCTACAGCTTCATGTTCAGCTTCATCCTGCTCTTGCTTGCGCACCGGGCGCTTGAGCTTCTCCACACGGTCCGCTTCCAGAAGACGCTGATCGTCGCTTCGGTCTGGGCTTTTCTTGTGATCGTCTGCTCCTTCTTTACCAAGGACATGTTCGACAAGAGCTATCTGCGCCGCGAGATCTTCTTCATCGTCATCCCCATCCTGCTTCTCGCCATTTACGAGGCGGCCCATTACTACCTTGTGGAGCAGCGCAAGAACAAGGCGGCCCGCTCGTCGCTTCTCGTCACGCTGGCGATCATCCTCTGCATGGAGATGTTCCTCGGGACACTGCTCAACACCACTTCGCTGAACGAGGACGTGACCTTCTCCCCCAAATATACCCGTCCCGACGGCACCTGGCTGGAGGGCTACGACAATTTTCTCGACAAGTACCGACCGCTGGTCAATGCCATTCAGGCTTCGGATACCTCATTCTACCGGATGGAAAAGGACACCCTGCGCAAGTATGACGATAACTTTGCCCTTGCCATGCGGGGCACGACCGGCTCCACCTCGACGCTGAATTCCAGGACGATCGCCTTTATGAAGCGGCTCGGCCTCATGTCCAAATCGAACATCAGCCAGTACAAGGGAAGCAGTCCGGTTCTCGACTCGCTCCTCGGCATCAAGTATATCCTTTACGCCTCCACACAGGAGCAGAGCGACTACTATCTGTCTCCCTATGAGGTGCTGATCGAAGGACAGAATGTGCCCTCCTTCGAATACAACTACGCGGAGGGCAAATCCCTTTACAGCTATCTGAACGAATACGCCCTCTCGCTGGCCTTTACCTCCTCTGACGCGCTGAAGGAATACAACATCACGGATTCCACTTCGCCCTTCCTTCTTCTCAATCAGCTGGTCACCGCCCTTCTGGGAGAGGATGAGCTGGTAGAGGTCTACAAGGAGCTTGACTATAAGTTCGAATACGACGAAGAGAGCATCAACTATTCGAGTACCTCCTATCCCGAGGTTCTCTACGACATTTACGGCAATCCGATTCCCGAGCTTGACAGCCAAGGAAATCCCCGCTACGACAGCGACGGCGAGCCGATCTACCAAAAGGTGCAGACACCCTACCACACCTTCAAGAGCGTCGCCACGGACGGAAGCGAGAGAATGGTGATCACATTCACCTTCACCACACCGGCCGATATCGACTACGATACCGAAATCTTCTTCAAGATCCCAACCAAATACGCCCGCCAGTGCAGCTGGACCTTTAAGGCGCAGGACGGAAGCGAGATCAGCGGAACCTGCTACAGCGACTCGGACAAGACCGAATGCGCGCTCTCGCTCGGCACCATGGGCCCCGATCGTGCCGGTACGCTGACGCTCACCGTCACGGGGAACGACGACCCCGATAAGGCCGACGATTTCTATATCGACCGGTCGAAGGGCAACGGCATCTTCTATTATGTGGACGAAGACCTCTATCAGGAGACGATGACCCGCCTTGCCAAAGGCAATTTCAACATCGAGGAGTATACCGAAACCTCCTTCAAGGGAACGATCCACGCCGAAGACGGCATGACGACCGTCTTTACCTCGATTCCCTATGAGAAATACTGGCAGGTAAAGGTGGACGGTCAGCAGGTTGACACCTATATGACCTGCGCCGCTCTTCTCGGCTTCGACCTGCCTTCTGCCGGCGACCATACCGTGGAGATCGTCTACAAATCGGGGGCGCTTTCGACCGGCATCAAGCTCTCGGTAGCCGGTATCACGCTCTTCGTCCTCTGGATGATCCTTGACGCCATGATCTTCCGGCCCAAACGCATGGCAAACGTCACCCTCGACATCACCTGTCTTTCGGAGGGCGACTACCAGAGCGACGACTACGACGAGGAACTGGAGGAAAAGGCGAAAAAAGCCCGGCGATTCCAGCGAAAGCAGCAAGGAAAGAAAAAATAAAAGCGCGGCACCGGCCTTCTTTCTCCGAAGCAATACCGTCCTCTCTTCCAAATAAAAACGGGAAAGCGAATTTTTAACTTCGCTTTCCCGTTTTTGTAATATTTCAGAATACAATTCTTCCCCATACCCTTTTACAGAACGGTCTTAAATCGCCTGAGGACGGTCTTTTCCATAATGCAAGCCGATGCGGCAACTTGCGTATTCCGGCATTTTGTGCAGATATGACGCAAAGCGCCGGGATAAGCCGGCAGTCGTACCGTACCGTTTTCCCGCCGCACCGTACCCGTCCTTTGCCCTTCCCGCAGCATGTTAAACGCTGTTCGCTTTTCGACCCTTTCCCGATTTTTAAACCACACCGTATGGGGCATAAAAAGAGATCCGACCCTCCGGCCGGATCTCCCTTTTATGATCGGATTACAAAACAGAAGCGCACTCTACCGTTTCTTTTATCTCTACACCGTTTCTTTTATCTCTACACCGTTTCTTTTATCCCAACCTTTTTCTCGGACGGAATAACAATGCGCCGCGTGAAAAAGCGCTCTCGGAAAATGGTTCGTTTATGTTACTTGTTTCCGCGCTTGACCTTCAGACCGGCGTTCTCGGGCTTTTCCAGCTCCGCGTCCACAATGGCCAGAAGGCGCCTCGCCTCCTCCCCGAACCGGGCGTCATTTTTACATTTGGTCAGCCAGCGCGCAGCGTCGACGATCTTTTTGGTGGTATCGATTCCCCACAGGAAGCAGCAGCCCACATAGTACTGAGAGGGGAGGTTTCCCTTCCCCGCCGCGGCCAGAAATGCGCGGAAGGCCAGGTTGTAACGGCCCATCGTAAGGCAAAGACAGCCGAATTCGTAGGCCTCCTCAGCAGGAACGAGAAAGAGCGCCTCGCTCTGCGTCTCGATATTCTCCTCGGTCATCTTTTCGGCTCTGGTCCTCTGCTCATCGACAAACGCCTCGGGAAGAAGAGAAAGATAGCTTTTATAAAACGCCGCCCGAAATTCCTCGCTGACATCGGAAAGCGCCGCCTTAGGCGTGGTCCGAATCATAGCGCGCCGCTTTTCGGGCCTTTTGGCGGCCGGCGGTTCGGGCTGCGGCACAGAAACCTCGGATGACTTCGAAGGGCCTTCGGCCGAATCGGACTTATCCTCACGCACCATTCCCTCCTCCGAAACGGGCGGAACCTCCTCGGGCGAAGAGGCGGATTCCTTTTCGGGAGAAACTGCAGGAACGGTATCCCCCGAAGGAGCGCTCTCGCGGTCCTTTTCCGCTTCCGATTCCTCGGAGCGGTCAAAGGTCATGCGGATCTGCGCTTCATCCTCTTCCTCGGGCAAAGCATCTGCCGCGGGTGTGGGTTCGGCGTCAGCCGCATGCTCGGCGGAAACCGCCGAAATCTCTTTCTCATCGGACGGCGAAGACGGAAGATCCGCCAAAATATCGAAGGAAATCTGATGCGCCGCCTCGGCCTCGGCCTTTGCCCTCGCCGCCTCTTTGGCGCGTGCGGCGCCGGTGATCGGCTTGGTATATCCAAAATGGAAGGATGCGTCGAGTAGCGACGTATTTTTGGTGCGGGCCACCGTCACCTGCTTCCAGGCATCCGCGTCCCCGTCAAAATAGACATCCCGAATGGCGGGACAGTTGTCAAAGGCGCCGTAAACGATCTCGCGAAGTCCGGTCTTGAAAGCGACCTTTTCCAGCGCCTCGCAATAGGCGAAGGTATTCCAGCGGATCACCTCCGCGCCCTTTCCGATCGAAACGGCCCTTAAATTCCGACAATAGGAGAAGGCGTCCTCCCCAATCTCGGTCACATTGTCGCCGAGCGTGACCTCGGTCAGACTGAAGCAGCGGTTGAAGGCAAACTCGCCGATGACCGTCACGCTGTCGGGAATCGTCACCTTTTTCAGCGAAAGACAGCCGACGAAGGTTTTGAAAGCAATGTAAGGAACCCCGTTCGGAATGACCACATTATCGAGAGAACGGCAGGCGGCAAAGGCGCTCTTCTCGATCAGCGTCACCGTCGAAGGAATCACGACCTTCTCGAGATTGTAACAGCTGTCAAACGCCTGCTCCCCGATGGTGACGACCCCTTCGGGCAGAACCACCGACAAAAGCGTACTGCGGCAGGTAAAGGCCTGACGGCCGATGATCCGGATTCCGTCGGGCACGATGACATGGGTCTCGTTTCCTTTGTATTTGATCAGGGTATTTCCTTCCACATAAAAATCATCCATGTTCATACACGATTTCTCCTTCTCGCAGTCAATAGCCGTGACGGACTCTCTCTTTTTCACGCGCTTCCGGTTCGGGCCCGCAAGTGCCCGCCGTCATTTTTCGCCGCCGTTTTCTCCCGACCGCGGCTTTTCCGCGCGAAAATCCGGCTGAAGGCTCAAGGCCTAATTCCGCGCCGGCGGCCCGCCATCCTTCTTTTTTACGCTTTTCTATTGTATATATTATACATTAGCTTTTTGGAATTGTCAATAAAAAACTCGTCAAACTTCCCTTTTCACAAGAGTTTTCCGGGAATAAAGAGCCTCTTTTAACGAAAAAACAGCTTTTCCCGATCTTTTGTCCGCAGACGGGGAGAGCGAATAAAAGGAAAGGCGGAAAAAAATCCGGATTGCCCTTAATCTCCTAAAGCAGATCGCTTCCCGGAGAAGCACAGTCCTCCTCGCGCTTTCTTTCAAAGCGTTCTTCCTTTCGCTTTTCCCCTTCTACGCCGTCGACCGCACTTTTCGCTCCGGCCCTTGTCAAACAGCCTACGCCCCTTTGCCGAAACGCAAAACCCGTCCGCACGATTTTGTCGTGCGGACGGGTAACCGCGTAAGGCGTTTGAAATGCGCTTTGTTTTACCGAAAAAGGAATCAGACCGCTTCGCCGACCGGCTCGGTCTCCTCGACGGCTTCCGCCGTTTTTTCGATCTCGATATCGCGGTAGCGCTGCATACCGGTTCCGGCGGGGATAAGCTTGCCGATCAGCACGTTTTCCTTCAGACCGACCAGGTGGTCGATCTTGCCGCCGATCGCGGCCTCGGTGAGTACCTTGGTGGTCTCCTGGAAGGAAGCGGCGGAGAGGAAGGAATCGGTCATCAGCGATGCTTTGGTAATACCGAGAAGCATCGGAGAAGCCTCTGCGGGACGGATGTCGAGTTCTCCCGCGGCAATCCGGGCGCGGATCGCGTCGTTCTTCTCCTCGAACTCATTGATGCTGACCACCGAACCGACGAGCATGTCGGTATCGCCGCTGTTTTCGATCTTGACCTTCCGCGTCATCTGGCGGGCGATCACCTCGATATGCTTGTCGTTGATCTCAACCGACTGCAAGCGGTAGACCCTCTGGATCTCCTTGATGATATAGCTGTAAACCTCGTCAAGACCCTTGATCTTGGTGATGTCGGTCAGGCTCATGTTGCCCTCGGTCAGCGGATCGCCGCGGACCACGAAATCGTCCTCCTTTACCAGAAGACGGGTGCCGTAGGGGATCGCATAGACCGACTGATCGCCGCTGGCTTTGTCGGTAATCGTGACATTGCGGGCGCGCTTGCCGTCCTGTATCGAGATATGACCGGTCAATTCGGCAACCACGGCGGTCTTCTTGGGCCGGCGGGCCTCAAAGAGCTCCTCGACGCGGGGAAGACCCTGCGTAATATCCGACCCGGCCACGCCGCCCGAGTGGAAGGTTCTCATGGTAAGCTGGGTTCCGGGTTCGCCGATCGACTGCGCGGCCACGATTCCGACCGCCTCGCCGACGTTCACCTTCTGTCCGGTGGCGAGGTCGCTGCCATAGCAGTGCGAGCAGACGCCATACCGGCACTTGCACTTCAAAATCGTGCGGATGGGCAGTTCCTTGATGCCGGCCGCGATGATCTTCTGCACGTCGGACTGGCCTAAAAGCACATCCTTGCCGACCAGAAGCTCCTTCGTGACCGGATCTCTCACCTCCTCGAGCGTATAACGGCCGAGGAGACGGTCTTCGAATTTCTCGATCACGCCGTTCCCGTCGGTGATCTCGCGCACGACGATGCCCTCGTCGGTGCCGCAGTTTTCCTCGCGGATGATCACATCCTGCGAGACATCCACCAGACGTCTGGTCAGATATCCCGAGTCGGCGGTACGAAGAGCGGTATCCGAAAGCGATTTCCGGGAGCCGCGGGCAGCCACGAAATATTCGAGAATGTTCAGGCCCTCGCGGAAGTTGGCCTTGATCGGAATTTCCATCGTACGGCCGGTGGCCGAGAACATCAGGCCGCGCATGCCGGCGAGCTGACGCATCTGCGTCTTGGAGCCGCGGGCCTTCGAGTCGGCCATCATCTTGATCGGGTTGTAGCGGTCAAACGAGACGTCGAGTGCGTTTTCAATCTGCTTGGTCGCCGCCTCCCAGATGGCGATGACCATATTGTAGCGCTCCTCTTCGGTGAGCTCGCCCATGAGGAAGTGCTCGCGCACCTCCTCCACGTCGGCCTCCGCCTGCTTGATAAGGTCGTACTTGTTCTCGGGGATCATGACGTCCGAAACCGAGATCGAAATCGAAGCCTTGGTGGAATATTTGAAGCCCATGGCCTTGATGTTGTCGAGCACCGTGGCGGTGGTAGTGGGGCCGAATTTCTTGATGGTGCGGTCGACAATCTTGGAGAGCTCACTCTTGCCGCAGACAAAATCGATCTCAGGCAAAAGATAGTTATCGGGATTGGTACGGTCCACATAGCCGAGATCCTGCGGAATCGCGCGGTTGAAGATCATGCGGCCGAGTGTGGTATCCACCACACGGGAGCGCTCTTCCCCGTTCACCGTGCCGAAAACTCTCACCTTGATCGGGGCATGAAGCCCGAGAAAACCGTTCTCGTGCGCCATGACCGCTTCGTCAAAGTTGCGGAAGACACTGCCCTCGCCGATCTCGCCGGCCCGATCGATGGTGAGCCAGTAGGAACCGAGAACCATATCCTGAGACGGAACGGCCACGGCCTTGCCGTCGGCGGGCTTCAGAAGGTTGTTGGCCGAAAGCATCAGGAAGCGGGATTCGGCCTGTGCCTCGGGAGAGAGCGGCACATGCACCGGCATCTGGTCGCCGTCAAAGTCGGCGTTGAAGGCCGAGCAGACCAGCGGATGAAGCTTGATAGCGCGTCCCTCGACCAGAATCGGCTCGAACGCCTGAATCGACAGACGGTGGAGGGTAGGCGCACGGTTGAGCAGCACCGGATGTTCCTTGATTACGTTCTCCAGCGCGTCCCAGACGTCGTCGCTCACCTTTTCGACCTTTTTCTTTGCGTCTTTGATGTTGGTGGCCTTCTGGGTCTCGACCAGCCGCTTCATCACGAAGGGCTTGAAGAGCTCAAGGGCCATCTCGCGGGGCAGCCCGCACTGGTAGATCTTCAGTTCGGGTCCGACGACGATAACCGAACGGCCGGAATAGTCGACGCGTTTTCCGAGAAGGTTCTGACGGAAACGCCCCTGCTTGCCGCGCAGCATCTCGGAAAGAGACTTCAGCGGACGGTTGGAGGGACCTGTGACCGGCTTGCCGCGGCGGCCGTTGTCGATGAGAGCGTCGACCGCCTCCTGAAGCATACGGCGCTCGTTGCGGATGATGATCTCGGGCGCGGAGAGCTCCATGAGCTTCTTCAGACGGTTGTTGCGGTTGATGACCCGGCGGTAAAGATCGTTCAGATCGGAAGTGGCAAAGCGTCCGCCGTCGAGCTGAACCATCGGGCGAATGTCCGGCGGAATGATCGGAATGACGTCCATGACCATCCACTCGGGCTTGTTGCCGCTCTTGCGAAAGGCCTCCACGACCTCAAGGCGCTTGATGATCCGCGCTTTTTTCTGGCCGGAGGCGGTGGCAAGCTCCTCTTTGAGCTTGGCGGAAAGCTCCTCGATGTTCAGCTCGGCGAGAAGCTCCTTGATCGCCTCGGCGCCCATGCCCACCTTGAAATCGTTCTCATAGCGATCCTGATATTCGCGGAATTCCTTCTCGCCGAGAAGCTGATACTTCATCAGAGGGGTATCGCCGGGATCGATAACGATATACTGGGCGTAATAGAGCACCTTTTCGAGCATACGCGGCGAAATATCGAGGAGAAGTCCCATCCGGGAGGGGATGGCGCGGAAGTACCAGATGTGCGAGACGGGAGAAGCGAGCTCGATATGTCCCATTCTCTCGCGGCGTACCTTTTTGGTCGTCACTTCCACGCCGCATTTTTCACAGCGCTTGCCCTTATAGCGAATCCGCTTGTAGCGGCCGCAGGAGCATTCCCAGTCCTTCATGGGGCCGAAGATGCGCTCGCAGAACAGGCCGTCCCGCTCGGGCTTCAGCGTGCGGTAGTTGATGGTCTCGGGCTTTTTGACCTCGCCGCTCGACCAGCTTCGTATCATCTCGGGAGATGCCAGACCGATTTTGATTGAATCAAACACATTATCATCCATTTGTCTTATCTCCTCCATTAATTTTCGTCGTCGGCAAAATCGTCGCCGAAATCGGAAGAATCGGCGTATTCGGCAAAATCGTCCTCAATGCCGATATCCTCGGGATCGGCCCCCGGATTCTCTTCAATCGAGGAATCGAAGAAGTCCTCGGTCATGACCGTCTCGCCCACCTCCTCGGTCGTGCGGGAGGCAAACTGAATGTCCTCCTCCTCGCCGATCTTGGCAAGCTCGATCTCGTTGCCGTCCTTATCGAGCACGCGGACGTCAAGACAGAGCGACTGCAGCTCCTTCACCAGAACGCGGAAGGACTCGGGCACGCCCGGGGTGGGAATGTTCTGCCCTTTCACGATGGCCTCGTAGGTCTTGGTCCGTCCGGTCACATCGTCGCTCTTCACGGTCAGGATCTCCTGAAGCGTGTAGGCGGCGCCGTAGGCCTCGAGCGCCCAGACCTCCATTTCGCCGAAACGCTGGCCGCCGAACTGGGCCTTGCCGCCCAGAGGCTGCTGCGTGACCAGCGAGTAGGGGCCGATCGAACGGGCGTGAATCTTTTCGTCCACCAGATGATGGAGCTTGAGGTAATACATGATGCCGACGGTGACAGGGTTATCGAAGCGCTCGCCGGTCCGGCCGTCGTAAAGAATCGACTTGCCGTCCACGATCTTGAGCTTTCCGGCCTCGATCATGGCCTTCACCCAGGCGTCGTCCCGCTCTGTATCCTCATAGACCGGCGCGTAGTACTTGCCGCCCGCCTCGTTCGTTTTTTCGACAAAGCCGACCGGATTGTAGACGGGGGAGCCATCCTCTCCCTCGACCTCCACAAAGATGTTTTTGTTCGCAATATATTCGTTCGGCAGAACGTCGCGGTACATGCCGGCAAGCTTCATGCATTCGGTGATGTCCTTTTCGGTGGCTCCGTCAAAGACAGGGGTCATGATCTTCCAGCCCAGCTTCTTTGCGGCGATGCCGAGATGAACCTCAAGCACCTGCCCGATGTTCATACGCGAAGGCACGCCCATGGGGTTCAGCACGATGTCGAGCGGTGTGCCGTCCTTCAGGAAAGGCATATCCTCCGGAGGCAGAATGCGCGAGACGACGCCCTTGTTTCCGTGACGTCCCGCCATCTTGTCGCCCACCGAGATCTTTCTCTTCTGGGCCACATACACCCGGACGACCTTGTTGACTCCGGGAGGAAGCTCGTCGCCCGCCTCGCGGGAGAAGACCTTGACGTCGACCACAATGCCGCTCTGTCCGTGCGGCAGGCGGAAGGAGGTGTCGCGGACTTCCCTTGCCTTCTCGCCGAAGATGGCGCGCAGAAGCCGCTCTTCGGCGGTCAGCTCGGTCTCGCCCTTGGGCGTCACCTTGCCGACCAGAATATCGCCCGCCCGAACCTCGGTTCCCTTCAGAACAATGCCCTCAGCGTTGAGATACTTCAAGGCATCATCGCCCACGTTGGGAATCTCGCGGGTGATCTCCTCCGGCCCCAGCTTGGTATCGCGGGCCTCGTGGGAATACTCCTCGATATGGATCGAGGTATACACGTCGTCCCGAACCAGTCTTTCGTTCAGAAGAACCGCGTCCTCGTAGTTATAGCCCTCCCAGGTCATAAAGCCGATCAGCGCGTTCTTGCCGAGCGCGATCTCGCCGCCCGAAGTGGCGGGACCGTCGGCGATGACGCGGCCGGCGTCGATGTACTCTCCCTCGGAGACGATCGGACGCTGGTTGACGCAGGTGCCCTGGTTGGTGCGCTTGAACTTGGTGAGACGGTATTCGTCCTTGCGACCGCTGTCGGTCCGGATGACGATTTCATCCGCCGTGACGCGCTCGGCAACGCCCGACTCCCGGCAGACCAGAACGACGCCCGAATCGACGGCCGCCTTGTACTCCATGCCGGTTCCGACGATCGGACTGTCGCAGGTGAGAAGCGGCACGGCCTGCTTCTGCATGTTGGCGCCCATCAGCGCGCGCGAGTTGTCGTCGTTTTCAAGAAAAGGAATGTGCGAGGTCGCCACCGACATGACCATCTTCGGAGAGACGTCCATATAGTCGGCCTTTTCCGCCTCGATCTCGATGATCTCGGAGCGGTGGCGGGCAGAGACCTTCTTGTTGACAAACCGCTTGTTCTCGTCGAGAGGCTCGTTGGCCTGGGCGATGATATAGCGGTCTTCCACGTCGGCGGTCATGTATTCGATCGTGTCGGTCACACACCCGGTCGCCTTGTCGATCTTGCGGTAGGGGGCCTCGATAAAGCCGTACTCGTTGATCTTGGCGTAGGTGGCGAGATAAGAGATAAGACCGATGTTCGGGCCTTCCGGCGTCTCGATCGGGCACATTCTCCCGTAGTGAGTATAATGGACGTCGCGCACGTCGAAGGAGGCGCGGTCGCGCGAAAGACCGCCGGGGCCGAGCGCCGAAAGACGGCGCTTATGGGTCAGCTCGGCCAGAGGATTGTTCTGGTCCATGAACTGGGAGAGAGGCGAGGAACCGAAGAAATCGCGGATCGCCGTCACGATGGGACGGATGTTGATCAGGGCCTCGGGGGAGACCGAGTCGGTATCCTGAATCGTCATACGCTCCTTGACGATTTTATCCATCCGCGAGAAGCCGATGCGGAGCTGATTCTGAAGAAGCTCGCCCACGCTGCGAAGGCGGCGGTTGCCGAGGTGGTCGATGTCATCCACATTGCCCACACCGTGGGAAAGCGTGATCAGATAGTTGATCGAAGCGAGGATATCGGCCTTGGTGATATGCTTGGGCACAAGCTCGGCCATCCGGTCGCGGCAGGCCTTCAGGATCGCGTCGCGATCCTCGCCGCAGGCCTCTTTGATTTCGGCAAGAACCGAGTAAACAACCTTTTCCTTGATACCGGGGTCGAAGCCGAGAAGGGCCTCGGCGCGGATTGTGCCGTTGGAGAAGACCTTCACCTCTTCCCCGTGCTCGTTGAGAACATAGGCCTCGTTGACGCCGTTCTGCTCGAAGGCCTCGGCAAGAGCGGCGGTCACAAGCTCGCCGTCCATCGCGAGAATTTCTCCGGTAATGGGGCTTGCCACCGGCCGGGCAAGGGTGAAGCCCTCCACACGGGCCGAGAGCGCCACCTTCTTATTGTATTTATAACGGCCCACATTGGCCAGATCGTAGCGCTTGGGATCGAAGAAGAGATTGTTCACAAGCGTCTCGGCCGACTCCACCAAAGGAGGCTCGCCGGGGCGCAGCTTGCGGTAAATTTCCTTCAGCGCCTCGTCCCGGGCGGTGGCGCCGTTCTTTACGGCCTCCGCGTTCATGCCGTCCTTTTCGACCGTAGCCTTGATCTTGCCGTCTTCGCCGAAGAGGGCGTAGATCTCCGCGTCGCTGCCGCAGTCGCCGCTGAGGGCACGGATCAGAACTGTGACGGGAATCTTCCGGTTTTTGTCGATCCGGACATAGAACACGTCGTTGGCGTCGGTCTCATATTCCAGCCAGGCCCCGCGGTAGGGGATGACGGTGGCCGTGTACACCTTTTTGCCCGATTTGTCGATGGCGCTGTCGTAGTACATGCCGGGAGAACGCACGATCTGCGAGACCACGACACGCTCCGCGCCGTTGATGATGAAGGTGCCGTTTTCGGTCATGAGCGGAAAATCGCCCATGAAAATCTCCTTCTCCTTGACCTCCTGCGTCTCCTTATTATAGAGACGGACGGTCACGCGAAGGGGGGCCGCATAGTTCACGTCGCGTTCCTTGCATTCATCCTCGGGGTACTTGGGCGCCTTCTCATCGATCTTGTAATCGACAAACTCGATGTGAAGGTTGCCGGAATAATCCACGATCGGCGAAACGTCGCTGAGCACTTCGCGAAGACCCTCTTCGATGAACCAGCGGTACGACTTCTTCTGGACATCGAGAAGATTCGGGACCTCCAACGCCTCGTCGATCTTGGCAAAGCTCATGCGCTGCTGCGTTCCGAGCATCACCGGCTTGACCGATAATTTTGCCATGTTCAATCCTCCGTTTTCAGCAAATAAATAGACCATACCCCAAAAACGCCTCCGGCATGTTCACAAATAATTTACAAATTACCTTTCTCACGGCATGCTGGTTACAGCCGATCTTTTGAAAAGCTCCTGTAAATTCCGTAAAAGCGGACGCGAAGATGGAATATGACCTTCCTTGCTTTGATATTTTCATCGGAAAAACCTGCCCGAGCCGGAACCGGCAGAGCGTAAAGCCGGCCTCTTTGAGAGCGGGCAGGCCGCATAACGGCATTTTATCCGATTATAAGTGTATCTTACTATATCACAGACCCGAGGACTTGTCAAGTGCTTTTCCGCCTTTTTTTGAAAAAAATCTCAAAAAGGGCTTGCATTTTGAGATCAAACATGCTATTATAAATAAGTATCGGAACTGAACCCTTGAACAAGGAGGTGGAAAATTTGGCAAACGAAAAGAAAAAGCTCGACTCCGCGCAGAAGAGAGTCCTGACGTCCAAGACCAAAAATCTGAGAAACAGAATGTTCAAATCTGCTTTCCGGACGCTGGTCAAGAAATATGAGACCACTGTCGCCAGCGGGGACAAGGCCGCTGCCGCCGCTCTTTACACGCTGGTCGTCAAAAAGACCGATCAGGCGGCCGCCAAGGGGATTATTCATCCGAATAACGCGGCGAGAAAGAAGAGCCGCTTTACGACCATGCTCAACGCCATGGCTTAAGCCGAAGCGGAGCTCGTTTTGGAAATCGTACAGGAAAGAGAGACCGTGGGGAACTTCCCCGCCGGTCTCTTTTTCTTTTTGTTTTCAGAGAATTTTTATACTTTTCATTGTAGTATTCTTTATTCTTCCGGAAGACCTCTTTGCTCCTCCTCCCCAAGACTTGTTTCGGAGGCGTTCCACAACACCGTCCAAATCTATAGTTAGGGCCGCTGTCGGCGTTCCGGCTCTCTACACGATTCCGAAGAGCCTTCTGGCATTCTCGGAGGTCGCCTCTGCAAAAGCCTCATAGTCCTCGCCGCGAAGCGCGGCCGCTTTGGCCGCGGTATATTTCAGATTGCCCGAGTGGTTGAGCCTCCCCCGCATAGGCTCGGGGGCAAGATAGGGACAGTCGGTCTCAATAAGAATGCGGTCGGCCGGAACCGACTTCACCACCTCGGCAAGGCGGCCCGCGTTCTTGAAGGTGATCACCCCCGAAAAGGAGATATACCAGCCCCTCTTCGTCAGTTCACGCGCCATCTCGGCGCTGCCCGAATAGGAATGCAGAACGCCGACGAGACCGGGATACCGAAGAATCGTCTCAAACGTGGCGCCGTGCGCGTCGCGGTCGTGTATAATCACCGGGAGGCCGAGCGATTCGGCCAAAGCCAGCTGCTTTTCAAAAAAATACTGCTGAAGTGCGCGCGGGGGCTCTTCCCAATGGTAATCCAGTCCGATCTCTCCGATGGCGACGACCCGGGGCTGCCGGGCCTGCTCCGCAATCCGCGCCAGAGCCTCGTCTCGATCGGCGATCTCTCCGCAGTTCTGGGGATGGATGCCCACCGCCGCATAATAGCCCGGAAAGCGCGACGCCATCCCGATCTGAAAATCTCCCGAAGCCCCGTCGACCGAAACCCCCAGCATCCAGCCGACCTCATCGCGAAAGAGCGCCGCGATCCGCTCAACCCGGTCAGGGCCTTCGGGAAGTTCAAATTTTTCGTCGTCGTAATGGGTATGGGTATCAAACAACTTCATAGAAGCCTCCCGTATTCTGAACAAACGCCTTCAGGTGCGCAGCCTGTCGAGAAGAAGCCGAAAATAGGGCGGGAGCGGACTTTCGAAAAAAAGGCTTTCCCCGCTTCGGGGATGGACAAAGCCGATCGAGCGGGCGTGCAGGCACTGCCCCCCGGAAAGCTTTGCGTACTGCTCCTCGATTTTGGTGCGGCCGCCGCCATACAGCGTATCCCCGAACAGAGGGTGCCCGATATGCGAGAGGTGAACCCGGATCTGATGCGTGCGTCCGGTCTCAAGACGGCAGCGAAGATGCGTGTACGCACCGAGAGGCTCCAGAACCTCCCAATGGGTGACCGCTTCCCTTCCCCCGGGCACCACCGCCATCCGCTTGCGGTCTACGGGATGGCGGGCAATGGGAGCGTCGACCGTGCCGCTCGCTTCCCGAAAACCGCCGTTCGCAATCGCCTCGTAGGCGCGCAGAAAGGTGTGGGCGCGGATCTGCTCCGCAAGGCCCTTGTGGGCAAAATCGTTTTTGGCGACGATCAGAAGCCCGCTCGTGTCCTTGTCGATGCGATGCACGATACCCGGCCGCAGCACGCCGTTGATCCCCGAGAGCGTCCCCCGGCAATGCCAGAGCAGCGCGTTGACCAGTGTGCCCGTGCTATGGCCGGGCGCGGGATGCACGACCATTCCCTTCGGCTTATTCACGACAAGAAGATCGTCGTCTTCATATACAATGTCCAGCGGGATCTCTTCGGCCTCCGCTCTCAGCTCCACCGGGTCGGGAATCTCGATCTCCACCGCGTCGCCTTCGCGCAGAAGATAATTCTTGGACACGGGACCGCCGTTCAGCGTCACCGCGCCCTCCTCGATATATTTTTGAATGGCGGAGCGAGTCAGTTCCTCTCGCTCCGCCAGAAATTTGTCGATCCGTTTTCCGATCTCGTCCGCAGTCGGTATATGCAGCATGATTTCCTCCGGGTCTTGCGGCGGTATTTTGGCCTTCCTGTCCTTGCCGGGTCTTTGCCGGCGCCGCCTCGCTTCTTTTCCGTCAACCCGCCCGCTTTATCCGGCCGTTCTGCCGTCTTGACCGCAGGCGGAATCTTTCGCGTTTTTTTCCGCGTTTTCGCCGCTTTTCCCCGCGTCTGAAGCGCCGTCGGCAGAATCTTGGGCGCTCTCGTCCGAACGGACCGCACCGCCTGCGTTTTCCGCGCTCGTCGCACTGTCCGCGCTGTTCTTGTCTGCGCTGTCCTCTCCGGCGGAAAAAGCCGCGTTGTCTTTTTTTTCTTCGCCGGCCGCGTCGTTTGTTTCAATCATATCGGCAGTCTTGTCTGCATCGACTGTCTTGTCTGTATCGGCTGTCTTGTCTGTATCGACTGTCTTGTCCGTCCCGCCGAAAGCGATTTTCGCGTCCTCTCCGCAATCCTTCACCGCGCCTGCCGTTTCATCGGCAGACGCGCCGGTTCCGCCGGGGTATCCGGATTCGGTCCCGTCGGATTTGCCTTCTCCGGTCGGCCGGTCCGGAAGACTGCGGGAATCCCCTTCCGGGATTTCTTCGTCACACCGGTCGGTCAGCGGATATACGGCCGGCGCCCCTTCGGGCGGTTCCAGGGACGCGCCCGCCGCAGGAAGCCCGCCGGCCGCGGCGGCGCGCCCACGGTATTCGCGGATCAGTTCTCGCACAAGATAGAGGATGACCAGCCCCGCGCCCACGCAGACCGCCACATCGGCTACGTTGAACACCCACTTCCAGAACGGAAAGAGATAAAAATCGAAGAAATCGGTGGCAACATACTGTCCGGCAGCGTTCTGATTAAACAGCCTCTCGTACATATTGCCGGCGCCGCCTCCGAGAATCAGGGAGAGCGCCACGCCCAGAAGCGGGCTGAGCTCCCGCCGGTGACGGACGGCGTAAACCGCGATGGCAACCATCGCCACAAGCGAGAGGATCATAAACACCCAGCGGTTCTCGGAAAAACTTCCCATGGCGGCTCCGGGGTTTTCCACATAGGTGAGACGGAAAACGCCCGGAATGATCTCGACAGAACCCTGCGCCAGCGCCTCGCTGATCTTAACAAAATGCTTGGTCAGAAGATCGACGAAAACGACGGCTGCCGCAAGAACGGCGTATAGAATCAGATTCATTTATTCTACAATCTTCTTACAGCGGCGGCAGATCCGTCCCTCGCCGTCGTCGGTGATATCGGTGGTGAAGATCCAGCAGCGCTCACAGCGCTCTCCGTCGGCCGGCTCCACCAGCACCGCCACGGTGCCGTTCTCGCTTCGATAGGCAGAAGCGGGGGCCTCATCCTCCGAAAGAGCGACGGCCGAGACGATGCAGATCGCGGCCAGCTCGTCGCGGAAGGCCTCGAGCAGAGCCTTCTCCTCGCCGCCGGCGTAGACGGTCAGCTTGGCGTCGAGGGATTTGCCGATGCGCTTTTCGGCGCGCGCGATCTCAAGCGCCTTCATGATGTCCTCCCGCAGGGCGAAGAGCCGGTTGTAGCGCTCTTCGATCTCGGCAAAGACAAACGAGTCGTCGGGCTTCGGCATGGGATTGAGCATCACATGCCGTTCGTCCTCGTCGGCGGTGTGCGGCATGGCGGCCCAGATCTCGTTGGCCGTGTAGCAGAGGATCGGAGCCAGAATTCTGGCCAGCGCCGAGAGAATGAGGTAAAGGGCGCTCTGCGCGCTTCTTCTTGCGAAGGAATCCTTTTTCTCGACATAGACCCGATCCTTGGTGATGTCGATATAAAGCTTCGACATGTCGGTGGTGCAGAAATTGGTGACGGCGTGGGTCACGATATGGAAATCGTAATTCGCATAGGCCTTCTCGGCCAGCGCCGTCAGCTCGTTCAGCCGGGTGAGCGCCCACTTGTCGAGGGGAAGCATGTCCTTCGGCGCCACCATGTCGCGGTCGGGATCAAAATCGCTGCCCTTGTCGCCGATGTTGGCCAAAAGGATGCGCGCGGTGTTGCGGATTTTGCGGTAGACCTCAGAAAGCTGGGCAAAGATGACATCCGAGACGCGCACGTCCGCCCTGTAGTCGCTCGAAGCCGTCCAGAGCCGGACCAGATCGGCGCCGTACTTGCGGATCATGTCCTCGGGCAGAATCGTGTTGCCCAAAGACTTGTGCATGGCCTTTCCCTCTCCGTCGACCGTCCAGCCGTGAGTGAGAACCGCCTTATAGGGCGCTTTCCCTCCCCGGGCCGCCACGGCGGTGAGAAGAGAGGACTGGAACCAGCCCCGGTACTGATCGCCGCCTTCTAGGTAGAGGTCGGCGGGGAAACGCTGCCCGTTTTCGGAAGAGAGTACCGAGAAATGCGAGGAGCCGGAGTCGAACCAGCCGTCGAGCGTATCGGTCTCCTTGGTGAAATGCGTGCCGCCGCAGAAGGGGCAGCGGTATCCGGCGGGAAGCAGCTCTTCGGTCTTGCGAAGATACCAGGCGTTGCTTCCCTCCCGCGCAAAGATCTCCGAAACGCGGGCAATCGTCTCGGGCGTGCAGACCGGCTTCTGACAGTCGCCGCAGTAAAAGACCGGAATCGGAAGGCCCCAGTGGCGCTGACGGGAGATGCACCAGTCGGCCCGCTCCCGGATCATCTGCATGATCCGCTCGCCGCCCCAGGCGGGAAGCCATTCCACCTCCCGGCAGGCCTGAATCGCCTCTTCCTTGAAAGCGTCCACAGAGCAGAACCACTGCGGCGTGGCGCGGAAGATGATCGGATGCTTGCAGCGCCAGCAGTGGGGATAGGAGTGAACCATCCGCTCCGAGGCGAAGAGCGCCCCGCTCTCCTTCATATCCGAAAGAATCGCCTCGTTCGATTCCTCATAGTACATTCCGGCAAAGCGTCCCGCCTCGGCCGTCTGATAGCCCTTGTCGTCCACCGGAACAATAATCTCCATATTGTAGCGACGGCAGGTCTCATAGTCATCGGCGCCAAATCCCGGCGCGGTGTGTACGCAGCCGGTACCCGAATCCATGGTGACATAGTCGGCGTTCACCACAAGGCTCTCCCGGTCGAGGAAGGGGTGCTCGGCCGTCATGTATTCAAACTCCGCGCCGGACAGCGTGCGAAGAATCGTATACGAGTCGATTCCGCCCGCCTTCATCGTCTTCTCGGCCAGCGCTTCGGCCACGATATAGCGCTCTTTTCCCGAAGACTCGATCAGCGCGTAATTCTCCCGCGGAGCAAGGGCGATGGCCAG
>CALXKW010000016.1 GCA_944389045.1 uncultured Clostridia bacterium | reverse complement strand
CCGGGTGCGCCGGGGCGGACAATCAGACAAATTCCTACCGTCAGATCAGCATGGACGAGGCGGCTGCCATGATGGAACAGGAGAGCGGATATATTATTCTCGACGTGCGCACGCCCGAGGAATTTGCCGAAAAACATATCTCGAACGCCATCAATATTCCAAATGAAAATATCGGCACGGACGAGCTCTCCGCACTGCCGGATAAGGATCAACTGATCATGGTGTACTGCCGCAGCGGTCGGCGCAGTAAAGAGGCGGCGGAAAAGCTGGTCGCTCTCGGATATACGAATATCGTAGAGTTCGGCGGTATCATAGACTGGAAGGGCGAGACCGTGAGCGGAGAATGACCGTCACGGTTCAATATTTGCACCGCAGGAAGCAAAGTAAGGCACAGGCACTGCCACCACTCAACAGGAACAATAAGAATATGACCGCGCCGCTGATCACGCATACCTATCCGCTTGCCGAGATCGACGAGGCGTATGAGCTGTTTGAAAATAAATGCGACCGGGTTATTAAAATAGCAATAGAATGTTAAAAGTCCTTTTTACGGACACAAATTATGATATAATTACAGTAACCATCGGATCGGAGGTGTAGAAGGATGTTATTTGCTGTTGATTACAATGATAATCGAGTACATATTGATGAAACACATAGCAATCAGGAATATTATTGCCCCTATTGTGGAGCACCTCTGACTACTAAAAAGGGAGAGATTCGTCAACATCACTTTGCACATAAGCAAAATCATCTATGTTCCGATACGTGGGAGCGTAGCCATAGCTACGATATATCTCCTTGGCACAATGAATGGCAATCGCTATTTCCCAAAGAAAATCAAGAGGTGAAACTGTCGCTGGGAGATACCAAGCATCGTGCAGATGTTATGATTGACCGTACGGTTATTGAATTCCAGCACAGTATTATGCCTGTGAAGGCTTTTGACGATAGAAACAATTTCTATTTTAATTTGGGAAACAAAGTCATATGGCTGTTTGATTTGTCTGATTTATTAGAGAATCAATTGTTTTATAAAGAAACAAGCGAAGGACTGGAGTTTCATTGGAGAAATCCGAAAAAGGCTTTTAATAACTATGATATTCAAAGTGGATGTATAGATCTTTTCTTTCAGTTGAAAGCGGATCTCGACGCATGTATTGTAAGGGTAACCGAGGTTTCAGAAGATGGTTTTGAATGCTTTTATACTACAAAATTTATAAGCAAAAACGATTTTCTAACTTATGTAGGTTTGAAAAACGGACAATGCTTGCCGCCATGTAGAGAGGATGTTGAGAACAACGAGCAATATTGCGAGTTCAAAGAAAAATATCATATTAACCTCAACAAGCAACAGGAGCGTGCGTTGCTTGCAGTAGAGGGATCAAATTTGCTGTTAGCAGTTCCTGGTTCGGGAAAAACAACAGTACTTGTTGAACGACTTGGACACATGGTGCTCAATAAAAACATTTCGCCTATAAACATTCTTGCTATTACATATAATACTACCATGACAGAGGAGATGGAGAGCAGGTTTTCAGTTCAATTCGGCGAGCAATATGGAAAGCAAATTGATTTCCGCACCATAAATAGTTTGGCACTTAAGGTGTATTCGGATTATTGCCATAAAACCAATAGACCTCAAAGAAATTTGATTCAAGATGACGAAAGACGCCGTTTGCTTGGGGAGGTATTCAAGCAGCATAATGGTGAGTATGCGGCGGAAAATGATATTCTTGAACTTTCTTCTGCTATCACATACATCAAAAATATGATGCTCACGGATGAGCAAATATGTGAGATAGAGTCAGAATATCCGCATTTGAATGCGATGTATGAATCTTATCAGAAGTCACTGAAAGATAACAACCAAATGGATTTTGACGACCAAATGGTATTTGCTCTTTGGATATTGCAAAAGGATGGTGAAATCATCTCTGCACTAAGGGCGCAGTATAAGTACATTTGCGTAGATGAAGCTCAGGACACATCGAAGATCCAGCATGAAATTATTAAGCTCCTCGCCCAGGGCAACAATCTTTTTATGGTGGGTGATGAAGATCAAAGCATTTATGGTTTCAGAGCGGCTTATCCTAAAGCTTTGTTGAATTTTAGATATGATTATCTGAATCCGTACATCTTGCGTATGGAACGCAATTACAGGTCTACAACCCAAATCGTTGATAAGGCACAATCATTTATCTCTCAAAATAAGGGACGATATGAGAAGAACATGACCGCCGAGCGCGGTGATGGCGAAGCAGTTTCCTTAGAGCAAGTGGATTCCAGAGAAATACAATATATGCGTCTGCTTGAAATAGCAAAGACTGCGGACAGGGAAACCGCATTTCTATATCGTGATAATGAAAGCTCCGTTGTTCTTATTGACCTGTTCTTAAGAAATAGCGTTCCTTTTAGATTGAGAAAGCCCGAAATGAATTTTTTCGGTAATCGTGTAGTAAAGGATATTGTAGCATATCTTTCTCTTGCATTGAATGAGAACGATGCAAATTCGTTTTCTCAGATATGTAACAAGGGTATTATATATTTGAAAAACAAACAGAAAGACTACGCGATTAAGAATTGCAAATATAAACACATATCTGTTTACGATGCTGTTGAAGGGCAGATGCAATATCTCAAGGAACGCCAAAGAGATAGAGCTAACGATTTCAGAAGTGTAATGCTCAGAGTAGGCAAAGCTAAAACTTCCGATGCTATTTCAATTCTGATGGATAATGGATATGAAGACTATTTGAGAGAGAATCATCTTGATAGCGGCAAGGTTGAAATCTTGTCAATTCTCGCCAAGCAAGAACCGGACATTCAAAGATTCTTGGATAGACTTGTGGAGCTGGAAAGACTGATTCAAAAGGGATTTTATTCTAAAGCATACAACGCTGTAATTCTTTCCACTATTCATTCGAGTAAAGGTTTGGAATATGACAGCGTTTATATGGTCGATGTGTACGACGGACGCTTCCCATCATCGAGACCTAATATCTTTAGTCGGTCTAAGGATAATGCAGATGGTGAGCAAGAAGAACGCCGATTGTTTTATGTTGGAATTACGCGTGCTAAAAACAGATTGAGTCTGTTTGGCATAAAGGGAAAAGAAAGCACCTTTATAGATCAGCTTTTCCCCGAACAGAAAATGCTTCGAGAAAAAGAGGAAGAGGAAAAACGAATACGCGCCCATGAATTGCAAGAGCAAAGGCGCATTGAGAGTATGCGTAGACGCGCTGAGCAAGGACGTATAGCACAAGAACAATATCTTATAAGGCCGGAAGAATTGAGAAAAGCGCGCGAGAAAGCTCTTGAAATTGATCAAGAGCGTCAAAAGATGAGCCGTATTAACAGCTATAATGAGGTTAAGGATAAGTTTACCCAGCAAGAGTATCCTATCCGAGATTCATCAGGCAGAAGATGGGTTCAGTGTGAATTGTGCGGAGAGATAAAATTGGAGTCCGAGTTTGGATCATATGGTGGCGCAAATCACGTTAATCTTGGAGTGTGCTATAAATGCTCACGTCGCGATAAGAAATAATTTTAAAAACATTGACTCGCAGTGGACAAAGAAAACAGAAAACGGCGGTTCTCAAAAGCAGAGAGCCGCCGTTATTTTGTATAAAATAAAAATCGCTAAGTGCCGAAAACCCGTATGGAATATAGCCTTTTTGCACCAAATGTGGTCAAACATGTGGTCAAGCCCGTTTTTGAGGCCAATTCAAACAAAAAAATAGCGGACGTTTCCGAGGCGGTGCAAACACCCAAATACCCGAAAAAGCCCGTAAAATAAAGAAAATTCGGAGGTTCGTTATGAACCTCCGAACTGGTCTGAGTGACTGGACTTGAACCAGCGGCCTCTACCACCCCAAAATATTTTCCAGTATAAGGCAATTTCTTGTTTTGGGGGATGATTTTTGTTCTTGACAAAATTCGGTTTATTTTTTATAATGTTGAGGTAAGGAACACCTACACGGTGGCGGTTGCTCTTTTCTTTTTGAAAGGAGTTTTCTTTGCTCCTTTCAGTTTTACGGAAAGGAGTGGGTGCCTATGATCTTATCATTCGCGCCTTGTAGTTTGCAGTGGTTACATATGAAGCGCTGTTCGCGTTTTGTATGCTCATCGTTGCGATCGTTGGTCTGTTCTTGGACAGAATGGATCGGCGATAAGAAACATACAAAAAGAAATAACCGCCTCAGCTCTGAATAAGGCGGTTATTTCTTAACCAATTTAAGAGGAGCAACCGTCATCGGTGTTCCTTACACCTTTATTATAGTGATCATTTAGGGAATTGTCAAGACTTTTTGGAAAAGTCCCGGAGAAATCCGGGGCTTTTTTATTTTTTAAGCGCGGAGGTGCGGCGCACATCCAGAGAGCGCGGCTCGTCGATTAGGCCGGTGAGATAGTCTAAAGAAATATTATAGAATCGGGCAAGGGTTATGTATTTGTCAATTCCCATCATTTGTTTGCCTAATTCATATCGGCTGTATTGAGATTGTTTAATTGTTAAAATTTTGGCTATATCTTCTTGTAATAGGTCATGATCTTCTCGTAAATCTCTCATTCTTTGGTAATAATTCACAGTTTGATACATCCTTTTTTGTTTATTTCTACATTTTTTGTTATTTTATCATATAACTTAAAAATACTATTGACAATAGAACTTAAAAGTACTATAATTTTCTTGTAATAAGTAAATTATACCACTAAATAATATTTTTTTTTTGGAAGCTCAGAGGCTAAAAAAAACAGCAGCTGGAGCTGCTGTATATTTTATTTTTTTCGAAGAGGGCGCGGTTCATCGATTAGACCGGCAAGATAGTCTAAGGAAATATTATAGTGTCTTGCAAGAATTTTATATAATTCTATTGGCATTTGATAATTTCCACTTTCCCAACGGCTATATTGCTGTTGAGATGTTTTGAGTAAAGATGCAATTTCTTCTTGTGTTTTTTCATTATCTTCTCTAATATCACGTAATCTTTGGTAGAATTTCACAACAAATTCTCCTTTTTTTTGTGTAATAAGGCTATTTTATCATACAACATCCATGTTGTTCTTGACATACAACATGAATGTTGTTATAATGATGATATACAACATATGTGTTGTAAATTTGTTGGATTTTAATTTGATAAAAGGAGGAGGTGATGGAAATGGCAAAACGAGGAGGGAGGCATTCGCCCGGATGTCGCAACGGGCGGAAAAAGTATTCGCCTTCAGATCAGCTGGCGTATCACAAAGGCTGGGTGGAGGGCTACAACGACGATCCGCGGAATTATTCGGCTTTATTGCACGAATATGATTATCGGAGAAAGAATCCTGGCACTAGTTCGTATACCCTATCAAATTTCAGGGGCAACATAGCTGGCCTGAAAGTAAAGATGGCTGGCAAAAAAACTTGAGAAGGATCCGGATAGGATCGGAAAGAAGTCCGTAAAGGAGGTAAAAAAGCCATGTGGAGAGGACGGAAGCGAAACGGGAAAGAGGTGGTGCTGTTAAATCCATCGGAGAAAGGAGCGAAGTATGCGAAAGAGATGCGCAGCGGGGTCAAGACGACAAATGACGGCCGGATCAAGCGAGACAAAGCCGGAAATGCAATCGGTCTAAACCGGACAGAGAAATCTTATCGGGCGGGCTATCTGGATGCGCGGAAGGATTCGGCCAATGCCTATAAGGCAAGGTCCAAAAAGAAAAAAGTTTCTAAAACCTCTGCACCCCCTGAAAAGAGATCTTCGGCCAAGACATGGACGCAGGCGGATGCCGACCGGCTCGGGCAGGATCTGATCGAAGCCTGGGAAGAAGCTTCGCTGCGCCCGCCGTATTGAAGACCATGAGAGCATGAAAAGAAAAAAATAAAAAAAGCCCGTATAGGGCAGAAAGAGGAAAGAATATGGCATTTTTTGATGATAAGGAACTGTTTGGCGATACGGAAGAAGAGAGCATATCTACCGGAACGGCAGAAGAAACCGGCTTTATCCTGAAGCGGAATCGCTATAAAGCGAAGGACGGGAATGCTTATTGGATGTATTTTGCCGAAGGACTTTTCCGTGGAAACAAGGTTGTGATCAATTTTACCTGCACGAAGAAGGATCGCGTGTCCTATGAGCAGATCTCTTATGTTTTCGGCATATACGGATCGGATCCGGTGCCGATCTACTATGAAGAATCCTCCTTTAAGGATTCGGACGGCCGGAAGGTAAAAACGACGAAATATTTCGTGTTGTTCCGGGACGAGGATGACGAGCTGGGCGGTGAGATTCGAATCGCCCTGAAGCCGAAGAACGAATCGGATAAAACCTTTTGGAACTACTTCATGGAGCGCATGAAAAAGAAGAAGGAGCTGGAGGCGGCCCAGAAGGCGGAAAGCGAAGAGAGAGCGGCGCAGGAGGCAGGCAAACAACCGGAGGGAAAAACCCCTAAAACCAAAGCTGCCGCAGGGACGGCGGAATAAAAAATACATAAAGGAGAATGAATTTTGAAAAGATTTTTTGGAAGACACCGGCAGACGATTATGGTGGTTGCGATCGTATTGGTTGTTGTCCTGGTGGTCGGCCTGATTGTGGGAATGACCAACATCGTGTCGAAGATGTCGAACTCCGATCCCTTCGGGGTGAGAGAACCGAATAAAGACAATCTGCTGAAGGCGGAGCTTTACAGCGCTCTGGACGGTACGAAGAAAAACGGAGTCAAGATCAACGTGGATGACAACGGTGTCATCACGCTGAACGGAACTGCAGAGGAAGATACGGTGATCGATCTTGTAAGCTACGACGGAAGCGAGAAAATCGCCCTTCCCCGTTCGGGTTTCTTCTACCTTTCGGGCTGTCTGGATGGGTCGTCCGAGACCTATTATCTGTATGCGTCGGATTCTGAGAAGGGGATCGGTCTTGCGTACAATTTCAACGATAGTACGGTCGGCGTTGTAAAGCCGGAGGGAGTGGAGGTCAGCTCCCTGCTTGAAAATGCGACGGAGATTCATATTGAGGTGCTCAAGGGGACAGAGCTGAACAATGTGAAGATCTATCCGACACTTGGCGACGGAGAGAAAGTGAGTTTTTATAAGTAATTTATAGATAAGATGCAGCAGCCCGAGCGAGATTTCCGTTCGGGCTGTTTTAGGAGGTTATGCGAATGAAAAAAGGAAAATGGATTGTAATGATCGCGGCAATCGGGCTGACGATCCTGTTGGCAGCGGGATTGTTGATGCGGTTTGCGCAACAGGCTCGGCCGGAGGATATAAGCGATGAGACGACGCCGCGGGATTCATCGGTGACGACGTCGGATGAAACGACGGTGACGACGCCGGTCACGACAAGCTTTGCGTCCACGGTGACGCCGGAGGGCATGGTGCGGAATGCGGCCAATCTCTTGGATGTGGACTATTATCGGCATTATGACGGACAAACGATTGCAGGCGTGAAGATCTCGCTCGGTCCGGAAGGGGAAATTGTTTTGGACGGTACCAGCACCGAGGCCTTTTATCTCGATTTAGGCTATTTCAAGGAAGGAGAGACGGATTATTACCGGGAAGAAAATGGGCCCTATTGCCTTGGCACGCTGCCGCTGCCTGTTATGCAGGGCGATCCTCCCTATTATGTAGAGTTCCCTGAGAATTGCAGCATGGGAATTGAAAGCCCCTACGAGAACGAAGGGCATTGGCAGGGTACTTATCATTGGTATGACGGAGCCTATTGGGACGAGACGACCTATCCGTATATCAATGAAACCACCGAACCGGAGTATGTGCGATTCAAGGCAGATGCCGCGGGTGTTGAATTTGATAATTTCGTGCTCTGCCCGTTTCTCTATTATTTTGACGCGACCGGCAATTTTCTGAAGGACAGCTACTCTTATTATGAATATATAACGCCTGAAGAGGCGGAAGCACTTGCGCTTTATGGGGGTGATGTAGAGCATCTTGTGCTAAATGGGAGTGAAAATTGGTCAGAAAATTCGAGCTGGAATAATGATACGACTTTGTATTTTGCTGTGTACGGTTTGGATGCGGTTGATGCCGGTTTTACCAATCGGCCGTCTTACTGCTCTCATTTCCCGGTTTTAAATTTGAAATATGGTTTATATGATTCTCGTTATACGGAGACGGGTTTTTCTTTTACAGTCGCTTCCACTTTTGATTTCGGGGTAAGATTGGATCGTACTTTGTATTCTTCCCTGGAGGACTGGAAGTTTTATCTGATGGAGCAGTATGCTGCGGGTACGCCGGTTACCATATGGTATCCGACATCTGCCTTTGAGAGTGGTACGGAATTATATTTTTTCGATGGGACGGATGGGTGGTCTACTGGTTCTAATGAATCCGGTGTAGCTTCTTATTATGTCAATACTTTTGATTTGAAGGATGAAATTAATATTAAATTTTATTGTAATCGATTTAATTATAGTCAATCTTCAGATATAAACACTTTTTATGTCAAAGATACATCCAGTTATCGATTGCGTTTTTATATGGATGCGGAGCAGTATCCTACGAGAGATGCCTGGATGCAGCAGCTGCAGGAATGGAGTGATGCCGGCGATCCTCTGCGTGTGTGGTATGCGGTGCCGGAAGAGGTACCGAGCAATACTCTCTTTGTAACGCCTCCGTGGAAGTCTTTGGGCAGCTCGGAGACGCTTCGCGTTTATCTTGATTCAGCTAAGACCGCGTTTTTTGAATTTTGGAGTATGGAAGCGAATGCTGTCACGATATCCCTGACGACGCCGGACGACTATGTTGCATCGGTGGTAAAGTTTACAAAAGGCACTTCCAGTACAGGGTATCACAATAACTACTATGGGAGCTATGACTTTTCGTTTGACGGCGAGGAGATTACCATGACTTGGACAGCGTCGAGTGCGGCTGTCGGTTATCTGAATAAAATGACCGGCGCAATTGTGCGGGCGGCGGAGGGCTTTTCGGAATTGGATACCACTTCGCAGTCTTTGCAGACCGATCCTGTGAGCTTGGAGGCCCCTGCGGCTTTGCCGGTTTCGTCTGAAGAAAAATTTGTTGATTTTGATACAGCGGAAGAAACGGTGCTTTTGGATGACGGCGGACGGTGGTCGGCTCTTATGCGTATGCGGCCCTTGAAGGGAGGAGGCTAAATGAAGACTTTGTTGATAGTACTGGCGGTGATCCTGTGCTGTGTGCTGATTATCGGCCTGATTGCGGGCGGAAGTGCGCTTCCGGATCTCGGGGGAGACACGACCGGGAGCACGGCGGAAGATTCAACCGGGAGCACGGCGGAAGACACGACCGGGGATGGATTTGCGGGCATCGATCCCGTTTATGATGAGGAGCTTGTGCTTGCTCGTTACAGCAGCGATATTCCGGATTTTGCTGTTACATATAATCAGATCGATGTCGGGGCGCGGTATAACGGAGAGGCGTCCGAGGATGCCGGTCATACGGTATCGATTGTTTTGGGATCGGTGACAAAGGGCGATCAGGTGGCGGTTGGATATACCTTTTCGGGTCTTAAGGCAGGGCAGAAGTATCTTCTTTCCTATTCGACGTCTCCTGATGTGCCGGAGTCCTTTGATCTGACGCATTATTATTTCCGGCAGGGCAGCGCAGGAGCTTTCAAGGAGCTCGCCATGCCGGATATGACAAACGGCTGTATTTTGTTTACAGCGCAGTCCTCTTCGGTGGATCTGATCTTTCTGATTGTGGATGCGCCGGCACAGGATGTGCTTGTGTCTTATGCACAGTTTCTCGATGAGTCTGCCTATTTGGGTATTTCCGAGGTGGTGGCGAAGTGAAGCGGATTGTTATTCTTTTGGCTGTCTTGCTGATCCTGATTGCTTCCCTTCCGCTGTCTGTCTTCGCGCTGGACGAATCGCTTTCTGTCGGCTACGATATCCGGAATTCTTCGGCTCTTGAAGATCTGTCCCGCACTTATATAGACGGCAAGCGTTTTGATTCCGGGGATTATCCTCTGATTGCGGATGCCGACTATATGATGCTTTTGAACCTTGTGGAATATGGCTATGAGGCGGATACGTCAGGGTATAATCTTTATTTCTATGTATACAATCCTGGCGGCCATGTGGTGAGATCCTACGGATCTCACGCGATCCAGCTGGGGCTGAAGGAGAATGGCAGCTATCACAAGCTGGCGTTGTCGCTGGTCAATCGGTCGGCCGATTATCGCTTTCTGAAGTTTTGTTTATCCTCTAAGAATTACGGCGGAAAGCTTTTGGTCGATCAGCTGGATCCTGCAAAGCGGAGCTATTTTCTGTCGGGAATCGAGATTGAGACGATTGCCAAGGGTCCGGTGGATTATAAGATCGCGGGCAGCTATGTTTTTACCGGTTACCGGAGCCAGAACACCTTGACCTGCAAGCGCGATCAGATCCTGACGATCAGTTTGGATCTGCATTCGACTTTCTATCGTACTCCGAGCTCCTCGAAGGGAGTAGGATATCAGAATGAATTGGACAGTGTGTATTTTGCTCTGGACAACTATCTGATGGAATATTACGGCGAGGTGTATGCGATCCATTGCAGCTTTGTGCAGAAGCGAGTCAGCGCGATTGTAACAGCCGATGAGGAGGCATACTCTGCCGTAATCGGTTATGTGGCGGCCGGCAAACCGATTGATGAGTATCCCGGATACAGCATGGGCCGTCTTCAGGCGCTGAAATATGGTTTTGTCGGGGAAAGGGTCGGCGATGCGCTCGCGATCTATGATTGGGGCTTTAACTGTGATGTCAATCCGCAGGTTCTGACGCACGGCTCGCTTCCTTCGGTGCTGTTTTATGCTGCGGATTACGACGGGGATACGCGGATCACCGGAGATCAGATCGCGGCTTTTGTGGAGCGGTATGGACTGTCGAACGATCTGCTGCTCGATCTGGAGGCGCTGAAGAACGATGTCGGGCCTTTTGCCGATCCGTACCATTATAAGATTTGGGAGCGGGATATCACGATCCCGGTGGATCAGTCGTTCGAGCTGCTCTCTTATACCAATAATCACGGTTGGTTTTCGACGCTGTTGGATTATGGGCTTTTCCATGGCGATCTCGGTGAGGATATCACAATCGATAAGGCGATTCTTCCTCTGGATGCGGTCGATTTTGCAGGAGATGACGATTTTATTGCTTCTTCTCTTTATGTCGATGCTTCGGATGTTTCGGAGCTGCGCGCTGCAGTGGAGGCTGCTGAAGAGGAGGATCAGACGGTCTATCTGTTTCGCTTTAATCAGCAGGATTACCGATCTTTCCCGCTGCACTCGGTTGAATATGGGGATCTGTCCTCGACGGTTTCCGCCTCGGAAAATGGTTTCTATGCGGAAATGGAGATTTACGAGGATTTTGACGTCATGGATATCTCTTTCCGGGATCAAAACGGGATTGTGACGGTGCTGCCGGTGAGCAGCTCTGCAGTCGATGTTTATCCGGATATCACACCGCCGGAAGACTCTTCCGGTGCGGAAGATCTTTGGGATTGGCTTCAGGGATTGGCTCCTTCTCTTTTTGATGAACCGGAGCTTCCCGGCTGGGTGCGTGTTCTTGCAATCCTTGCCGGCGTGATACTGCTGCTGTTCGTCGTGTACTTTGTTTTCCGTTTGATCCGTGCCGGCCGAGACGCCTTCGCCAGATCTGACAGATCCTCCGGCTCTGGTGGAGCTGGCAGACGAAAGAGGCGAAAATGAGGAAGGCGCTGCGCTATGCCGGTGCGATTCTCGGTGTCCTGATCGCTGTCTATTTTGTCGGGTATTGTGTGTATGTGTTTTCGATTGTATAGGAGGGTTTATGAGTAGAACAAAGGAAGAACAATGGATTGCAAAGAAGCTTCGGCAGAATCCCGGATTGACTAAATCTCAGCTCAGACAGACGGTGGGGATGTTTTCGAATAAAAGTCCTAAAAAAGTGATGGCTGAAAAGGGCTTGAGTCAGAAGCAGTATGAAGAACGGCGTGCTTTTCTGGCGAATGTCTATAGCTTGCTGAATTAAAAAAATCCCCGGAGGCAAAGTGCTTCCGGGGAGAAAGGAGTTTATGGCTAAGAGAACAAGAAAAGATGTGTTCAGGACGAATAGTGTTAAAGAAGATACATATCCGCATTTTCGACATTATAAAAAATCCGGTCATCCTGCTTTAATTCTTTCAGAAGAAGACGATCAATATAATTTTCGGCGCGTAACATCTTCGGAAAAAAGTGGTCATCATAAAAACGAAAAAATAGAGCCGAATCCGGATAAACGGCGCAGTACGCCTATGTATATTGTAAAGCAGCGGCAAAAGGATAAAAAGAAATTCTTCAGTAAATGGAAATATTCTTGGAAATATCCTTCTAAAAAATAAAAATATAAGCAGTTACCCTTCAAGAATGACTTAAGAAGTCCCTCAAAATACTTTGTAACTGCTTATGGTTCACATTATATCATAAAATCCGTAGAAGTCAAGGGGGGAGCATGAAAAAGATATATCATGGGCTTCTGATTGCCGCAATCGGTTTGTCTGTATGTATGATTGCGAGCCGGATCGGCGTACTGGGAGACAGGATCATTGCCTCTCTTCTAGATTTTGGTACCTCTCTTGTGTTCTATTTCCGGTTTATCTTTTTTGCTGACGAAAGCTTCGTACCAACGGTCAACGAGCTGCCGGAGATCGATCTGATCGGACTGATCGGATTGGATGTGATGGAGATCCAGCGCAGGCTTCGGGCGTTCGGAGACGGATTTTTTAACCGTGATGTTTTTGCAGCCTATAATATCCAGCTCTTTCTGAGTCTGAATAATTTTTCGAAAATTGTACTGCTGTTGGTCCCGGTCTTTTTTATCCTGATTCTTCTGGCCGGTCAGATGCTGTACCGTTCCAATAACAATTACGGTGAAAATTCGCGTCCTTTGCAGTTTTGCCTGGATCATTTCACAAAGCCTCTGCGCCGCATCAGGGCTTTTTGGAAGGGCTTTTGGTCCTTTGTAAAGATCCATGGGATCTATACAAAGCTTTTGCTCTTTCTTTGGCTTTTCAATCTGAATGTGTTTACCATCCTGATGGAAGCTCTGGCGTATTATTTTTATTTTGCGGCAAGTGTGGATATCCGATCCCTGGCGGTGCAGGCGCTGAAGCTTCTGATCGATTTGTTCGTTCTGTTCTCTGCACTTCCTTTGATTGTCTGGATGAGCTTTGGCTTTGTCCTGTTCGATAAGTGGAGGAAAGCGCGCGGATTGGATGTATTGCGGCATTATGAGCGGCGGAACCGCGGCTTTATCAATTCCACTCCGCTTTCGATTATGCTGGTGGGTACGATGGGCAGCAAGAAAACAACTACAATGACCGATATGGTATTGTCTGTGAATGCCGAGTTCCGGGATAAGGCTTTGGAGCTTATGCTGAAGCAGGAAAAGCGGTTTGTGAATTTCCGTTGGATCCTTCTGGAGAAGGATTTGCAGGCTCGCATGGAGGATCGGACGATATTTAATCTGGCGTCTATCCGACAGTATATCCGTACCCTTCGGTCAGAGTTTGAGCGGCATCCTGTGTCCGCCAACCTGTTTGATTATAATCTGGCCGATAATCCCGTAACCTACGATGACGGTTTGACGGTGATCGGGATATGGGATACAATTGAGATCTATGCGCAGCTGTATTTTATTTATGTGGTGGAATCCAGTTACTCGCTGTCCAATTATTCGATTCGGTTTGATACGATGGTTTCCGATCTGGGCAATCTGCCCTTGTATGACAATGATTTTTTTGACAGGCCGAGCACACATGCCCGGGACGGTTCTTCTTATGCGCATATCTTAGATTTTGACGTGCTGCGTCTGGGTCTGAAGATGATTCGGGACAATGTTAAATCCGGATCGTTTGAATTCGGCATTGTCAGCATTACGGAGATCGCCAAGGAGCGGGGCAACCAGAATGATGTGCGTGAGATTCGAGCCGTTTCGCCGGAAGCCAATCAGAAAAACGATCTTTTCAACGATTCCCTGAAGCTCTGCCGGCACGCTGCAACGGTAGACAACTATCCCTTTATCCGCTTTTTTGATGACGATCAGAGGGCGGACAGCCTGAATGCGGATAACCGCGAATTGCATGACGTCATCAATATTGCGTCCACGTCTGAGCTGCGCCTTGCCATGCCCGGCTTTGTGTTCGGCGATATGCTGTATGACCTGATCGTTCCCCGTTTTGATGTATTCTGGAAAAAGCTTCGCCATTTGCGGGGGGATAGTACCTTGACCGGATTTTTACTTCAGAATCTTGTGGCTGCCTATTATCGATACTATACCCGCATATATAACCGGTTCGGCTATATGGTATCCGTGCTTGAGATTCAGAGCGGGAAGATGGACGGATCTGTTTTCGAGCAGGATTATTATTTAGCCGTTAAGAAGATCTATGCTAATCGTTTTGCTACCGACTGTTTTGCCGATTTCTTTGCCGAGGGCGCGGCCCGTTCCGGCATGGGGATCAACGATTATGTGTGCTATCGCTCCTCGAAAGCTTCGGTCGAAGAATTGAAAGAGCAGAACAGTTATTTTATTCGCAGACTCATGCAGATGACAGATAATACAGACGATATAACGGACGAAGGAGAGTAGAGCTATGTTTACAGTACGCTACGACGGATCCCATTGGCTTGCGTATCGTAAGACTGAGCGGCCGGAGGATCGGGTCCGTATGCCGCAGAACTACGGTCCATATAAAGAAGAATATGAGGAAATCTATATGATGGCAGTCCGCCATTTCGCGAAGACATCCGGATATCTTAAGAAAAGTGAGCTGGAGAAGGCGGTGCCCTTTGTGTATAACGAGCTTTGCCGCCGGCATCCGGAGGATCTGGCCGCAGGTTTGATTCTGCTGGAGGACGTGCGGAAAAATGTGGATCGGGTTTATCATAATTTTCTCGCTCGTTATAAGACGCTTAAGCGCAAGGTCCTGAATAATCCCTGGAATTATTTTATTACTTTTACTTACGATTCTTCAAAATTTTCTTCCGAGGAGGAGTTCGATAAGTCGCTGAAGATGACGTTGAATCATTTTGCGGTCAATCGCAGCTGGCGTTATTTTATGAAGGCGGAGCGGGGCGAAAAAGGCGGTCGGCTGCATTATCATTGTGTTGCCTACATTCCGGATGGAGAGATGGTGGGCGAGATCCGGCCTGAGCGCTGCTATTCGACGAAGCGGGGCCGGAACGAGCTTGTCAGCGTGAACTCTTTTTTCAAAGAGCGGTATGGCCATAATGAGTTTGAGCCGATCGATCAGATCAAGCTCCGCACCGGCAGCTTTCGGTACCTGACGAAGTACATTTCCAAGGATGCGGGCAAGTTTATTTATTCCCGCGGGGTGCCTGCTGGTTTTGAGGATATCGCGTTGGATGAGGAGGATTTCCTGCGTTTTGACGAGGGGCAGCTGGTTACGGTACACCGCTATGTTTTTTATTTTGTTTTACAGGAAGGTATGTTTTTCGATCCGATGACCGCATCGCTTTTTAAGGATGAGGCGATTGAGGCGGAGTTTGCTGACGATTCCGGCGGTGTGTGTTTCAGAGCTGCCGTATAACCGTTTTTTCTCCCGCAGCTCCTCCTTTTTTTGACCTGCGCCAGAGTTCCCCGGTGCGCGCTGCGCCTGACTGAGCTTTCCCTCTGCCGCCTGCCGCCCCTGGTTTCTCTGTCGGGCCTGAAGGGGGGAGTGGGATGGGTATGTCCGAACTGACGCGCTTCCCGTACTTCACAGGGAATGGGAAGGGGGGAAACAGCGCTCTGCCGCTGTGTCATCCCCCTTTCCTTCCCCTTGACGAGCTGCGAAACAGAGCTTTTTGAAGGCCATCTTTCCGATGGTCTTGTTCTGCTTGCCCGAAAATCCGGGTTTATCGCCAAAATGGGAGCGGGATAGCGGCTTTTGGCGATCCGGATGCCGGAGCAGGCTTTGAGACCTTGAGTCCGGCGCCCGCAGGGCGCCGGCTCGTACACTCAAGGTCATATCTAACTGCACCAAAGCCAAAATACCGAAAAAAGGGTTCTGCATATGAAAATTTCCGCTTATCTTACGGAGTGGCACGCATCCCGGAAAATGCTGCTGCGTTCGAGCACTTGGGAAGCCGAAGGCATTTATATCCGGTGTCATCTGATTCCTTATTTCGAGAAAAATGCCCCGGAACTGGAGGGTCTGCAAGCGAAAATCGTTTACGACTATATGATTTATAAATTGCAGGACGGAAGAGGGGACAATAAATCCGGCGGGTTGAGTCGGGTGTCGGTTGCAAAGCATTTATCCGTCCTTCGTAAGGCGTTGGATCAGGCGGTGATTTTCGGACTGATCGGACAAAATCCTGCGGAATCGATACATCCGCCTCGTTCGCAAGCTGTATCGGCTCGGACAGTTTTCCTCGATTCGGAAGAGATTCAGCGGCTTTTTGATGGGCTGAAGAATCATCTGATTTATCCGGCTGTTGTTCTTGCTCTTTTCTATGGGCTGCGACGTTCGGAGGTTCTCGGTCTTCGGTGGGACGCCATCGATTTTCAGAAAGATACTATTTCAATTTTTCGGACGGTAGTGAAGAATCTGACGATCGTTGATGCGGAAGCAACGAAAACTCAGGTAAGCAGGATGACTTATCCGCTGCTTCCGGAGGTTAGGGAGCTGCTGCTGGATCTTTGCAAATGGGCTCCTTCGGGATCGACTCATCTGTTTTGCCGCTCGGACGGTTCGGTCTGGCGGCCTGATTCTTTGACTCGCACCTTTCAGCGAGAACTGAAGCGTCTTGGGTTTTCTAAGATGCGTTTTCATGATCTTCGGCATTCAACCGCATCGCTGCTCTTTGATCGGGGGTGGGGATTGGAGGATGTGAAAAATTGGCTTCGCCATACCGATATCGAGACGACCAGCAATATCTATTTACATTACAAAGCTTCTCGTAAAGTTCTGATTGCTCATGATCTTACAGGAATTTTCAAAATGCCCCAAAAGTAACCGGACATGCCGACCTTGAAAAAAGAGGCAGAGAAACAAAAAAACACCGGGAAACCGGTGTTTTTATTGGTCTGAGTGACACGACTTGAACCAGCGGCCACAACCGGGAACCCCCAGCACTCGCTTCGCTCGTCCCGGGGAACCCCGCCCCCCTCGCGCCCTTCGGCGCGGCGCCGCTCTCGGACACTGCTTCATGCCGTGTGCTCAAATGAATAAAAGCCGATGTCCTTTTGGACACCGGCTTTTATTGGTCTGAGTGACTGGACTTGAACCAGCGGCCTCTACCACCCCAAGGTAGCGCGCTACCAACTGCGCCACACCCAGATAAGCGAAGGAAGAGCTCCCTCAATTTGACCTGTTTATTGTAGCACAGGAAAGCAGGTTTGTCAAGGTTTTCTGAAGAAAATTTTGAGAGAAAAAAGAAAAAAGTCAGGCTCCCGGCAGCGCGCGAATGAATTCTCCCCCCGTGGCCGAAAAAGAATCGCAGGATTTTCACCCGGCGAAGCGTGAATCACAGGTTTCGCGATTCGCACCCAATCGCAGGGCAGCGCGGCGATAAAGCATCGCCGTTGCTTTGGACAAAAGAGCCGAACCTTTTACACTCCCGAAGCTGCATGAGATCGAAGCCGCAAAATTCATCGCAGCTTAGTTCTTCCTTCCCGCCCCGGCGCCCCCCGAGTCTATTCCCTGCCCGGCAGTCAGCAAGGGAAAGCGCTTTCGCAGAAGATATCCCAGTGCCGAGGCCGCGACGATCTTCAGCGCGTCGGGCAGAAGAAACGGAACAACCGCCGTGGCAAACGCCTGCCCCAGCGACGAGGGATAGGAGATCGCGAACCAGACTGCCCCGCATAAATAGATTCCTGCAAGGGCAAGGAGCATACTCACAAAAAACGCCCATTTTCGTCCGCCCGCCCGGCGGATAATCAGCGGGATCACGGCGGCGGCGAACAGATAGCTCACCAGAAAGCCGCCTGTCACGCCGACAAGCTTATGAATACCGCCCTCAAACCCCGAAAAAACAGGCAGACCGACGGCGCCGAGCACCAAATAGACCGTTACGGCGGAAACGCTCACCGACACGGTGGAAATCGACGCAATCAAAAAAACTGCAAATACCCCCAGCGTAACCGGAACCGGACCCACCGGGATCGCCATAGGACAAAAAAGCGCGAGCAGTGCGGCCATTGCCGCCGTTTTCGTCAAGAAACGCAGGTTTTTCTTCGTCTTAGTCATATCCGTTTCTCCTTTATTTTGCGAAAAAAATTATAACACAAAAGCGAGAAAGCCGCAAGACTTTTCCTCTTTTTTCTTTTCTTTTTAGCGTTTCGGAAAGAAGCGGCGCGGACATACTATCTTCGTTATTTCTGATTAATCTGTTGATTAATCTGTCGGTTTGCGGTCTCTCATCCGTCGCCGTCGTTTCCCAGCATCTGAAAGAAGGAAAGGCGGGAAGGAGCATCCGCTTCTCTCGCATTATCATTATAGATTATGAAAAAAAACGCTGCGCCTGCTCCTGTTTGGAAAAAAGACCCTCTTCTCAGTTTTTCTCTTTTTTCCCTCAGTTTTTCGGGAGGGTTCTTTCTCTATCTCCTTGTCGAAAAGATTTTCAAAAGTTTTTCTCACTCCGCCACTCACTGGTCGATGGGGCTTTGCGCGGGTCTTGCCTTTCTGTTTCTTATGCTTCTCGACGGCATTTCCCTTCCCCTTTGGACCAAAGCGCTTTTCGGCGGTCTGTTCGTCACCCTGCTGGAGCTTCCCGCGGGACTTTTATTGAATCTGCGCTACCGCATGGGCGTCTGGGATTACAGCGGAATGCCGCTCAATTATCACGGGCAGATCTGTCTTTCCTTCAGCCTTCTATGGTGCGCCGCCTCCTTCGGCATTCTGCTCGCCAACCGCGCCCTTTGCGCGGCCGTCTTTCATCTGTTTACAAAGGTGACCGGAAAAAAACCCGATATTATCGCTCAAAAAAACGAAAACAATTGACAAAAGCATCCATATCGGGTATAATGATTTCGGTCTCTTAACGGGGATTTCAGTAAAATGACAGAAAGGCCTCTAAGTCATGATCCATAAAATCCGGAGCTTCTGCGGAAGTATGATGTGCGCATTGTTGTTTCTTCTCGGCGCATGCCTGGTCGTACTGTTAAAGGCGGAGGTCGTGGGAATGCTCGTCTTTGTTATGGCCATTTCCCTGCTTCTTTTTCTGTGCGACGACATCACGGTGACCACCCTTCCCTTTCTTCTCGCCTGTATGTTCGTCACCAAGTGCTACGACTCCTTTGACACCTTCATTCGTTTCGCGCCGCTCGGCGTGATCCCTGTCGGAGCACTTCTCTTCCATTTTATCTTTTATCGAAAAAAATTCCGGATTGGTTCTTCGTTTTACGGAATATTGGCTGTAGCGCTCTCGGTCACGCTTGGGGGAGCCTTTATCATCACGCCCAAAGAATACTTTTCAGGCACCTCGCTCTATTATGTGCTCGGCCTCGGAATCGGCATGGCCGCGGTTTATCTTCTGATGAAGTCGGCTTTCGTCGTGCGTCCGGAATACGATATACGCGAACGTCTCCTGGCCTTCTTTTACATAGCGGGCCTTTTCGGCTGCTTTATGGTCTTTTCCCACTACGCCGTCGAATTTTCGACGATACGGCAGACCATGCGCATCAAGATTCAGTGGTCGAACAACATCTCGACAATGCTCATGCTTTTTATGCCCGTACCCTTTTACTACGCCCTGACGCGAAACCGCGCCAATCTTTTGGTGGGGCTCCTCTTTTACGCCGCCATCGTGATGACCGGCTCTCGCGGTGGGCTTCTCATGGGGGGCGTGGAATTGATCCTCTGCTTCCTTTTTGTGGCGGTTGCCGAGAAATCGCTCCGACTTCCCTCTCTGGCGCTTTTAGTCGCCTGCTCGATTCTTCTCGTGGCCGGCTGGGAGAAGCTTGCCCCTTTTATCGGCATCGGAGAATCCAGCTCGCTCATCTCTTCCGGAGAGGTGCGTTACAAGCTGATTTTCCGGGCTTTTGACGATTTTAAGGCCAATCCCATCTTCGGACGCGGTCTGGGCTACACCGGAAACAGCGATTGCTATCACCCGGTCAAGGGAGCGGCAAACTGGTATCACATGTTCGTCTTTCAGATCATCGGCAGTCTGGGCCTTTTGGGCGTCGCCGCCTACCTCTTTCAATTTGTTGGCCGTCTCCGCCTGATTTTCCAAAAAACCGACCTGACCAAGCTGACCTTCGGGCTCTGTTACGCCGGTATGCTCCTTATGTCGATGGTAAATCCCGGCGAGTTTTGCCCGATTCCCTACGAGATGCTCACCGTGCTCCTGTTTATCTTTTTGGAGTTTTCCCAGCCCGAGCTGGAGGCGGGAGGAAGCGCCGTCTTTTGTCCTTTTAAAATCGAATTCTCGAAAAAAGCCGAAAAACCTGATCTTAGCTGAGTAGCGTCCGCCAGACAAAAGCATTCCGCAAAACTCACAGCGAAACACACCAAGAAAGGCCAGGGATTTTGGACGCCCGCTCCTCTCTTGTTCGTCAAAATTTTCCTGAAAATCAAGGGCCGGGCGCGTGAGGCGCCCGGCCCTTTTTCGAAAGTATAAAAAATTAT
>CALXKW010000015.1 GCA_944389045.1 uncultured Clostridia bacterium | reverse complement strand
AACTGCATCCAGCGGACATACATGTCGTCGGTCACCTCGCTGGTATGGCCGCCGAGGTCGCTCGACATATACGGAATTCCCATCTCAGCGCCGCCGTAGATCAGATTATAGATCTCCTTGCGCAGAGACTCGGCCGACGTGCCGATATCCCCCGTCCACTGAATGGTATATTTGTGCGCTGCCACCTCGGTGGGTCCGGTCATATCGCCGTTCCAGATGCCATCCACATTCGCCATGATCAGCGCCCGGCGGGCGTATTCGTCGATCTCGTCGGCGATGCTGTCGTAATAATCCTTGGTGATCCACTGAAAGGCGTACATGCCGGTGGTATAGATCGAAAGATCGCTGTCCACACCCTTGAGCGCCACGCTCCAGTTACGGTCGTACCACCAGTAGTCCAAACCGAGCGAGAGAATCAGCTTGAGATTCTTCGTGCGGTATTCGATCTCATCCTTATCGAGAAGATTGTTTGTCCCTTCGGCCGGTTCGGGGTGATCGTTGAAGACGATCGTGACCCCCATCTCGTGAGCCTTTTCAAGGAAATCCGCCATATCAGGGAAAAGGCGCTTGTTGATCTCGTAGCCCACCCCGCGGGAGGCGTCCCGCCAGTCGGTGTCGATCACCAGCACGTCGATCGAATAGCCGCGGCTCTGATAATCCTGAATCTGCTGAAGAGCCGTTTTGCTGTTATACTGGTACCAGCGGGAATCCCAATACCCGAGAAGGTTCAGGGTGATCATCTCCGAACGGCCGGTCAGCTCGATGAAATTCTTCAGAAAGTTCTCGTAATTACCGCCGGGCAGAAAAACGAAATTGTCGTTGGCGGCCCGATCGGTCGTCCAGCCGTTTTTGGTCTCGTAGCTGCCGTCAGCGGGCAGGCTGTAGCCGTTTTCGGAGGGAATCACGCGGGGATTGTCGGTAAAATACCAGGAATTCAATTCGTCGCTGGGAGGAGGAAGAAAAACATCGCTGTTCGTCTTGGTCTCATAATGCCAAAGCTCTTCCCCGTCGGGCGTGGTGATCACCACGTCGTTCAAATTGGTAGCGTCGGTCGGGACGATCACATGATAGGAGGCCGTCTTGATCACGGTGTTCTCTCCCTCGGTCTCTACCGTGTGCTCCACCTTGTACCATTCGTCCCGATTGATCACCGAGAAAGAAGGTTTGTCCTGAAAACTTCCGTTGGTCATGGCCTGCTCCACGCGGACCAGACTGTCGGAAAGAAGCTGAACGCGAACCCGCCCCACCGTCACCTCCTCGGGCTTGACGCGGGGTTCTTCGGGTTTTGTAGTCTCGGCCGGAGTCGTCGTGTCCGGTGTGGTGGAAACTCCCGACGTGGTCGGGGTCGTTTCGGTCGGCTCCTTACAGGACGCCAGAGCCAGACAGAGCAGCGCCGTCAGAAGGCAGAGAAGCGATATGGTGAGTTTTCTCATATCGGTGCTTGTTCTTCACTCCTTTTTTAGATAGGTTATACAAAGGATTTTAGCAGGAAACGCGCGCTTTGTCTACACACATTCTTTACTTAAACTTGCACAATTTTGACTTTCTTTGAAGCCCATTTTCCGCATGCCGTCCGAACGGCCGCCTGTAAAAATGCCGAACAAATCCTGCGATACTTCCCCGGCCTCGTCGCGGGCATCCCCCTCTTTTGACGAAAAAAGATTGCTATTTTCTTTTATCTGTGCTATACTGATGAAAACGGCGAATTAAAATTCCCCCAATCATTCGAAACACACCGGAAAGGGGAGTTCTGCCGTACTTAACAAAAAGGAAAGAGGGCCGTGCCCCAACAAAACGGGAGGTTTGTCATGCGTTTGCAGGAATCCGGCGAAATGTATCTGGAAACGATCTATATCCTGTCCCAAAGAATGCCGCGTGTCCGCGCCATCGACGTAGGAGGAGAGCTGGGATATTCAAAGCCCAGCGTCAGCCGCGCCGTTTCGATTCTGAAGGAGGGCGGTCTTCTGACAGTCGACGGCGACGGTTCGCTGTTTCTGACACCGGACGGACGCAAAATCGCCGAAAAAACCTATGAGCGGCATACCGTTCTCACAGCCCTGTTCACCTCTCTCGGCGTTCCGGAGAAGGTCGCCGCCGAGGATGCCTGCAAAATCGAACACGACATCAGCGACGAGACCTTTGCGGCGCTGAAGCGCCACGCGGCGCACTTTGGGTTCGGAAAGCCCGGCGGACCCGCGGAAAAAAGCGGCTCCGGCGGCAAAACAGAATAAGCATTAGGGCGGCAAATAACATAAAGAGGGCAAAAACTAAGACTGCGGCAAAAAAGCCTGGAGAGTGAACCCGGCTTTTTTCCGTAACGAGAAGCGGCGGCAAAGAATGGCGAAGGTAAAAAGAGCGATATTCCCTGCCATTTGATCTGCGGCTGAAAAAATGCCCCAGACCCGTACGAAAAAGCCGGCCGTCTAAGATTTCCCCCAAAAAAATCAAGCACTCTTGCCATGCAAGAGTGCTTATTATTCTTCTATCAAACCTTTGTTTCCGAGAATTTTGCTCTTGCGCCGGTTTCCTTCTCCAGAATGTCGGCGATCCGCTCACTGGCCCTTCCGTCCCCGTAAGGATTGACTGCCCGCGCCATGGAGCGGTAAAGATGCGGGTCGTTCAGAAGGCGGAGGAGGCTTTGGTAGACACTCTCCTCTTCCCGCCCAACCAGCAGGAGAGTACCCGCTTCCACGCCCTCCGGACGCTCGGTAGTCTCCCGAAGCACCAGAACCGGCTTGCCCAGCGAAGGCGCCTCCTCCTGAATTCCCCCCGAATCGGTGAGAATCAGATAACTTTGCGCCATAAAATTATGGAAATCGGCCATTCCCAGCGGCTCGATCAAATGCACCCGTTCGCACCCGCCGAGTTCTTCGGCGGCGATCTTCCGGACTTCCGGATTTTGGTGAATCGGATAGATCACCTTGACGTCCGGATTTTCCTCTAAAACACGGCGCAAGGCCCGGAAGATCCGCCGCAAAGGCTCTCCCCAGTTCTCCCGCCGGTGCGCCGTCAGTAGGATCAGGCGGCTTCCGGCCGCCCAAAGCAGTTCCGGATGGCGGTAGTCGGGAGAAACGGTGGTCTTCAGAGCGTCGATGACCGTGTTTCCGGTCACATAGATTTTATCTTCCGCGACTCCTTCCTGCAGAAGGTTCTTTTTCGCACCGAGGGTGGGCGCAAAATGCCAGCGGGAAAGGAGCGTAACCGCCCGCCGGTTGAACTCTTCGGGAAAGGGATTGTCCATGTCGTAGGTACGAAGCCCCGCCTCCACATGTCCCACAGGAATATGGACGTAAAATCCGGCCAGAGCGGCGGCGAAGGTGGTAGCGGTATCTCCGTGAACGAGAAGAAGCTCCGGCCGCTCTCCTTCGAGCACCCCGCGAAGGCCGCTCAGGATGCCTGCAGTCAGATCGGCCAGCGTCTGCTTCTCTCTCATGACCGACAAATCGTAGTCGGGCGCTACCGAGAAGGCTCTCAGCACGGGATCGAGCATCTGGCGGTGCTGTCCGCTCACCGTCACGATCGTCTGAAAGGCCGGCCGGTTTTGCAGTTCCCTAATCAAGGGACACATCTTGATGGCCTCGGGCCGTGTTCCGAAGACTGCCATGATCTTTTTTTTCAAGCCCGTTTTCCCCCTTCCGGCCATGCCCGCTCTTTTCCCGGCACAGAAAGCCGTTTTTCCTCTCCCTTTCTTTTAAAATTGCCCTATGGAAAAAAAACTAATCGCCAAAAGCAAAAAAAGCCCCTATGCCGAACAAACGCCAAGACGGCTCGGACAATTTGCAATACGGCTCGGACAATTATTCGGGCGAAAAAAAAGGAGCTTTCACAGCTCCTTTTTTCGCAAAGAATTTTATTATTTTCAAATTTTCCTTTTTCTCTTTTCCCGGTGTCTTTCAGTATAAACTAAGCATCCGCTCAGTATCCGCTCGGCAGCGTCAGACAGCGTCAGACAGCGTGCGATAGCTTCTCTGCCGTTTTCCTCATCGCGTCCGGCGCGGTACAATAAAGGGGAAAAAGGACAGCCCGATTCTTACAGAAGTTCGCGGCGAAGCTCCGCGGCAGAACGGGCGCTCAGATAAGCAGGCGGAATATCGAGAACCGTTTTGCAGCCCGTCTGCCCCTCGGATGCGAGGCGATAGGCCGCGCGGGCATAGGCCACCAGCACCGAGGCGGTAAACTCTGGATTGGAATCGAGCTTGAGGCTGTACTCGATAACGTGCTTGTGCTCGCCGTTTTCCCCGGTGCGTCCGCTCCGGATCACAAAGCCGCCGTGCGGAATGCCACTATGCTCGCTCGCAAGCGTCTTTTGCGAAACGAAATGGACCGTAGTATCATATTCCGCAAAGTAGTTAGGCATAGTCTTGATTTCGGCCTCAATTCTGGCTTTATCCGCTCCTTCTTCCGCCACAACATAGCATTCGCGGGTATGCTTCTCGCGGACCGAAAGCTCCGGGTTCTGCCCGCTCCGCACCGCTTCAAGGGCGCTCTTTACCGGAATGGTGTATTGCTTGCCGTCAAGCACACCCGGCACACGCCGAATCGCGTCGGAATGCCCCTGACTGACGCCCCGGCCCCAGAAAGTGTAGTCCTTTCCGTCCGTCAAAACGGCGTTTCCGTAAAGGCGCATCAGCGAAAACAGACCGGGATCCCAGCCGACCGAGATGATCGCCGTTTTTCCGGCAGCTTTCGCTGCGCGATCCACCTCATCGAAATGAGCGGGAATCTTCGCATGGGTGTCAAAGCTGTCCACCACATGAAAGAGCGCCGCCATCTCGGGGGTCTGGACGGGAAGGTCGGTGGCGCTGCCGCCGCAGAGGATCATCACGTCGATCTCGTTTGTCATCTCTTTTGCCCGAGCGGCCGGATAGACCGGAACACCCTCGGTCAGAATCTTTACCGAAGCGGGGTCGCGCCGGGTAAAGACCGCCGTCAGAGACATATCCGGATTCTGCCGCAGAGCGCATTCCACGCCCCGTCCCAAGTTTCCGTAGCCGTAAATACCGATTCGAATGCTCATGGGAATTGCACCTCTCTTTTTTTAAATCACATCGTATTTTAACACAAAAAGAAAAAAAATGCAATCCTTTGAGAAAAAAAGCGCCGGCCTCTCTCTCTCTGCACTTTTTTGCCGATCTTGCGCCGCCTGTATGGCATTAGAGACGAAAAAGGAAAACGCCTCCCCAAGCGGGGAGGCGCCAATAGAGGATCACAGAACGGTATAGCCCGCATCCTCCACGGTCTTCTTCAGAAGGGCGTCGGGCGTCTCTTCGGTCAGCGTCAGACGAGCGATTCCCTTTTCATGGCTGACCTCGGCCTTTTCGACCGTAGGAAGCGCCTCCAGGCATTTCTTGACGCGTGCCTCACAGTGTCCGCAGGACATTCCTTCGATTTTCAGAATTTTTTCCATTTTCTCATTCTCCTTTATCTCTTGTTTCCTATCGAATACCGGCATTCCGGTTTTCTCTTGATTTTTTGCGTTCTTTTCAATGGCTGTTATGTCCTGCCCTACGGCGGACGTTTCCCTGTCTATTCCTTCTTGGGGAAGGCTTTTGCTCTTGTCCAAAAGCCCTTCGCCCGTTTTTTCTTGCAGCGTTTTTTTTGTTTCATCCAAATTTTTTTCGGACAGATCGCCCGGCACAACAAACGCGCCGAGGGCATCCAGAGCGGCGAGGCTGTGCGTACGCCTGCGTGCCCGCAGTTTCTTTTTCGGATCAAAGAAGTTCAGCCGCAGGGCGTTGACCACCACGCAAAAGCTCGAAAGGCTCATCGCGGCGGCCCCGAACATCGGATTCAACTGCCAGCCCCAGAGAGGAATCCACACGCCGGCGGCCAGCGGAATTCCGATGACGTTGTAAAAGAAGGCCCAGAAAAGATTTTCGTGAATGTTGCGCAGAGTCATCCGGCTCAACCGGATGGCGGTCACCACATCGCTCAGGCGGCTTTTGACCAGCACCACGTCGGCGGCGTCGATGGCGATATCGGTTCCGGCGCCGATTGCCATACCGATATCCGCGCGGGTCAGCGCAGGCGCGTCGTTGATGCCGTCTCCGACCATCAGGACCTTGCCGGCCTTCTGCAAAGCCCTCACCACTTCTTCTTTTCCGTCGGGAAGCACACCGGCAATCACGCGGTCAACGCCCGCCTTTTTCCCCACGGCGCGGGCGGTCTTTTCGTTGTCTCCGGTCAGCATCACCACGGAAAGCCCCATTTCGGAAAGCTCACGCACCGCCTCACGGCTGTCCTCTTTTAAGGAGTCGGCCACCGCGATCATCCCGAGGAAACGCTCGGATGAGGCAAAGAAGAGCGGCGTCTTTCCCTCTTCGGCCAGAAAGTCGGCCATAACCCGGCTCTTTTCGGGAATGGCGGTCTTTTTCTCTATCAGCGCGGCGTTTCCGCCGAAAAGCGCTTTTCCCCCGACCGTCGCCGTAAGGCCGTTTCCGGGAAGCGCGGCAAAATTCTCGACCTCATAGGGCGAAATTCCCTTCTCCTCGGCAAAAAGCCGGACGGCCTTGGCAAGAGGGTGCTCGCTCTTCTCTTCAAGAGAGAGCGCAAGGCGCAAAAGCTCCTCTTCCGCCACCCCCTCGGCAGGCAGAATGTCGGTGACGGAGGGGGCGCCCTTTGTCAGCGTACCGGTTTTGTCGAGAACCACAATCTCCGTCTTTCCGGTCTCCTCGAGCGAAAGGGCCGTTTTGAAGAGCACGCCCTGCTTGGCTCCCACACCGCTTCCCACCATAATGGCCACCGGCGTGGCGAGCCCCAGCGCACAGGGACAGCTGATGACCAGCACCGAAATCGCCCGGGCCAGCGAAAAGCCCAGGCTTTCCCCGGCGATCATCCAGACGACGAAAGAGAGCAGCGCGATGCCCATGACGACCGGAACGAAAATCCCCGAAACCTTGTCGGCGATCTTGGCGATCGGCGCTTTGGTGGCCGCCGCATCGCTCACCATCCGGATGATCTTGGAAAGCGTGGTGTCCTCCCCCACCCGGGAAGCCTCACAGCGAAGAAAGCCCGACTGATTCACCGTGGCGGCAAAGACACGCGCCCCCGCCGTCTTGTCGACGGGAAGGCTCTCGCCGGTCAGTGCGGCCTCGTTGACCGCGCTTTCCCCTTCAAGAACCACGCCGTCCACCGGGATGCTGTCGCCGGGATAGACAGCAAACACATCCCCTTTTTTCACGTCTTCCACAGGAACTGCGACCTCTTTCCCCTCCACGATCAGCTTCGCGGTCTTGGGCGCAAGATCCATCAGGCTTTTCAGCGCGTTGGTCGTCTTTCCTTTGGCCTTTGCCTCAAGCATCTTACCCACGGTGAGCAGGGTAAGAATCATGGCGGCCGATTCATAATAAAGCTCATGCAGATACGACATGGCGGCGGAGGCATCGCCGTTCAAAGTGGCCGCAGACATAGCAAAAAGCGCGTAGGTACTGTACAGATAGGCCGCGCCCGCGCCCAGCGCCACCAGAGTATCCATATTGGGAGCGCCGTGAACCAGCCCTTTGAAGCCGCTGACAAAAAAGCGCTGATTGACCACCAGAATGGCCGTAGTCAAAAGAAGCTGAATCAGACCCATGGCCATCGGATTGCCGGAGAGAGCCGCCGGAAGCGGAAAATCCCACATCATATGGCCCATCGAAAGATACATCAGAAAAAGGAGCAAAAGGACCGAAACGATCAGCCGCTTAAGAAGAGCCGGCGTCTCTTTGTCGCGAATCTCATCCTTACCGGCCGGGCGGCTCTGTTCATGCCCCTTCGGCATTGCGTGGTACCCGGCGCGCTCCACCGCCGCGATCACCTCCGCTTCGGCCGCGCTGCCCTCCACGCCCATAGAACCGGTCAACAGATTCACCGAGCAGGTCGTCACGCCCGGCAGGGCCGAAACCGCCTTTTCCACCCGGGCGCTGCAGGCGGCACAGCTCATGCCCGTCACTTCATACTGTTCCAAACTATCCTTCCTTTCCGCTGACTTTTGATTATCTTGTTATATAGTCTTTTATAGTCTATTTATAGAGTCTTTTATAGTCTTTCCGAAAACCTTGGCTTACCATACAAAGCTTTGACCGATCGGAGCCCCTTCGGACAGGCCTGTATACTCACTTCATCAGTTTTTGCAGGGTTCGAACCAGCTCGTCTACCGTCTCCTCCCGCCCCTCACGGATATCGCTCGCAACGCAGGTACGGATATGGCTGGCCAGAAGCTCTTTATTAAAAGCGTTCAGCGCCGCGTTGATCGCCGCCACCTGAACCAGAATATCCGGGCAGTAGGCGTCTTTTTCCACCATGCCTTTTACTCCCCTCACCTGCCCCTCAATGCGGTTCAGGCGGTGAATCAGACAGCGAATCTCTTCCTCTGTGCGTTTTTTTGTTCTGTGCGGACAGCAATCCTTTTTCTCGGTCATACGGTTCCCCCTCAAGCTTATATACCCCCATAGGGTATATTTATTCTACTCTCTTTTTTCCTCTTTGTCAAGAGCATTTTCTAAAAAAAGAAGACGGTCCACGCCAAGCGTCTGGAGTACGCTTTGGAGTGGACCGTCTTCTGACGGAAGGTGCGGGCCGTGTATTGTTTCACATAATCACCCGACCTCGTTATGCGAGGACGTCTTCGATCACGTCCATCAAATGAATCGGATTCAGTTGAAGCGCGTTGCAGGTATTCACAAAATTCTGCGCCTCCTCCAAATCAAAAAAGATATCCGGAACCGATTTGAGAATCGCGGCCGCAGGATCACAGCTCTCGCGGAGATCTACTCCGTACACGGTATACTTCTTGCCGGACTCGTCGGTAATTACATCGCTTCTCAGAAAATAAACTGCTTTCATTTTTTTCTCCTTTTCCCCATCCACCGGCTCCGGCCCGCTTTTCTCCCGACTTTAGGCTATGCTCAACAAGCGGACTGGGGAAAATTCCATAAAATTTACACCCCTTCCGGGCGACATCCTGTTTTTGAAAGCCTATGTAGAAAGAAAGAGCAAACCGAATCCGGCGATAGGTTTCTTAATTTTTTATTTTTTAGAGGTAAAATTTATTTTAAGAGGTAAAATATTGTTTATTCGCAACAGACAAGATAAATGGAAGACACAAAATTGGATTCAACATAGTCGCACCGAGTGCAATGGAAGACCTCGTAAACAGTTCTTAAACAGCGAGGCGATGTTGGATAGACTTTATGTTCAATGGTCACGACAATCTCTGACTCCAATTTGTGTCCGAACAACGTACATGTCAGGCCGTAGGTCGTCGCGCCGCCATTGACCGAGCCGTCTTCGGAAACTCCCGCCAAAACGCCGGCTATGGCTTCTCTCTGTTCGGCCGAGAGGGCGCTGGTCGAATCGAACAGCACTTCTACATCGCCAAACCGGTAAGAAATCCCTCCGTCATTGTCGAACTCAGACTCACTCTCCGATGCGAAACAGCCGAAGGTGCCCATAAACACCAGCACAAATACAAGAGACACCATGCTTACTGTCCGCACTAACTTTTTCGAATTCATTCTTTACGTCCTTTCAAATTTGTAATAATGGTATTTATATCAATATAGTCCGTCGCCTTGACCACATATTGATATCGATCATATTGAAAAATCGCCTGATACCTGCCATCTTTTAAACACATATATACACATAAATCGCCAATTTGTATTTTTTCATACCCATCAACACTTAAATAAACATTCTCTCCAAATACTTCATACGAATACGAAGGATTGTCAAACTGGAAACTAAATACCGTTTGTCCCTCCATTTCGTAGACAAATATTTTTTCCAACGAGATACCTTCGGGCAGCACCGAGGGATACAAAATATCCAGATCCCCCGCCTCGATAAATTCGTCGACGCTCTCATACCACTCGTAATCGGGGCCATAGTAGACGGTAACGCCGCCCAATTCCATAGAAGTACCGGGTTCGATATTGAGAATCTCCTTAATCCAATCCTTAATATCAAATCCTTCCTGTTTTGCGGCCGTGCCCACGGTAAACAGAGAGGCCATAAGGGCCGCTGCGATGACCGCCGCAGCAATGCGGCCGCCCTTTCTTCTGAGAAAACCGGTTTTAGAGCGGGAGGCGGCAAAAGACTCCGCCGCAGGATACAGAATTTTTAACGGACGTCCTTCCGCTTTTTCGATTATATTCTTCTTGATTTCTTCCAATTCCTCCTGAGTACGTTCGACGACGAGATTATCCAAACGCGCAATGGCCTCCAGACATTCGTCGACCAGATCCATATCGATAGCTTCATCCGGCTTTAAGAACTCGCGGTCAATAATGGCGTTTAACTGTCCGATCAGAACAGAGGGTTTGGAACGGAAGGCGATAGACTCTTTTTTTGATTTCATATGTCCTCCACACAAACGCCTGTAAAGGATTTTGCTCCTCTATCCTTTAAGTGACGTTTTTCATTAAATGGTTACACGAAATTGATATAAATTCATGATTTGTTTACATTTGGAAACGCTTCGGATTGATTGACGAAACGCTGCACCCGGTCCTGACCGATCAGACTTCCGACCAGCTTGATCAACTGCGGACGCAGGCGTGACCAGCGCGCTTTTAAAGCGCCTTCGGTCGAATGCATGTCCTCGGCCAGTTGTTTGTATCCCTTTCGATTCACAACGCGTCCGATGAAAAGCTGAAGATCGGCGCCGCGCAATTGTCGTGCGATCTCGTCCAGATAGATGAGGAAGCGGTCTTCTTCGCTTTGATTTTCGTTCCATCCCTCATCTATGGCAGCAAAAGGATTCTCGCCTTCCCTATTTTCCAACAACGCGGAAACCGATTCGTCAAAGCCGGTCTCATGAACGACATGTCCTTTTCGCCAGTATTCCTGTACTTTGTAATCAGCGGCTCGCATCAGCCAAATTTGAATCTGCTTCTCGCTTGATCCGGCGAATTGCTCCTTCTTCTCGAGCAGCAATGTCATCGCATCGCTGAGAATATCCTCTGCGGTATTTTGGTCACCATGCAGTTTGTATGTATAGCGATGCAAAAGTTTGTTATAAGATTCGGTGCCTATCTTTTCCAAGATTGCACCGAAAGATGTAAGATCCATAGTGCATCTCCTCGATTATTTACATATTCTAAAATAACGGATAAAGCCCTATCAAAGCTGATAGGGCTCTTCGGAAAAACGCCATCGGATAAGTTTCCGGAATGACTTTGAAACGGCCTTGCGCCAAGCGCGAGACAACGTCATTTTCCGTTCTGTCTCATCGTGGTATTCTCTCCTGCCGGACAGCGTACCCAAAGCCGCCGGCCCGTTCGCAAAATCCGACTTACCCATAACCGGTCCGCCAACAGAATTCTGTCTGCCCAAGCGTCTTTATCGCAAAGAGCCCGCATTCCTCCGACGCGGGCTTTGGCAAGCCATACCGTTTCAAGCACTCCCTGCGCCCATGCGGGATGCCACACGACAGGCGCGCTTATAAGCTTCGGCAATATATTCTTCCGAAGACATTTTCCGATAGAGATCGTTTTCGTGCCGCCCGGGCTTACTCTCGGTATTCAGTTCAAACATAAGGATATCGGAAAAGCCGTGTTCCTTCAGACGCCGGGCAACCGCCCCCCAGTCGGCAATACCGTCGAAGGGAAGAAGATGCAGATCGTCAAGATAGGTGATCTCGCCGCTGAAATCGCGGATTCCCAAATTGTCGTTCAAATGAGTACAAAAGAGCCGGCCGCCATAAAGAGAGAGCATATCCCGCCCGCGGTTATAGCAGAGCTCATGGCCGCTGTCCCAGCAAAAACCGACATGATCGAAATCGGAAAAGGCCTGCATCAGGGCGGAGAGATATTCTTCTCCCTCTGTATTCTCAAAAGCGAGCCGTATATTCAGTTCCTTTGCCCGATCCGCCACCGTTTTGTAGTGAAGAACACCCTCGGGAGTAGGCGCATGCCGTTCAAAGCCGATAAAGGCGTGAAGGACCATCAGGTCAACTCCGACGGCGGCACAGGAAGCAAGGCAGCGCAAAAGCTCCTCCACCGCCGGACCATAGCGCGCCCGATCTTTTTCCCACATATCGGCCGCCCTTCCGAACGGCGCGTGAATCGACTGAAAGATCATACCCTCTCTGTCTGCCGCTCTTTTCAGAAGCAGGGGATCTTTTCCCTCCTCCCAATCCCAAAAGAAAGCCTCAAAGCCGGTTCTTTTAAAAAGCGCGATCTGATCGGTGTCAGACAGGCCAAACTGTGTATTGATCCCCAATCCAAGTTTCATCTTAAACATCTTGTCTCTCCAGTTTCCTTCTGAAAGCAATTAAAAATTGTGCGCACGACCGTGGTCGCTGTCAGCGTCATTATAACATCGGCTGGAAATCCTGTCAAGAAAAATTATACGTTTTTTCTTCTTTTTTCAAATTTTTTCTCAAATATTTTTCAAAACCGAGATAATTGAATTTTCATTGCCATTATATCGCAAAAATTTACATATTAAGGGCCATCAGGCCAAAAAACAAGAATACAAAATTTTCCTAAAGAATTCGCCTCTATGTTTTTATTTTGGAAAAACGCAGAATATGAAAAAGAACGCTCCGAAAAAACAGACTGCAAGGATCTCTTACGAAAAAAAGGAATCCGCTCCACACGCGCTCTTCGTCGCGGCATAAAATTGTTCTTGCTGTTTTTCTCAGTCCGGCCTTTTCCCCACGACGAAAAATTCCGACGAATGCCTCTTAAAACAAAGAATGCACACGTCGGCTTTCGGCGTATCTCCCGCTCTCCTGTCTGAGCGGAACATACCCATTATTTTGCATTTTCTTTTCATCCCGCTGCCGTGTTTTTTGGCTAAGGCATGACAGGAATCACGGGAGCGCGTATAGCGCGTATACGGCAAAAATCCTCGCTGCGCGTCCTACCGTACTTTTACTCCGCTTCGGCCACCCCGCATGCGGTAAGATCCGGGACAAATTGCTGCAATTCGCCGATTTCAATTCCGCAGGCATTGCAGAGCAGTAATGCCGTACTGAGAAGAGGCTCGGAACGCCCCAATTCGATGTCACGGATTTCCCGGTCGCTCCGATCGCATTTTTCCGCCAGCTTCTCCGCGGATAACTTCAGGGATTGTCTGCGGTTTCGAATCAGATTGCCGAATTCCGACGAAATCCCACGGGACACACCGTTGTTTTCCATAAATCCTCCTGTTGTAATAGTATTTTTTGTAAAACAACGGTCTTATTATACACAATTATTCCAGACATTTACAGGAGATTGACTTCCGAAAAAGGAAACTCTCTCTTAAAACGACTCTTTTCGCACTTTAGCCCTTTACCGAAGCCATAATTCTATCGAAAAACGCCAAGGGCTGTTGCCCTCGGCGTTTGACATAAAATTCTCTTTCTCCGCGTTTGTACGTCCGTTTTCGGACAAAGATTTCACATCCACCCGCAAGGACACTGCTTCGCTTTAATCCCGGAAGTAAAGATCCCGTGTATAGACCTTGTCGAGCACATCTGCGATCTCTTCATGGTAACGATTGGCCAGAATCACGTCGCTCATTGCCTTGAACTGCTCAAGATCGCGGATCACCCGGCTGTTGTAGAAAAGATCCTCCTTCATGGTCGGCTCATAGATCACGACCTCAATGCCCTTGGCCTTGATCCGCTTCATCACGCCCTGAATGGAGGACTGGCGGAAATTATCGCTTCCCGCCTTCATGGTCAGGCGATAGACCCCCACCACGCCGGGATGCCGGGCGATGATCTGATCGGCGATAAAATCCTTGCGGGTGCTGTTGGCGGCCACGATGGCGGAAATGATATTCTGCGGCACATCGTTGTAGTTGGCCAAAAGCTGCTTGGTATCCTTGGGAAGACAATAGCCGCCGTAACCGAACGAAGGGTTGTTGTAATGACTGCCGATACGGGGATCGAGACCCACGCCTTCGATGATCGACCGGGTATCCAGCCCTCTCACCGCGGCGTAGGTATCCAGCTCGTTGAAGAAGGAGACCCGCAGGGCGAGATAAGTATTGGCAAACAGCTTGACCGCCTCGGCCTCGGTGGGGTTCATAAAACGGACCGGCACTTCCTGTTTGAGCGCCCCTTCCTGCAATAGCGCGGCAAAGGTCTCGGCCGCTTTGCGCAGACGCGCGTTGCGCACCGGAACCCCCACGATGATGCGGCTGGGATACAGGTTGTCGTAAAGCGCCCTTCCCTCGCGCAGAAATTCGGGACTGAAGAGAATGTTGTCGCAGCAGAAGCTTTCGCGCACCGATTCGGTAAAGCCCACCGGAACGGTGGATTTGATGATCATAATCGCATCGGGATTTACGGCGATCACCTGCCGGATCACGCTTTCCACCGAGCCCGTGTCAAAATAATTCTTCGTCGGGTCGTAATTGGTCGGGGTCGAGATGATCACGAGATCGGCGTCCCGATAGGCCGCGTCCCCGTCAGTGGTAGCCACAAGATCGAGATTTCCGGCGGAGAGATACTCCTCGATCTCCTTGTCTGCAATCGGCGATATGCCGCGGTTGATCTTCTCTACCTTTTCGGGAAGAATATCCACGGCCTGTACGGTATTGTGCTGAGAGAGAAGAATGGCCATCGAAAGGCCCACATAGCCGGTTCCCGCTACTGCAATCTTCATTGGTTTTACTCCTTAAATTCGATAAAATTCTTTGTACCACGCGGCAAAGCGCGCAAGCCCCTCGCGCAGGCCGGTAGAGGGCTTGAAGCCGAAATCCTCTTCGAGCGAGGAGGTATCGGCATAGGTCACCGGCACGTCGCCCGGCTGCATGGGCACGAGCTCCTTATGCGCCTCAAAGTCATAGTCGGGGGGCAGTACGCCGGCTTTCACCAATTCCTCCTGCAAAATCTCGACAAAATCCAGAAGGTTTTCGGGATGGTTGTTCCCGATGTTGTAGATCCGGTAGGGAGGAAGCGGCAGGCCGTCTTCGCCGATCGCTTTTTCGGGCGAAGCGCGCATGACGCGGAGAACCCCCTCCACGATATCGTCCACATAGGTGAAATCGCGTTTGCAGTTGCCATAATTGAAAATGCGGATCGTCTCGTTTCTGAGCAGCTTGTCGGTAAAGCCGAAGTAGGCCATATCCGGCCGGCCGGCCGGGCCGTAGACCGTAAAGAAGCGAAGTCCGGTCGAAGGAATTTCGTAAAGCTTGCTGTAGGCGTGCGCCATCAGCTCGTTGGATTTTTTGGTGGCCGCATAGAGCGAAACCGGATTGTCTACCTTGTCGTCGGTCGAATAGGGGACCTTCTTGTTGGAGCCATAGACCGACGAGGAGGAGGCATAGACCAGATGCTCCACCGGATAATGGCGGCAGGCTTCGAGAATGTTGTAAAAGCCGATCAGGTTCGATTCGACATAGGCGTCGGGGTTGCTGATCGAATAGCGGACCCCCGCCTGCGCCGCCAGATTGACCACAAGCGCCGGCCGCTCCTTTTCAAAGAGCTCCTCCAGCACCTTTTTATCGGCGATGCTGCCTTTGACAAAACGCCAGGACCCCGGCTTCTTCTCCGCCAGCGCCTCGATCTCGTCAAGACGGTAATTCTTGATGGCGACGTCGTAATAGTCGTTCAGATTGTCGATTCCCACCACGCGTAAGGACTCTTCTCCCGCAAGCAGCGCCTTGACGAGATTGGCGCCGATAAAGCCGGCCGCCCCCGTGACGAGAATCGTTTTGTTTTGGAAATCCAGATTCGGTGTCAGCATACCGATATCCCCCTATATTCCTTTTTCACCTCTTCGTAGCTTTCGAGATTGCCGATGTCGTAGCGGCGGCCCGGCATTTCCATGGCGTAAACCGTCGCCCTTTCGCAGAGCCAGCCCAGAAAGCTTCCGGGCGCGTCGGTTTCACAGCCCGCCGCAATGGCCTCCGGCAGGCGCGCCGCGTCTTCCCGGGTATAGAAGTAAAAGGGCGGACAGCACCAATGCGAGGCCGGAGACGGCGATTTTTCGGTCATCTTCCGGATCCTGTCGTCGGCATCCACCGTCAGAACGCCGCATTTTTTCAGCTTCTCCAAAGAGGGCTCAAAATAGCGCATCACGCAGGAAGCTTTTTTTCCGGCCGCGTAGGCAAGAAAGCCGGCCAGACTGAAGTCGAGCAGATTGTCGCCGGCGACGACGAGAAGATCGTCCCCGGAAGAAAGCGTCTCTTGCGCGAGACGCATGTCGTTCACGGCGCCGAGCCGGGTTTCGTTCGTCTCGGTGCCGTCGTCCACGAGAGTTATTTTGTACGGCTTTGTCCCCGCCCATTCGCGAAAACAGGATAAGTATTTGTGATTGGAGATCACAACGACTTCCTCCACGGCCCCCGACGCCTGAATATCGTCCAAAAGCCAGTCGAGAATCGTCTTCTCCCCCACCCGCAAAAGCGGTTTCGGGAAATTTTCGGTCAGCGGATAGAGCCTCGTGGCGTATCCGGCGGCCAGAACCAGACATTTCAAGAAAAGCGCCTCCTTATTATTTTGTCAGACCTTTTATTGCGTCAGACCTTTTTTTCAACCGATTGATTTTATCCGGGCTTTTTTTCAGCCGATCGTTTTCCTCATAGCTTTATTTCTTCAACCGTACCCCGTCGGCGCTGCGGCAGACATGGGCGCTGTATTTCCCCCTCAGCGCCGGAAAAGCGGCCAGATATTCCCTCTCGACCGTTTTGAGAATCGATTCCTCGAAGGCGGGATCGATCAGCGCCATGCAGCAGCCTTTGAATCCCGCACCCGAGAACCGGCCGCCGTAAATGCCGTCGGTATGGGTCATGATCTCATACAGCCGGATAAGTTCGGGAGAACCGGTTTCCCAGTTGTCGATCGAAGAGCGGCCGCTTTCAAAGACAAGGCGCCCGAACGCGGCAAGATCGCCGTTTCTCCAAGCCTGTGCCCCTTTTTCCACCCGCTCGAACTCGGAATACCAGTGTTCGGCCCGTCTGGCCCAGCTTTCCGGAAGCCGGTCGCGGTACCGCAGATAAACCGCATAGGGAACGTCGCGCAGATTGGTCGCCTCAAATTTTCCGTAATCGAGCCCCGCCAAGGCTTTGAGCGCATAGGCGGCCGCACGGCACTCGTCTACCCGCATATTGAACTTGCTGCTGGCCAGCGAACGCTCGAGCCCGCTGAAAAAAACGACGATCCGATAAGGCGGCATCGCGAAAGCTGTGGGAATCAACTCGTAGCGGCCGTCCTTCATATCCATATAAAGGAGATGATCTTTGCGGCAGTAGACCTCACAGCTCTGGTCCAGACGGCCGCAGGATACCCCCACATAGCGGTTTTCCGCCTCCTGAGAAATATCGATCAGCTCTTCGGCCGTGAGTGCGATTCGGTTCAGGCGGCAGAGTGCGGACAGAAAAGTGATGATCACCGCCGCAGAGGAAGAGAGTCCGCCGATCGGCAACTCCCCGTCGATGATCGCACAGAGTCCCACCCGAAGCGGGTAGCGGCGTGACAGGGCCAGCGTAGCCCCCCGCAGATGATCCGCCCAGTCGTTCTGCTTCTCAGGCGGCGTTTCCGCCACATGCCATTGCGCTCTCTTGGGGAACTGTAAAGAGGCGATCTCGATCACGCCGTTCTGTTTCGGTCCGTATGCGATGTGGATCCCTTTGTCGATGGCAAAGCCGGTTATTTTTCCCAGCTGATGGTCGGAATGCGCGCCGATCGGACAGACGCGGTAGGGGGTAAAAGCCGAAAACGCGGGCGGATGCCGATAGAGCCGCTCAAAGGCAAGACAGGCGTTCTGTCCGGCGCCGCTCTCGGTATAAAGCGTCTCGGAAAGCGGAGCTTCCGGCGGCCGCCGGCGGCCGTCGATCGGTTTCTCTGCGTTTTCGGGAATCCTCCAGAGCTTGCCCTCCTTAAAGGCGCCGGGAATTCTCCCCGCCCGGCAGAGCGCCGTGATCCTTCGCTCGGTCATATCCCAGCGCAACGCCGCCTCATGCACGTCAATTCGTTCCATATGCACTCCCAGTCTATAAAATGGCCTTATCCCGTTCGTACTTTGCGGGATCGGGCAAAAACATACTTTGGTTTATTGTAGCACGACAGGGCTAAAATGTCAAGATACACTTTGACAATTCGAAATTTGTCATTATATATCCTGATATTTCATTGTTGATTGTTCTGCCGGCGCGTTTTTTTTGAAAAACGCGCGAGTACCGGACGAAGGAGACCTTCCCTTTCCTCACGAAAGAGAAAGAAAAGAACGAAATAGAAAAAAATCCCGAGCAAAATCGAAACGATCTGCCAGGCCGCCGATCGGCCGACGCTTTGACAGAGTAATAGAAGAAGCGTCATTCCCGCCGTGGCGGCAACGGAATGAAACAGGATCTTCGCGGTCGTTTTCGGCGTTATTTGGCAGACCCGCCACACCGCCAGAGCCTCCGGCAGGACAAGGTCGAGCTTGAGCAGTGCCCGGGTATAGACTAAAGGCCAGAAGCCGTGACGAACCGAGAGAACGCAGGCCGGAACCAGAAGGACGATCTCGAATACCTGAAGGATAAAAGGAAGATAAAAGTGCCCTTTCGCACGAAAGACGTCGCCGTACAGACTGATCAGAAGCGTTCGGAGTACGGTTGACAGCGCCATGACGCCAACGATTGCCGAGGCTTCGCCCCACTGCCCGCCGAAAAGGATCGAGGTGGCAAGATCGCGGTAGAGCCAAAGCCCCACGCCCATCGGAAGAAGGAAGACCGCGAGGGTCTTCTGCACCTTGAGAAAGAGGCGGTTGAAGTCTTCCGGCCGATCCTGAAGCCTGGAGAGCGAGGAAAAGAGAACCGGCGCCAGCGCCGCGGTCACAATGGCAAAAAGGGAGGTCACCATGGAAGTGGCGTTTTTGTAGAGGCCGAGGTAATAGTCGGACATGGCGCGCGCGATCAAAAAGGAATCGATCCAGGAGGCCAGCCAGAGCGCGACGCCGTCCAGAAGCGTCCAGATGCCGAAGCCGAGCATATAGCGCAGCTCGCGGAAGCGAAAATACAAAAGCGGGCGAAACTTCCCCACAAAAAGAAGAAGGAGCGAGCGCAGGACGACGCCGGCGATATTCCCCACGATCAGCGCCCAATAATCCCACCCCAGAAGGGCGAGCGGCAGCGTCACCGCGAGCGGCACCAACGCGGAAAAAATACGCACATAAAAAAGTCCCTTGAATTCAAGATGCTTTTTCAGCTTACAGTCCTGGATGCCGATGATCCCGAAGAGTGGGATGGTGACACCGGTCACCGCCAAAAGAATTCCCATCCCCTCGTTGCCCACCAGCGCGGCGATCGGTTCACAGGCTATTGTCAAAACCAGCCAGATGCCGAGCGAGAAGAAGAGATTGGCCCAGAAGGCGACGCTCATATATTCCGCCTCCTGCCTCTCGTCGGCAAAGGCGTGCTGAATCAAAAATTTCTGAAAACCCGATTCGACAAAGACCTCCGCAAAAGAGATCACCATCGTGACGGTGGCCAGGATGCCGAAGGCTTCCGGCGCGAGAATGCGCGCCAGAATCATATTGGTCAGGGGGAGGAGGAGCTTTGCCGCAAGCTCGGTGATCGACGACCACTTCAGGGCATGATAGGTGCGGGAGATTTCTTCCTTCATGACGCCCCTTCCCGGTCGTCCTTTTCCCGATCTGCGACATCGGACGGGTCTTCCGGCGTCACCGGAGCGTCCGGCGCAGTCGTGTCAATCGCCTCTTGTGTTTTCTCTTCCTCGCGCCTCTGCTTTGCCGCGACGGCGGCGAAGGCAAAGAGCAGCGGCAGATAGCCGACGCACAGGCCCGAATAGGTCACCTGCACCCAGTCGAGCAGAAGGCGGGAAAAAATCAGAACCAAAGAAAGAAGCGCAAGATCCTCGGCGCTTCTTTTCCTCCGAAAGGTCTTCCCAAGGAGAAAGAAGATCGGAAGATAGAAGAGAAGCGTTCCGAAAAGACCGAAATTGCAGAGCATCTCGGTATAGTTGCAATGGCTGTAGCCGTATCCGGTGCTCGTCAGTGAGGCGAAATATTTTTCCCCGCCTCCGAAGAGCGGATGATGGAGGAAGAAACGAAAGCCCTCTTTCAGAAGCAAAAGGCGGGAGGCGGTGGAGGCCGAGCCCTCCCCCGGACCGATCCCGAAGAGCTGAAAGAGCATATCCTCCACCCGATAGCCGATCACGTTATAGAAGAGAGGGACATAGAAAATCAGAAGAACCGCAAGAGAGGCCGAAAATCCGGCGACCAGCCATTTCGTTCTGCCCTTCGGCGCATAGAGCAGGAAGAGAACCAAATCCATGGCCAAGAGGATAAGCGCCATTTTGGAGCCGGTGAGGAGCATGAAGAAAACGGTAAGAAGAAGAACGAGCAAAGAGGCCGCCTTCCGCTTCCCCCGTACCGAAAAGCAGGTCAGAAAGACGGACAGGATGCCGAGAGAGGTTGCGACGGTGTTCACGTTGCCGCTCAGCGATTCACCCAGCCGAACGCCGCCGAAGGAGAGGTTGTCCCATTCGGAAACGACCAGCAGGACGATTGTGAACATCACGGCCAAAATCACCGGAATCTGCATCTCGCCGAGCCAATCGCGGCGAATAAGATGCTTGAGGCTGCAGTACAACGCGAGATTGGACGCGTAAGTAAACAGCATCAAATCCCAGTTGTAGGTGTCGGCCCGCAAAAACATCGTGCCGTATACGGTAAACATCGCATAGAGCAGCGTCAGCCAGATCAGGGCGAAATCGGGCCGCCAAGAAGGCCATCCCTGCCGCCACTTCGTAAGAAAGGCGTGTCCGAAGATCAGAAGCATGGCAATCAGCGAAAGCCCGAGATAGATCACAAGCTTCCCCTCGGTATAAAAGCAGATGTTTCCGATCAGAAGGAGCGTCAGTCCTATAGCGTCCGCCTGCCGGTTCAAAGCAGAAAAGAAGGTTTTCATAATTTCTCCTTACGCGCAATCGATGTGATAAAGCGCTCCCAGGCGTCGTAAACCGCGCCGGGGGAATGCGTGATGCGAATCGCTTCGGCGGCCTTTCCCACGGCATTTTGCCGCTCCTTTCGCTTGAGGAGCCAAAGCATTTTTTCGGCAAGCGCCGCCGCGTCCCCGCGGGGAACGAGATAGCCGTTGACGCCGTCCTCGATCAGGGCCCTCGCGCCGCCCGGACGGCAGTCGGTCGCCACACAGGGCAGGCCGAGCGCCATGGCCTCCATCAGCGCATTGGGCATTCCTTCATAATCGGACGACAAAACAAAGAGCGAAGCGCTGGCGATCCTTTCCAGAATATCGCTTCTGGAGGCGAAGAGAAAGATTCTGTCGGAAAGGCCTCTATCGGTTATCTCTTTTTCGAGAAAGGCCTTCAGCTCCCCGTCCCCGTAGATTTCGAGCGTATAGCCGGGAAGCTCAGGAGCAATCCGCGCAAAGGCCTCGATCAGAAGCTTTTGATTCTTCTGCGGATGAAGGCGCCCGACCGAAACGATCCGCTTTTCCCGATAAGGGACGGTCACCTCCGGCACCGCAACCGCGTTGGGGATGACGACAGAGCGGCGCCGCACAGAATCTTTGAAGCAGTCGCGCGCCCCTTTTGACTGGAAGACAAAGCCGTCGGTCCGCCGAAAAGCCAGCGCCCGAACGGCGGCGAGCGCACCGCGGTACTCGTCGTCGCTCGGGTCCCCCCGCTCCGCATAGAGGCTCCTGCCGCAGCGGCGCTTGGAAAAAAGCGCGGAAAAATAGGCCGACTGAAGCCAGAAATGGATCGAAACCTCCGGCGAAAGCCCGCGAAGCGTATGCCGATAGGCCCCAAACCGGCGTGCAATTGACTCTTTCTCCCTCTCACAGCCCGAGAGATCGATCAGGCGCACCCTGTCGGACAACGGGTAACAGAGTCGGCATTCCGAAAGCGCGATGAGAGAAACGTCGTGTCCTCTCTCGGCAAGCGCGTTTGCCAAAAGGACAATCTGCCGCTCGGCTCCGCCCCGCCCGTGTAAATATCCGATCAACGCCAGTTTCATCGCAGGTCTCTCCTTTCCCCGCCCCGTATTTTCGGATTCCAATGAAAATCCGGAAGTTTTTTAAGCTTTGCCGCCCGGCCCCTAACGGTGGGCCACCGCCCAGCTGTGAAGCTTCGTCATGCCCTTCATAAGGCCGACCCGCCTGTCTGACGCCGCCTTCAGAAAAAGCCGCTTGAAACGCCCGAGATGCCCGATAATTTCGCACTCCCGCCATGCGGGATAGCGCTTTTCGTACCAGTCGATATGCGACCGGATCGCGCCGGCGTCCTTTCCGGCCTTGCAGAGGAGAAGAAGTGCGCTGTACAGAAGAGCGGTGACC
>CALXKW010000014.1 GCA_944389045.1 uncultured Clostridia bacterium | reverse complement strand
AATACTATTTCTATGTAGAGGCCGAGGGGGACGAGACCTCTGAGGCCGGCAGGAAGATGCTGGCCGGCCTCGCCCGCCACTGCGACAGACTGAAGGTCGTGGGGCGCTACGCTACCGGCAGCCCGCTGACCTTTCCCGACAGAAAGGACGAAAAAACAGGGGAGGAAATGCGATGATCATTCCGATTCATATGAAGCAGGACTGCTACGACATTCTCGTCGAGCGCGGCGCTCTTTCCCGTGTAGGGAAAGAATTTTCCCTGAACCGCAGGGCGCTGATCGTCACCGATTCCGGGGTGCCCGCGGCCTACGCCGAACAGGTGGCCGACGCGACGGCCGCCCCCGTCGTCGTCACCCTGCCGCAGGGCGAGGAAAGCAAGAGCCTTGCCGCGCTCGAAGGGCTTCTTTCCCGTATGCTGCATGAGAATTTCACCCGAAAAGACTGCGTCGTGGCGGTGGGCGGCGGCGTCGTGGGCGATCTTGCCGGCTTTGCGGCAGCCGTGTATATGCGCGGCATCGACTTTTACAACATTCCCACCACCCTGCTCTCCCAGATCGATTCTTCGATCGGCGGAAAAACCGCCGTCAACCTCGGGGGGATCAAAAACATCGTAGGCGCTTTCTATCAGCCGAAAAAAGTGCTGATCGATCCCGATCTTCTGAAAACCCTTCCTCCCCGTCAGCTCTCGGCCGGCCTTGCCGAGGCGATCAAAATGGCCCTCACCTCGGACGAGGCGCTCTTCCGCCTTATTGAGGAAAAGGAAATTTCCGATCATCTGGACGAGATCATCACCGCCTCTCTTCTTGTCAAGAAAGGAGTGGTGGAACAGGACGAAAAAGAGAGCGGCCTGCGGAAAATTCTCAACTTCGGCCACACGATCGGACACGGCATCGAGAGCGAGGAGGAGCTTCACCGCCTCTATCACGGCGAGTGCGTCGCGCTGGGCATGATCCCCTTCTGCGGCGAGGCGCTGCGTCCCCGGCTGCTGCGCGTTCTGAAGAAGGTCGGCCTTCCCACCTCGCTTTCGTTTGACAGAAAACGGGTCCTCGCGGCCATGCTGCACGACAAGAAGGCCGACCGCGGGCACGTCACGGTCATCACGGTAGACCGTCCGGGCTCCTATGAAATGAAGGAAATGACAAAGGAAGAACTTGAGAAGGCGCTTTTGCTTCTTGAGAAGCAGGAGGCCTTCCGGGAAGCCGGGCTTTCCGGAGAACAGAAAATCAAGGAGGAGGAAGCATGAAAAACACCTTCGGCCAAAGCCTTTCCCTTACCCTCTTCGGCGAGAGCCACGGGGAGAAGATCGGCGCCGTTTTGGACGGGCTTGCCCCCGGCATCGATATCGACGAGAGCTTCATCGCCTTCCGCCTATCGCTGCGCCGCCCCGCCGGCAGAATTTCGACCTCCCGCCGCGAAGAGGACGCCTTTTCGATCGTCAGCGGCGTCCGGGACGGCAAAACGACCGGCACACCCCTGACCCTTCTGATCGAGAACCGCGACACAAGAAGCAAAGACTACGAAAAGACCCGAAGCCTTGCCCGCCCCGGCCACGCCGACTACACGGCCTTCTGCAAATATCACGGATTTGAGGACTACCGCGGAGGCGGCCATTTCAGCGGCCGGCTCACCGCCCCGCTCGTCGCGGCGGGTGCGATTCTGCTCTCAGCCCTTGCCGGGCGCGGCATCACGATCGGCACGCACATCAAGCGCTGCGGCGGCGTTTCCGACCGGGATTTCGGCGATCTTGCGTCCGATCTTGCCCAACTGAACCGAAGCGAATTCGCGGTTCTCGACGAGGCGGCGGGCGAAGAGATGAAAAACGCCGTCCGCGCCGCCGCCCGCGAGGGCGACAGCGTCGGCGGCCTGCTCGAAAGCGCGATCACCGGGATGCCCGCCGGCGTGGGAGAGCCCTGGTTCGACAGCTTCGAAGGCGTGTTGTCGCACGCGCTCTTCAGTATTCCGGCCGTCAAGGGCGTGGAATTCGGCGACGGCTTTGCGCTGGCGGAGAGCCGCGGGAGCCTTGCGAACGATCCCTTCCGGACAGAGGCCGGTAAGATTATTACCGCCACCAACCACAACGGAGGAATCAACGGCGGGATCACCAACGGAATGCCGATCCTCTTCCGGGTGGCGGTCAAACCCACCCCTTCGATCTACCGGGAGCAGGATACCGTCGATTTTTTCACGAACGAGGAGAAAAAGCTTCTCATCAACGGACGGCACGACCCCGCCATTGTCCACCGCGCCCGGGCGGTGGTCGACAGCGTCGCCGCGCTGGCGGCGGCCGACATGCTGGCCCTGCGCTACGGAACCGACTGGCTGGGAGGTGAGGCTTTATGACATATGGCTGTATCGGAGAGCATCTGCCCCACAGCTTCTCAAAACTCATCCACGAAAAAATCGGCGGCTACTCTTATGAGCTGAAGGAGCTTGCGCCGGAGGAACTCGGCGATTTTCTCCGCGCCCGTGATTTTTGCGGCATCAACGTCACGATTCCCTATAAAGAGGCCGTGATCCCCTATCTCGACGAGCTCGACGAGGGCGCCCGCGCCATCGGCGCGGTCAACACAATCGTCAACCGCAGCGGCCGCCTCATCGGCTACAACACCGATTTTGCCGGTCTCTCGGCCCTCATCCGCCGCGCCGGACTCTCTGTCGGCGGAAAAAAAGCGCTGATTCTCGGCACCGGCGGAACGAGCAAGACCGCCCGCGCGGTTCTGGAACACGAGGGGGCTTCCGTGATTCTTCGGGTCAGCCGCAATAGCGGCGAAGGCCGGATCTCCTACGAGGAGGCTTACTCCGGCCATACCGACGCCGAAATCCTCGTCAACACCACGCCCGTGGGCATGTTTCCCTCCCTTTCGGGCTGCCCGCTCGACCTCTCGCGCTTTCCCCGCCTTACGGGCGTGATCGACGCGGTCTACAACCCGCTCCGCACCCGCCTTGTCCTTGCGGCGGCCGAGAGAGGGATTCCCGCCTCCGGAGGCCTATATATGCTGGTCGCCCAGGCGGTCTTTGCGGCCGAGCATTTTCAGAAGACGCGCTGCGAAAGCGGGCTGATCGAGAGAATCTTCCGCGAGCTTTCCGCAGAAAAGGAAAACATCGTGCTCACCGGGATGCCGGGGTGCGGCAAGACCACGGTGGGAAAGATCGTGGCCGAGGCGACCGGAAGGCGCTTTGTCGACACCGACGCCGAGATTGTCGGCCGCTGCGGCCGCCCGATCCCCGAAATCTTCGCCGAGGAGGGGGAGGAGGCCTTTCGGAACTATGAAAGCGAGGTTCTTCTCGACCTTGCTCCCCAGAGCGGCCTTGTGATCGCAACCGGCGGCGGCGCGCTCCTGCGCCCGGAGAACCGCACCGCCCTGCGCCAGAACGGAAAGCTCTATTTTCTCGACCGCCCCCTCGAAAAGCTTCTCCCGACCGCAGACCGACCGCTCTCTTCCGACCGGGAATCGCTGAAGCGGCGCTACCGCGAGCGCTATGCCCTCTACTATACCTCGGCCGATGAGGTCATCGAGGCCGGCGGAAGCGCCGAATCGGCCGCCGAAGAGATTTTGCGGCGGCATACGAACGCAGAAAACGAGCGGACGAGCATGCGGAAAATACCCCATATTTTAGTTGTGAACGGCCCCAATCTCAACCTGCTGGGAATCCGGGAGCCCGCCGTCTACGGAAGGACCACCTACGCCGACCTGATCGAAAAAATCCGCGCCCACGCGGCACTCCGCCGTATTTCCGTGGAAATATTCCAATCGAATCACGAAGGAGAGCTGGTCGATAAAATTCAGGAAGCCCTCGGCCGGGCGGACGGCATCGTCCTCAATCCGGCCGCCTATACCCATACCAGCGTGGCTCTGCTCGACGCTTTGAAGGCGGTCTCGGTTCCGGCCGTGGAGGTTCACATCTCAAAGGTGGACGAGCGCGAGCCCTTCCGTCTTGTCAGCTATGTCCGGGCGGCCTGCCGGAAAACGATTTCCGGGCGCGGCCTTGACGGCTATCTTGAGGCGATCGATTTTCTCCTTGACGGCCGGGGTGCTCCATTGGCCGGCGATCCCGCAGAAGCCGAAAGTAGCCGAAACGGAGGGAAGACATGAAGATTCGCATCGAACGCTCAAGCGCCGCGGGGCGCCTCGCCGCGCCGCCCTCGAAAAGCATGGCCCATCGCCTTCTCATCGGCGGAGGACTTGCCGACGGCGAAAGCGTGATCACCAACGTCGCCCTCTCCGAGGACATCTGCGCGACGCTCGACTGTCTGGCCGCCCTCGGCGCCCGCTGGGGGTATGACGGCGGCACCGTCCGCATCGAGGGAACCGGGGGAAAGGCGCGGACGCCCGCCCCGCCCCTTCACTGCCGGGAATGCGGCAGCACCCTGCGCTTTTTCATTCCGCTCGCCCTTCTGTCCGATTGCGAGACCGAGCTCGGCGGCGCCCCCCGTCTTCTTGCCCGCCCGCTCGGCCCATACGGCGAAATTGCCCGCGAAAAGGGCCTTCTCTTTGAAAACACCGGCAGAAAAATCCGCGTTCGGGGACCGCTTTCAAGCGGAGATTTTCGAATTCCCGGCAACATCAGCAGTCAGTTCGTCTCGGGCCTGCTCTTTGCCCTGCCCCTTCTCGAAGAGGAAAGCCGCATCTTCCTCACCGGCGGGGTCGAAAGCCGCTCCTATATCGACCTCACGCTGCGCGCCCTCGCGTCTTTCGGCGTCAAAGCCTTCTGGGAGGAGGAAACGACGCTTCGCGTACCCGGCAATCAAAGCTACCGTCCCGCACGCCTGTCGGTGGAAGGGGACTACTCCAATGCCGCCTTCTTCGACGCGCTCAACCTCCTCGGCGGCCGGGTAAAGATCGACGGACTTTTGCCCGACAGCGGACAGGGGGACCGGGTCTATGCCGCCTATTTCGAGCGGATTGCGGCGGGCTCCCCCACCCTTTCGGTTGCCGACTGCCCCGATCTTGCCCCGATTCTCATGGCGCTGGCGGCCGCTTTCCACGGGCTGACCCTCACCGGCACCGAACGGCTCAAAATCAAGGAGAGCGACCGGGGAGAGGCCATGGCGGAGGAACTGAAAAAATGCGGCGTCCGAACCATCCTCGGGGACAATTCGATCCGTGTTCTTCCCGGCGGCCTGCATGCTCCCGAAGAGGAGCTGAACGGACACAACGACCACAGAATCGTCATGGCCCTCTCGGTGCTTCTCACTCGTCTGGGAGGGGTGATCGCGGGAGCGGAGGCGGTAGCGAAAAGCCTGCCCGATTTTTTCCCCCGCCTTCGCGCTCTGGGCATATCGGCCGACGAAATGATCGAGCCGGAATCCGGCGGTTTCCCAAACGGCGGTTTCCCAAACGGCGGTTTTCCAAACAGCGGTTCCGCATCCTCGCCTGCCGACGCCATATCCTCCGCAGCCGCGCCCGCCGCGTGCCCCGATCCTTCGGCCCCGCGCTGCTCCGAACTGCCCGAAAAAGAGAGGTCTTGACCAAATGAAGCTTGAAAAAGACAGCCGCATTCTGATTGTCGGTCTCGGACTCATCGGCGGAAGCTACGCGAAAGCCCTGAAGAAGCAGGGCTTTCGCGTGACAGCCATCGACACCCGTCCCGAGGCCATCGCCTACGCGTTGCGCGAAAACATCGTCGACGAAGGATATACCGCGGTAAAAGAGGAAGCGGTCCGCTCCGCCACGCTTGTCGTCTTCGCCCTCTATCCCAAGGTTTTTACCGCCTGGATCGCCGATCATCAGCACCTGCTTGCCCCGGGAACGCTCCTCACCGACGTGACCGGCGTCAAAAGCTGCCTCGTCTACGAGATTCAGGCGATGCTGCGAAGTGACGTGGAGTATATCGCGGCCCATCCCATGGCGGGGCGCGAGGTCTACGGCGTCGAGAACAGCGACGAAAAGATCTTTTGCGGCGCGAACTATATCGTGGTCCCCACCGAAAAGAACACCGAAGAGGCGATCGCCCTCTGCGAAAGGCTCGGAAAGACGCTGGGCTTTGCCCGCATCTCGAGGCTCACCCCCGAGGAGCACGACGAGATGATCGGATTTGTCTCCCAGCTCACGCACGTCATCGCGGTCACGCTGATGACCTGCTGCGACAATACGCACTTGGTCGATTATACCGGAGATTCCTTCCGCGACCTGACGCGGATTGCCCGCATCAACGACGGCATGTGGAGCGAGCTCTTTCTTCTGAACCGGCCCGCCCTGCTCCGCCAGATGGATCTCTTTCTCGGGGAGTTTGCCCGCTTCCGGGAGTTGCTCGATCGCGGCGACGAAGAGGGCATGCGGGAAAAAATGCGTCTTTCCTCCGCGCGGCGCGCCCTTTTCGACAAAAAATAGACAAGATACAAAGAAGGACGAACAGAATCTGCCGGCCGAGGCACCCGGAGAATGCGAATCCATAACGCATAGTTTGCATGACGTATATCAAGCATATCCGATAAATTCAGATAGAAGCTGAAAACCGTATGGACGATAAACGCATACCGACATCAAAAAATTAAGAAAAGAGGAACTCTCGAATGAACATGCTTTTTGAAAGAAAACTGGCCATCCCCATGGAGGTCAAGGAGATGTATCCGCTGACCGGCAAGATGGCCGATATCGTGGAAAAACGAGACGTGGAGATCAAAAAGATCTTCGCCGGGAAGGACGACCGTCTGCTTCTCATCATCGGCCCCTGCTCGGCCGACAACGAGGACAGCGTCATCGACTATATCACCCGCCTTGCCACCGTGCAGGAAAAGGTCAGGGACAAAATCTTCATCATTCCCCGCATCTACACCAACAAGCCCCGCACGACAGGAGACGGCTACAAGGGCATGCTCCACCAGCCCAATCCGAACGAAAAGCCCGACATGTTCAAAGGGCTTGTCGCCATCCGGGAACTGCATATGCGCGCCCTGCGCGAGACCGGCTTCTCCTGTGCCGACGAGATGCTCTATCCCGAGAACGCCCGCTATCTCGACGACGTTCTGGCTTATGTGGCGGTCGGCGCCCGTTCGGTGGAGAACCAGCAGCACCGTCTCACCGCCAGCGGGCTGGACGTACCGGTCGGCATGAAAAATCCGACCAGCGGCGACCTCTCGGTGATGATGAACGCCATCACCGCCGCCCAGCACAAGCACACCTTCATCTACCGCGGCTGGGAGGTGCATTCACAGGGAAATCCCTACGCCCACGCCATTCTGCGCGGTTATGTGAACAAGCACGGCCAGTCGCTTCCCAATTACCATTACGAGGATCTTCTCTTTCTCTGCCAGATCTATGCCGAAAAGCCGGATCTCACGCACCCCTCCGTCATTATCGACGCCAACCATGCCAACTCGGGCAAGAAATATCTCGAACAGATCCGCATTGTCAAGGAGGTCATGAGCAGCTGCCGCTATAACGCCGAGATCAAAAAGCTTGTCAAGGGCTTCATGATCGAGAGCTATATCGAGGACGGCGCGCAGAAGATCGGGGAGGGAATCTACGGAAAATCGATCACCGATCCCTGCCTTGGCTGGGAAAAGACCGAGCGCCTCATCCTCGATCTCGCCGATATGGCCTGACCAGCCTTCCCGAACGCATGATTCGCGAAAAAGAGCATATCCGACGGCCCGATATGCCTGAAAGGAGTCAGAACGGAAAAAGACAGATCCCACGGTCGCTGTGGCCGTGGGATCGATCCTGTGCGCCTCCGTCCGCCTCTATCCTGCCGCTTAACTTAGAAAACCCGGTCTCTCTCCGAATCCTTCTGCCGTGCTTTCCCAAATGACGCCCGCCGTCCAAGGCTTCCAAACGGCTGGGAAGAATCTTCTACGCCCGGATCAAAATTTAATAAATTAAAATCATTTGCATCAAATCTCTTCCCAGCTTTTCCGGTTATCTCCTCGAATTTGTAAAACATGCACAAAGAAAGACTTGAAATTTTGGGGAAAAGCCCTCTTTCCAAGAGAAGCATTTTCTGATAGAATGAGAGGCAGGACGGGGAAAGATCGATTCCCCGGGAGAAAACCTTCGGGAGGCTACAGAATGGCAAGCATTTCTTTCAGACACATGTATAAAAAATATCCCGGCGGCGTCACCGCCGTCTCCGACTTCTGTCTTGAAGTCAAGGATAAGGAATTCATCATCTTCGTCGGTCCTTCGGGATGCGGCAAAACCACCACCCTGCGCATGATCGCCGGCCTTGAGGAGATCACCGAGGGCGAGCTCTTCATCGGCGACAAGCTGGTGAACGACATCGCGCCCAAGGACCGCGACATCGCCATGGTGTTCCAGAACTACGCGCTTTATCCGCACATGACGGTCTTCGATAACATGGCCTTCGGCCTGAAGCTCCGCAAGGTTCCCAAGGAAGAGATCAAACGCAAGGTGGAAGAGGCCGCGAAAATCCTCGATATCGCCCACCTGCTCGACCGCCGGCCGAAACAGCTCTCGGGCGGTCAGAAACAGCGTGTCGCGCTCGGCCGCGCCATCGTGCGCAACCCGAAGGTCTTCCTTCTTGACGAGCCTCTCTCGAACCTGGACGCGAAGCTCCGTGCGGCCATGAGAACCGAGCTCACCAAGATTCACAAGAGACTGGGCACCACTTTCGTCTACGTTACCCACGACCAGGTGGAAGCGATGACAATGGCCACACGCATTGTCGTTATGAAGGACGGCATCATCCAGCAGGTGGATACCCCCCAGAATCTCTACGATTATCCCTGCAACCAGTTCGTGGCCGGCTTCATCGGCACGCCTCAGATGAACTTCATCAGCTGCTCGCTTGTGGATAAGGGCGGCGACGTCTATCTCAACTGGGGTGAAAATTTCGTCAAGCTCCCCGCGGAGAAGGCCAACGATCCCGCGCTGAAGGATTACATAGGCAAAGAGGTCACCGCCGGTATCCGTTCCGAGTGCATCCACGACGATGCCGATTTCGTGGAGAAAAATCCCGACGCCACCATCACGACGACGGTCGATGTGACCGAGCTGATGGGCGCCGAGATCTACCTCTATCTGACCTCTACCGAGGATTGCAGCCTCACGGCCCGCGTCTCGCCCCGCTCGACCGCCAGAAGCGGCGACACCATCAAGGTCGCTTTCGACACCTCTCGGATCCATATCTTCGACAGAGATACCGAGAAGTGCATCATCCACTAAAATCGACTCATTCCAAAATCAAGACACGCCGGTCAGTATGGCCGGCGTGTGATTTTTTACCTTTTTTGTATGATAACGAAGTCGGTATGAACGACCGGATTTGCGCTCTTCGGCCAGATTTCCCAAAAAAGCCGTGTTCCGGCCGCATGCTGCCCGCGGCCGGAACACGGCCAAAAGTAAAACCGGATTGCAAAAGCGACGGAGGAAGACTCCGCAAAAAAGGATTTACTGCTTTTTATGCAGGTGCATATGGGAAAGTGTCTCGTAAAGATCAAAGTCGAGAAGGCGGACCATGTCGTCCAGTTCGTTGTCGCCCATCACGGTAGTTCGGCCGTCGGCATATTCGCGGTCGATCCGCTCCTTCATCTTCTGAACAAGGGGATGACGTTTTTCGATCGCCTCCTCGCCGGTCAGGCCGTAATACCCGTTGAGCCAGTGCGCAACACCGGCAAGACCGCTGTGGGAATCGACCGCCACGGTGGCGGGACGCCCAAGCAGCTTCTCTGTATTGAAGATGTTGTAGATCTCTTCATCCTTCAGCAGCCCGTCGGCATGGATACCCGCACGGGTGACATTGAAGTTGCGCCCCACAAAGGGAGTTTTGGGCGGAATCTCATAGCCGATTTCCCGCTCGAAATAAGAGGCGATCTCGGTGATGACCGGAAGGTCCATACCGTCGGTGGTTCCGCGCAGAGAAGCGTATTCGATGACCATGGCCTCCAGCGGGCAGTTTCCGGTTCTCTCCCCGATGCCGAGAAGGGAGCAGTTGACGCCCGAGCAGCCGTAGAGCCAGGCCGTGGAAGCGTTGACCACCGCTTTGTAAAAGTCGTTATGGCCGTGCCATTCGAGCATATCGGAGGAGACGCCCGCATAGTGCTGAAGGCCGTAAACAATGCCCTGCACACTGCGGGGAAGCGCCGTACCCGGAAAGGAAACGCCGTATCCCATAGTATCGCAGGCGCGGATCTTGATGGGAACTCCCGCCTCCTCGCCCAGCCGCACCAGCTCGGTCGCAAAGGGCACCACAAAGCCGTAAAAGTCAGCCCGGGTCACGTCCTCAAAATGGCAGCGGGGACGAATTCCGTGTTCGAGCGCGCTCTTCACAATGCCCAGATATTTATCCATGGCCCCCTTGCGGGTCAGCCCCATTTTGTTGTAAATATGATAATCCGAGCAGGAGACCAGAATACCGGTCTCGCGGATCCCGATCTTTTTTACCAGATCGAAGTCCTTTTCGTTCGCCCGGATCCAGGTAGTGACTTCGGGAGCCTCAAAACCGAGCGCAAGGCATTCCTCCACAGCCAGCCGATCCTTCGGGGAATAGACGAAAAATTCGCTCTGCCGGATGAGTCCCTTGGGGCCGCCGAGACGGTGCAGAAGCTTGAAAAGCGAAACGATCTGCTCGGTAGTAAAGGGAGAGGTAGACTGCTGCCCGTCCCGGAAGGTAGTATCGGTGATCCAGATCTCCTTCGGCATGTTCATCGGCACGTTGCGGTGGTTGAAGGAAATTTTAGGGATCGAATCGTACTCAAACAGATTGCGGTACAGATTGGGCTGTTCACGCTCCTGAAGCTCATAGCGATAGGCCGCCTGCTCGAGCAGATTGGTCTGTTCGGAAAACTCAAGGCGTCTTGCTTCCTCGTCAATCATTTTTCTCATTCTTCATTCCTTCTTTCCCTCTGTCCTTCTTCTCCGGATCGGCTGTGACGGCACTCACACGTCAGGCTCTTCTTTGCCGATCGGCGTTTGCTTATCCGAAAATATTTCACGAATTCCGAGTAAATGCAAAAATTCTTTTTTCGATCTTTTTTCTTCTCATTATACTTTAAGGGAAAAGACCTGTCAATAGGTAAAATTCATAAAGAAAAAGAAGGGCGCATGCCGATTCCCGACAATTCGTCGGAAATTTTTGAATGTGCCCTTCTGAAAACGCCAAAGCCCTTCCGGGTTTGTTTTTTCTCAAAAGCCATCCGAAAGCATTGGATAGAAACGCTTCAGCGGGTGCGGCCGTAGAGGCGCTTCTTTCTTTGGGCCAGCGAAAGCGTTTTTTTCTTTTTCGGTGAAAAAGCCGCAAACACCGAGGCAATCACAAGAGCGGCGAAAAACACCAGAAACCGGGTTCCGAGAGTAAAGAATTCCGAGCTGTCGAAGAAAAAAGAGACTGTGAACGGGATAAGCGCAAAAACAACCCCGCCCAGAAAACCGAGACGCATCCGTCTGGCCGCGATTCCCGCGGCCGCCGCGCCGAGTCCCAGTGCTACAAAAGCCGCGGGCAGAGAGGCTTTGGCAGGATCTTCCAAGGCAAGAGCGACAGCCGTGATCGGAATCAGCGAGAGAAACGCCGTCAAATGTCCGATCAGCGCCGAAAGAAGGGAGCGCACCAATAACCGGTTCGCCAAAATAAACACCGCCTTTATTTTCTTTTTTGTTCATCTCTATGCGGCTTGTCAGGTTTTTATGAACTTCCGGAAGCGACTTTGAAACGTCAAACCGCTCCGGATATGCGCAAAAAAAGAACCGGCATCATTCTCGTGCCGGTCCTTTACTGTAAAGCATTTCTTCACATTTCTTCCTATCGTCCCCGGATTGAACCGAAGCGACTTCGAAATAAAATCGTCTCTATTCGGTCAGTTGTCGGATTCGGAAGAGGAGGCAGGATTCTCTTTTTCCGCCTCGACGGACGTCTCTCCGCCTTCCTTCTCGGCCGGGGCGTCCGCGGGAGTCTTGGCGGCATCGGGGGTCTCGGCGGGAGCCGCCAAAGCTTCCTTTTTCTTCCGCTTGCCCTTCTTGCCTTCTTCCGCTCTCTTGGCGGCCAGCTCCGCTTCCTTGGCGGCGCGCTCCGCCGCCGCTTTTTCCTCCTCCGCCGCTTTCTGAGCGGCCGCAGCCGCTCTGGCAGCCTCGTCAGGCACGTCCACACAGCGGACGGCCGACTTCAGAATCCGCATACGGGTCTTGTCCTTGCCGGTCTCGATCATGCAGGTCTCGTCTTTAATGCTGATGATCTTGCCGATTATGCCGCCGATGGTGGTAATCTCATCGCCGACCACCAGATTGTCACGCATGTCCTTAATCTCCCGCTCCTGCTTCTTCTGCGGGCGCATAATAAAGAAATAAAAAAATCCAATCAGAACCACCAGCATAAGGATGGTAATCCAGCCGCCGCCGGTAGAAGAAGTTTCCAAAAACGCCGAAATGGGATAAATCATAAAAGAAAGCCTCCTGTGAGCGAAATTCATATTTTACCTGAATAGGATTATTATACAATACTAGGATGCCCTTGTCAAGCGATTTTTGAAATGAAAACGAAAAACCAACGGGAAGAAACCGCTTTTTTGCCGATCCTCGAAGGGGAAAAGACCCGCGCCGTCAGGCAGTAACACCCCTATCACTCTTCTTTCATGTACCATAGAGAGCCCGACGCAGGGCTATGCGGAAATTTTTGTCCCTACCATGCTCCCGCATTACGAGAAAAAGCGGAAAATCGGCCGATGGGAAGCCATCTCCCGGTATCCCGAGGAAAAGTCTCCGAAACGCTCGACAAACTCACGCCGAAGGATAGAGCAGATTCCTATGTCACGGAACGAGCCTTTGACAAGCATTCCCTCCCGCCGTACGCCCTCAAAGGACATACCGTTCTTTTCCATCACCGCCCGGGAACGGGTATTTTCCACCATATACCGCGCCTCCACGCGATTGAGGAAAAGATCGCAGAAGGCCCAGCGCAAAAGCATTCCCACCGCCTCGGCGGCAAGACCTCGGTTCCAATAGGCCGGAGAAAGCACATAGCCGATCTCCGCCGACCGATTGGCCGGGTCGAGGCGGGTAAAGCCGCAGGTGCCGATCATCTTTCTCTTTTCCTTCAACACCACGGCAAAATCAAAGAAGGTGTGTTCCCGGTACTGCCTTTTCAGATCCTCCACATAGCGTTTGGTATAGACAATCGAGGGGTGGGGATTCCACAAAAGGTAGCGCGTCACCTCCGGATCTTTGGAATATTCATACATGTCCTCGGCGTCCAGCCGGTCGATCTTACGCAAAAGAATCCGTTCTCCGTCGATTACGGGATTCTGGTCAAACACCGAAAGAATTCTATCCAATTTCGCTTTCCCCTTTCCCTGATCTTTCCTGTTTATGATTATACACATCCTCCTATCGCAAATCAAGGACAAATCAATTTTTTTTCGAGGGAAGTTCACGGAAATTTCAAATTACAGCTTGAAAAGCCCTCGGAATTATGGTATAATGACTATCGTCTATGACCGGGCCGTTCCGAGTCCCTTTCCTTCCCACCGGCCCAAAATCGCCGCGCCCGAACGAGCGGCATACCGGATACGGCCGGACGATTTCGAAAAAACGCCGACGGCAGACGTTTATGCAGGGCAAAGCGCCCGCCTACGCCCGAAATGTTTGCCCTGCTCGGGAAGAGAAACGGCGCTTTGTTTTCGCTTCTGAAAAAAGACTTGTTTTCATATATATGGGATGCCTTCCCGCCTCTTTTCGGCGCGGCAAGAGTTTTTTGTCTCCGAGGTATCCCATGAAAAAAAGCCTTTCTGCCCTGCTCTCCCAAAGCCGGCCCTTTACGTTTGCTGCCGCGGGATTTCTCTTCGGGGTTCTTCTCTTTGCCTTCCTCGGCTACGACGCGTTCGGACAGATGCCCCCTCCGCTCGCTTCGGCTTTTGCGTTTTCCCGACCGGCTCTTGCGCTGATCGCCGATTTTGCCGGAGAGGCCAAGCTCTTTCTTTTGATGGCGCTCCTGTCGCTGGCTCTGAAAAATCCTTTGCCGGCCCTTCTTCTTCTCGCTCTTAGGGGCCTCTATTTCGGTCTTTCGGCCTCCTATCTTTACGGTGCGGCGCCGCTTACCCTGTATTTTGCCTACACGCTCTTAACGGCGGCCGTCTTGGTGGCGTATGCCGCCGTCGCCGACGCCGCGCTCGTCTTTCTTTCAAAGGAAAAACGTGCGGAAAAAAGGCCGGAAGCGCAAAAAGAAACACAAAAGCAGGCACTCTCGCTCTTCGGCTTTACCTTTTTCTACTTCACCGGCGTAATTTTTCTGCTGGTCGTGATCCGCAACCTTGTCTATCTTCTGCTTCTTTCCCGCTGACAAACCATTCGCCAGGCGGCATTCACCGCTTGTCCAAGAAAGGAATTTTCGTGAAAAACAAAGGCCAGAAAAGCCGTTTCAATCTTTACGACTGGATTTACCGGCGCGACCATAAGCCCGACGCCGACGACGACCGGGACGCGCCCCGCAACTTTTCCTTCTTTTTCAAGCTTCTATCCCGCAATTTCAGCAGGATCTTTTCGCTGAATCTCTATTTTGTGTTCGGCAATGTCGCCCTGTGGCTGCTTCTCTTCCTTTTGAGCGGCGTTCTGGGACCGCATACCACCGCCCCCACCAGCGATCTCTATGCCCCGCTGGCCGGCGCCCTTCCCTTTACCGAAGGCTCTTTGCTTTTGAATGTCTTGCTCTCGGTTCACGGCGCCATGACCGAGGTCTCGGTCATGACTCCTTTCATTATTGCGTTGATCGTCGTGGGAATTCTGCTTCTTGCCCTCACCTTCGGTCCGGTCATGACCGGCATTTCCATCAACATGCGCAACATCGTCCGTGGAGAGCCGCTCTTTCTCTGGGCGGATTTCAAGCACGCGATCAAAAGCAATCTGCGGCAGGCGATTTTTCTCGGAATCTTTGATCTCGGGATTATTTTCCTTCTCTGCTACGGGCTTCTCTTCTATTATATGAACCTTGGGAAATCGCTTCTTTTCAACACCTGTTTTCTCTTCACCATCGTTCTGCTCGTGATGTACGGCTTTATGCGCAAATATCTCTATCTCATGCTGGTCACCTTCGAGCTGTCGATCCCCAAGCTTTTCAAAAATGCCCTGATCTTTTCGCTTTTGGGGCTGGGGCGCAATTTACTCTCCACTCTGGGCTGCCTTCTGGTGGTCTTTCTCAACTGGATGCTCTTCACCGTCTTTCTGCCCCTCGGCGTGATTCTGCCTTTGATGATTACCATCGGTCTCTGCCTCTTCATAGATGCCTACGCCGCTTGGCCCAAGATTCAAAGCGTGATGATCGACCCCTATGTCGGAATGGATGACGAGGAGGATGCCTGAAGAAGGGGCAGAAATTTGTGTACAAACAGTAAATTTTCAATCAAAGCACTTCCGCGCCCTCGTATTTTATGATAGAATAGCAATTGCGCCTTGTTAAAAATATATCCATACAAAATGTTCTATAATCCCAAAGGAGAAAAAAATCATGAGAATCAGAAAAATTCTCGCACTGCTGATGGCGACTCTGATGCTTACGGCCGCGCTGGTCGGCTGCAGCAGTGCCTACGACACGCCCACCGACTATCTGACTCTTCCGAATCTCAGCGGCGTTGAAGTAAAATATGCCGATATTCTGGAGAAGATCGAAGAGGCCATTGAGGATATGCGTGAGGAAGCCAAAGGACAGGTTTTCGAACCGCTGACCGACAAAGACGCGCAGGTTCAGAAAGGCGACCAGATTTATTTCGACGTGACCGGCACCACCGAGGCGGATCTCGACGAGACAAATATGAACAAGCTCTCCGGCGAGAATCAGTATCTCACGATCGGCTCCGATTCCTCCAGCTTCCCGATCGACTACACCAACAAGAACAACGATACCAGCGACGACGACAGCGACGATGAAAAGGTTCTGGTTGAGGGATTTGAGTCGCAGCTGATCGGCGCCAAGGTGGGTGACAAGCTCACCATCACGGCCAAGTTTCCCAACAATCATTCCACCGAGGCTCTGCGGAACGTGGAGGTCACCTATGAGGTCGAGATCAAGGCCATCGCCCGCATTTCCGTCACCGAGGACTTCCAGCTGAAGATTTCCTACACCGTCACCGATAAAAAGGAAGACGTCGAAGACATTCTGCTTCCCGTCATCACCACCGAGGCGCCCGAGACCTCCGATACTCCCGAGACGACCGATACCCCTGAGACGACCGAGGCGCCCGGAACCACCGAGGCACCCGATACTACCGAAACGCCTGAGAGCACCGAAAAGCCCGAATTTGACGACCTCTTCCCTTCCGAGGACTCCGTTGAGATCGATCTCACCAACGACACCAAGACCTTCGGCGCCATCTTCCAGGTCAGCGACATTGCCCGCTATCTCATCGGCAAGCCTCTGTATTCGGAATTTGCCATCGAGATTCCCGTCCCCGCGGATTACAAGGATGACGATTACGCCGACTATCTCGGCAAAAGCGTCTATTTCACCATCACCATCGACTCTACCACGGCGGTTCCTGAATGGACCGACTATTTCGTAAATCGCTACACCTCACAGGAATACGAGACCACGGCGGATTATGAGGAATATCTTGAAACCGAGTACCGCAAGACCGTAGCCTACGACACGATCTATGACCTTGCCGTCATCAAGGAATATCCCTACGACGAGTGGAAGGAAAGCTACGAGGGCTATGTCGAGGTTCACCTCCTTGAATTCCTTCAGGAAGAAGATAATCTCTCTTCCCTGCCCAGCCTTTCCGACTACACGCCTTCCGAGCTGAAAGAGAAGGTAAGCGACGCCGACTACGAGGAAATCCGCACACAGGCCACCTACTCGGCCCGCGAGGCGGTCAAGCAGCGCCTGACCATGGAAGCGCTCTTCCGCGAACTTGGCATCACGCTTTCCCGCAAGGAATACAAGGAAAAGATGGCCGAGGAAGAAGAAAACTTCAACGCCAATATGTTCTACTACTATATCTACTACGGCATCAGCACCTTCGACCAGTACGTTTCCTACAACGGAGGCAAGGATTATTACGAACTCCAGTTCAAATATGAAAAACTGCTCGAAAAGCTGCCTGATATAGTCACCTACGAGGAGAAGCCCTCCACCGCGGAATAAATCATAACCAAACAGGCTTTGTTCTCCATAACCGACGGGAACAAAGCCTGTTTTGATCTCATACGAAAGAGACGAACCGCCCATGAAAAAAACACTTGCGCTCACCCTTCTCTTCCTTTTCATGCCGTCCCCACAGACCTCCTGCCAATCGTCGGCCGTCGACCGTCCGGAGGACTCTGTCCGCGTCCCCCCGCTTGACGAGATGCGGGTGACTAAGGAGGAGATCGATACGGCGATGGAAGAACTTGAAGCCGATATTTTAGACGGTCTCACCGGAGAATATTTCACCCCGCTGACCGAATCCGGCGAAACGGTGCGACTCGGAGACAAGGCGACTGTCCGTTATTCCGGCGCCCCTACCTCCTCTTCGGTCAAGCTATCCGAAGAAGCCGAAGAGGCGCTTTCCGGCTCCGATCAGGCGGGATACGGTCTGATCGTGGGGTCGGATACCCTTCCGGAGAAAGTGGAAAACGCCCTGATCGGCAAGAAAGCCGGAGAGAGCGTCTCGGTTACGGTCACCTATACGGAGGACGACACCGACATCGAGGATCTTGTCGGTGTGGAGGTCGAGCTGAAAATTGAAATTCTGGAGATCGCCCGGCTTTTCATCACAGAACGCCATGCCGTCAAACTGAAGTTCACCGCTTCCCTTCCCGACGGAATAAAAGCGTCCGACGAAATCGAGACGCTTCTTGAGGGCGGCGTGGAAACGGTCACGCTCTCCGACCAAGAGGACAGCTTCGACACAGCATTCACCATAGACGAGATTCGTCCCCATCTTCTGGGTCACGGAAAATACGACGAACTTACCTTCACCCTAACGCTTGATTCCGAGCGGGCTTCGGAGTACGGATACGACGAAGCGCTTCCTGTCTCTTTCACGGCCACGATTCTGGAGGCCAGCGAAACGCCAGAAGCGCTTACCGACGAACTGATCGAAGAAATGACAGGCGGCATTTACAACAAAGTAGACGATTACCGCGCCTTCTGTCTCAAAATGGTAAAAGAAGATCTCGCGCTCCGTGCCGTCTCAAGCGCCGCCACCTTTGCGGACGAGATGCCCGAAAAGGAATACAACGAATTTTACGAGGAAAATTACAACGCCGCGCTTTACGCCACCATGGGGGATGTGAGCGGTTATACCGCCGAAGAGCTGGCCGCGCTGATGAGCGAAGAGGTAGCGAACAAAATCAACGAGACGGCGCACGACAACACGATCGTCGAACTGCACGAACGCTTTCTCTTAGAGTACCTGTTCGACCTTCTCGATCTTTCTCTTACCGAAGAAGAATACAATGCCATGCTGCAGGAGCTCTACGACACCTATACCGCCAACTACTCCTATATGCTGCTTTATTACGGCATCGACTCTCCCGCTGAATTGGAGGAATACATCGGACGGGAATACGCGGAAGTACAGTTTTTATACGAGAAGCTCCTCCCGGTTTTAGGAGAGAAGGTCACCTTCACCGATTGAACCTCCGGAAGGAATTCAGCCGAAAAAGCAACGAAAAGTTGCTGCAGCCAAAAAACGCGCCGCCTGTTCACCGGCGGAGAACGGCCGCCTGCGGCAGACTTACGGACGCTGCCGATCATCCCCTCGATCCAACCGCCTGGCAACAGACGGTTGACAGACAGGCGAACTTCGAACGTCCGATAAACTTCCGACAGAAAGCCGATAACAAAGAAAGAGAAACCGATATGAAAAAGAATCTTCTTTTAGCGCTCTTTTTGCTCCTTTTTTCGCTTACCTTTTTTGCCGCCTGCCAAAAGGGGAACGGCACCACCTCCGACACGACGCCGGCTGAAAGCACCCCTTCTGCCGTGCTGGCCACCGCCTATGACCACCCCGAAGACTTCGTCCATCTTCCCGCCTGGGAGGAGATCACCGTTTCGGATCAGGCGATTCAAAAGGAAGTGGACAGCTATATCCAAAGCGTGCTCGACTCTCTCGGCCGTGAGGATTACCAATCTATGGACCAGAACACCACCGCTCTTCTCGGCGACAAAGTGAACATCCACTATACCGGCCGCGCCAAAAGCGAAGACGTCACGCTCTCTGAAGAAGCTTTGGCCGGCATGACCAACGCCGGCAGCGAAGAAGGCTATGATCTGGTGCTCGGCTCGGGCTCCTTCATTCCCGGATTCGAAGAACAGCTGATCGGTGCCAAAGCCGGCGATACGGTCACGGTGGATGTGACCTTTCCCGACGACTATGGTCCCTCGGCTGAGCTGCGCGGAGTAGCCGTTCTCTTCGAAGTGACGGTCAATTCCCTGTCGCGCGCCGTGATCGGCGAGGAAAACGTCGTCCTTGTCAGCGTACTCTATTCGTTGGTCGATGCGGAGGAGAAGGGTGAGATCGCCGATCTTTTGGAAGAGCATGAAGTGGAGCTCGACTTCCGCGACGCCGACGCCCTCTTCGACGAATATTTTGCGGCCGCCCCCGTGCGCGATGCCCTTTTGGGCCTTAATACCTACGGCACAGCGAGCGTCACGCTGACCCTATCCGCCGAAGAGGCCGCCCATTTCGGCTATGAGGACGCCGTCACGCTCAAGGCCATGCTTACGGTGGAGCAGATCGTTTATTACCCCGAGGAGCTGACCGACGAGGAGGTCTCCCGCTTCACCGGCGGCGAATATCAAAGCGTGGACGCCTTTTCCCGCTATATCTACGATCACTACCGGAACTCTCTTGCCTACACCGCCATCGCCGACGCGGCGACCTATGAAAAAATGCCCGACGCGGTATACGAAGCACTCTTCAAAAGCTACTACGACGCCAAGATTTACAATCTGGTGGGAGACATCGAAGGGAAAACCGAGGAAGAACTCGCCGCGCTGCTCACCGAAGAGATTAAAAAAGAGGCCGAGGAATACGCCGCAGAAAATGCCGCCGCCGAATTTCAGGATCGCATGCTGATTGCCTATCTGGCACAAAGACTCGATTTCACACTGACCGATGCACAGTACGACGAGCTGCTCTCCGAAATGTACGACTACTATGTGGAAAACTATTATATGTCCTTAATCTACCTCGGCATTTCGAGCATCGAGGACTTAGAGGAATATTTCGGCAGCGATAACCTTCGCTTTCAGTTCACGACCGACGAGATCATTTCCCGTCTGGGCGATAAAATAACGGTAACGGACTGATCTCTTGCAGACAGAAAGCCCCTCTCCCGACCGAAAAATACGCCGTTTCCAAACAACCGCAGCCAACCACCGTCTTCGAACGTCCCGCGGCGTCGGTTCCGTCAACGCGAAAGGACTCCGATTCCCGCAGTCCGAAGAGTAATCCGACCGCAAAACTGCCGTCACAGTGAATTTTAATCTCACGACCGCTGCTACGCAAAAATTCCAACTCAAAAAAGCGATATGCGCTCCAAACGAAGCGGCATATCGCTTTTCCTGTTCCCGAAAACTTTGGGGTGTTCCCTCTTCCAGGGTCCTTTCGAAACCAACTTACACCAAACGCTAAGTTGTTAAGAACTTTCTTTCTGTGAGCGCTTACCCACAGCATTTGAGAAAAGGCGGAAGACAATCGGCAAAAGCAGAATGGATTTGTTCATAAACTTGTGGTATACTTTAGGAAAAATAACAGAGCAGCCAATCGGCATCAAAGGAGGGAGTTTTTTGCGATTTTATTCCTTTGCTACTCAAGAAGAGCGAAGAAAATTCGGCGGCTCATATTTTATAGAATTGCAGTATTGCCGATTTGCGCGGGGCACAGACATCGAAACCATCCTTTCGGCCATCGAGCATTGGAAAAACGATTCCCTATACATCTATGGCGATGACGACAATGCGTTCGTGTCCGATTATGGAGAAATCTTTACAGGCGGAATCTATGGCAACCAAAAGAGGGGCATGGTGGACATCGTGGGGATCAATTATTATTCAGAGGAACATGCCCGCGCTATAACAGAAGCCGTAAAAGAGAGAAAGCCGCCGGATTATCCGAACTTGTTGAACTGGTTAGAGACGGGGAAGGCGTATAACGGTTTTTATATATTAGGATTGTGAGCCTCTCGGTTGATCGAAGCGAAAAAATACGCCGACAGATACCCTCAGTCGGCGTATTTTATTGCCCTTTTCGGAGCTTCCCTCTTGATCGGCCGCCCGGTTTTCCGGATATTGAGCGGAAAACTCCGAATTCATCCGCAATACGGAAAGCGAAAGAGCCCCAAAGCCCCGATATCATCGGCCGTTTTCCAGAAGCGAAAGGATACCGAGCACAATTTCGGCAGAGCGTTCGGAAGCTTTTTCACAGTTCTTTTCAAAGTTCTCTATTCCCGCATGGGAAGCGGTATCGGTGATCGTTCGAACGCTCAGGAAAGGAACGCCGTTTACAAAACAGACATGAGCGACACCGGCGGTTTCCATATCGACGGAGAGCGGGGAAAATTTTCGATTGATCTCGTCTCTTTTTTCTTTTTCGATAAACTGCTCGCCGGTAACCATGGTACCGAACAGCATGGGAAAATCCGACGTTTCGCTGTACTTCCGGGCGGCCGAATATAATTCCCGATCGGCGTAAAAACAGTTTTCCTTCAGCCAGGGATGGAATTCGGTCAAAACATCTTCCGCCACATCGTGATAGAGCATGCGGTCGGACACCACGGTATCCAACAGCCGGACATGCTCGGCCATTCCTCCCGCCGTTCCGGCGTTGAAAATACAGTCCACATGAAAGCAATCGATCAGCAGCTGGGCGGCGATAGCGGCGTTCACCTTACAGACGCCGCTGTAAACGGCTACCACGTCGGACCGCCCCACGCGCCCGGAGTAAAACTTCAGCATCGCCCGCTCTTGTGTTTCAGAAAATACAATCCGCTTGAAAAACGGCTCGAGTTCCGTGTCGCTGGCACACAATATCCCGATTTTTTTCATCGAAATTTCCTTTCCGGGTTCGTTGTTTTTCCTTCCTATCTCCTGCTTCTGACGCGGGAGCTTTTCGTCCTTTGCGGCCGTTTTTCTCATCAGGAGTAGGTTCGGATAATCGTCTCGGCAATCGTCTTTTTGGAGACACAGCTGTCCATCGCCTGCTTTTCGATGTAACGGTGAGCGTCCGCCTCGGTCATCTTCAGTTCGTTGATGAGCAGCCACTTGGCGCGGTTTACCGTTCGGATTTCGAGCAGCTTTTCCTCCATCGACACGGTCTTCTCTTCCAGCTTTTTCAGACGCTCGCGGGTCGCGATCATCCAGTCTATCGCCTGCGCCGCCATCCCCCGGGATACGGGCTTGGAAAGCAGAAAAACCCCGTGCTCGGCCGTCCGGGCGTAGGTTGCCGTATAGAGTTCCTCCCGCACAAAGAGGAGCGCCACCTTGTTTTTTTCCCGACAGAGATCGATCGCGAACCGCAGCCCGTCCTCGTCGGGAAGAGGCGAGTTGATCATCACAAAATCAAAATTGCGCTCAAGAAGAATCCGCTTCGCGGCGTTGACGCTACTCTCAAAGCGAACGGGCGAGAAACGAAAATCGGGAAGCAGCGCGCGCAGAGAGAGATTGAACTTTTCAGCCGCCGAGACGATTAGAACACTGTAGACACGCTCTTGGAAACTCATCCCTCCCTCCCCTTTCTCGTCTTTGATCGGTTATGCTCTATGGCTGGTCATGCCCTATGGCAGGTCATGCTTTTTTGCGGCTGTATATCTCGATAATCCTCCGCGGGAGATGCTTCTGAATGAAGGGGCTTTCCCGCATCGTGTCAATGGCAAGCTCGAGCGATGCGGGCAGAAGCTTCAGTGTTTCGAGCAGTTCCCGGGAAGCGCTGTAGAGATTGGCGTCCACGGCCTTCGGCGGCGCCAGTCTGTTTTCTATGCCGTAAAGCGAGGCGTAGATCAAAAGGCCGAACGCGATGTAGGGATTGGCGGAGGGGTCGGGAGAACGAAGCTCCGCCCGACGGAATTCGCCGACCGCCGCGGGAACGCGGATGAGCTGAGAGCGGTTTTCCGAAGACCAGGAGATGTAGCGGGGCGCTTTGCTTCGGCCGAAACGCTCGTATGACTTTTTTAGGGGGTTCAGGAAGGCGGTCATATCCGGGATCTTCTCTAAAATGCCGGCGATCATACACGGGAGGATATCCCCG
>CALXKW010000013.1 GCA_944389045.1 uncultured Clostridia bacterium | reverse complement strand
AGCTATACCGACAGCCTCGCCTATACCAACAACCCTTTCCGGTACCGCGGGTACTACTGGGACAGCGAGACGGGGTTCTACTACCTTGAGAGCCGGTACTACGACCCCAAGACCGGCCGCTTCATCAACGCGGACGGCTATGTCAACGCCAACGGCGACTTGATCGGCTACAACCTGTACGCCTACTGCTCCAACAACCCGATGATGCGGAAGGATACCGGAGGGGAGTTCTGGGATACGGTCTTTGATCTGGTATCGCTGACGTTCAGTGTGATCGACGTGATCAACAATCCGGACGATCCGTGGGCCTGGGTGGGCCTTGCCGGGGATCTGGTTGATGTGATCGTGCCCTGCGTCGGAGGCGTGGGCGAGGTCACCAGAGCGGTTTCCAAAGGCAAGAAGGCTGTTGATGCGGTCGATGATGTCCACGATGCCGCGAAAGCTGCGGATAATATAGGCGATGCGGCGAAAGCTGCCAAAAGAGCGGATGGAGTCTGCTTTGTGGCAGGAACGCTGGTGGAAACCGAGAACGGAAGCATACCGATTGAAGAAATAACCGCGGGGATGTTAGTATATGCGCATAATCCCGATACCGGAGAAACAGAGCTGAAAGAGGTTGTGCAGACGTTTGTCAATGAAACAAACGAACTTGTGCATATCAAGGTGAACGGTGAAGAGATCATCACAACGCCGACGCATCCGTTCTGGGTACCGGAGAAGGGCTGGACTGACGCGATACAGCTTCGCGCAGGAGACAGACTGCAGCTGCTAAACGGTGAATATGTCATCGTTGAGCAGGTACAGCATGAAATCCTTGAAGCTCCTGTGACGGTATACAACTTTGAGGTTGAGGGGTTCCATACATACTTTGTTGGTGAGAATGAGATACTGGTACATAATAAGTGTTTTAGAGGCAAACTTCAGGAGCTAACAGGGGTGTCTGATGACGTAGCTAAAACAATGGATGCTCATCATGTTTTTCCGCAAAAATTTTCTAAAGAATTTAAAAAAATGAATTTCGACTATGACAACGCCAAATATGGTTCATGGATAGATAGTAGCATTCATAGAGGTTTCTCATATGACTATAATCTTGACTGGGAATATTTCTTTGAAAATAACGATGTAACAATTGAACAAACATTGGCTTTCGGAAGAATGCTTTCACAAAAATATGGATTTGATATTTGGTTTTAGGAGGAATTGGTAATGATCGTGTGTGAATATCCTGATAATAAAGTAATACGAAAAATAGAAATTATTATAGGGGAATTTGATCCCTATAATGAGGTCACTAAAAATAAGGTTAAAGTGTATTATACCAATGGTGACCAAGTAGAATGGGACACAACAGATGTTAGGTGTGGTTATAATGACACTCTTGGCATTGATTCAAAAGGTGAATTTATTTACGGAACTTCCTTAAGAGGAATATTTTGTGTCTATGCGAAAACAGGAGAATTAAAATGGAGAAGCAAACGTTGGGCAAGCACTGTGGTTGTAAATCCAAATGATACCATATCTTGCCTTGCTATCAAAAAGATTTTCATTTTATCACCATCCGGAAAACTTATTAAAGAAATAAAAACTCATCGAGAATGTTCTGTAGAATATCTGAATGATCAGTTTTTTATGATCGGTTTTTCAGCTAAAGAATGGACAATTGTAGACGCAGAAACTTTATCAAACCAATACATTATACCGGCAAAAGTTTTTTTGTCGCGTATTAGATTGGCAAAAAAAGAAGGAAACCTTTTACACATTGATTATTGGCTTGAAGAAGGCATTATTTCCCAAAATAATGAACATCATGTAATTGATTTGGAGCCATATGCATGTAAGTAGTCAGATCGTTGATTCGTGTAAAGGGAATCGAAAGATTCCCTTTACACGCGGAGTTTGAGGACCGATTGCTTCCGGAAAACAATATGGTACATATTTCCTATACAAAAAAAACGAATACGGTCGACAATTTGAGTATCTAAAAATACAAGTGAACTTCTGACGACATTTGAGTGGTATGCTCAGAAAGTATGCAGGAGAATAAACTCGTTTTTTCCGTACTTTTTGTATCAGACACCGATCGAACAGGATGAACAGACCTTTGAAATAAAAAACGAAGAGAGAAGGACATTACGATTTAAACAATTTTTCTTATTTTGCCATTTTGAAAAGGAGAAAAATATGGCGGTTATAGTCAATCAAATTAATTATTTTATTGAAAAAGCTAAAAAATTATCAGAATCATATAAAGAACAAATTGAAGGTTCATCAGCTATTGGGGATTATTTGACAGAAGATATGGCTAATGAGTGGTTAGATGAAGATATCGAATCACTTACTAAATTATCTAAATTGGGTATAGTCAATGGAAAAACTGTTGATCTGTATTCTGAGATAAATAGTAATTTTATTAAAGCATCAACCAATGGTTGTTTGTATGATGAAATTATATGGACATTAGATGGATTAAATGAACATTCTTTTTGGGAAAAACAAAGAAGTTTGGCTAAAAAACTTTTAGAAGAATTAACATATAAAACTTCTTGTTAAATTACTTTGCCTGCGGAGCAGAGTCGGAAGCTGACGGCTCTGGCTTCATAGCCCTTATCAATAAAAATAGAAATATAATTTCTCTATTTTTTTGTTACATATCTTATAAAAAGAAATGCTTAATAGATTTTTCTTCGTAATCTTTGTTTTAAAAAAACAACTCCTTTAATTAAAACGCTTCGCCGCACCGTACTCGACAAACGTTTCCACCTCCTCAATCCGGCCGCTCAGCTCGGTCCCTGCCACGCTTTCGTAGGTATAGACCGTGGTCGCGGAAAACCCTCCGTATGTTGTCTTGACCGTACTCACGTCTCCCATTTCGTATAGCTATAGGCGGTTGTCACTCCGTTTCCCGTATAGCCCGTCAGCCTCCCCATTCCGTCAGGAGTAGATGATTTGCGGCATGAAAGAGGACACAATTGGCAGTTAATGATGATGGGTATTGCTAACTATGGACTTATGATTGGGTTGCCGTCATGGCAAGAATGGAGCAATAATTGGGGTTATTGGTATCTAGGGGTGTCATCTTTACTTGGACCATTTGGTTATTTGTTTTTACTTGGAGAAAATTAAAAATGGAGTGATTAATAAAATGAAGAAATTTACAGTTATAGTTTTGTTATTATTAATTACATCACTAACCGGATGTAATTTATCAAATCCAAAACTAGCAAAAAAAATGCTTGATAAATATTCTGATAATCAAAATTATGTTACTTTATCTGGCGTGATAATTGAATATAGTGGAAATGATATCATAATTGAATGTGAAGAATTAAAAACATATATTACTTATGAAGATGAAATCTGTAATTATTACATTTATTCAGAAGAAACTTTGGATTTAAATGTCGGAGACATAATTGAATTTGTGACAGTTCCTTTCCACTTTTATAATGGACACAAATTACCTATAGTTGAATTAAAAATAAATGGAAATACCTTGTTAGATTTTGATGATGGCAAAGATAATTTAATTGATTGGGTAAATACAAGTTTTAAATAGATCATTATATAGGCGAATATGGCTTTACCACAAAGGCCCTGCAGAATATCAAAATATAACGAAAAATATCGTATCAATGAAATATATACAAGAGATGAATGGACAAGTATGAGCGATGTTGGGGAAAAATATGGAAATATTATTTTTACATATGATGAGTATGTTAAAGTAGAAACAAAATATTTAAATGTTATAAAAAATATTTTGAATACGGGAAAAGTAAAATTTCTTCAGATACAGGGATTAGAGGACTATAAACATGTGTGCCGATTTACCCCTAAACAAAAAGTATATTTATGTGAGATACTTAATATTTCACAAGATTGCCTAAGAGAAAAATACTGGTGCAGATTAGAATCAGACGAAATGTTTATTCATTTCGGGTATGATTACTATATGTATATTGGCAGTAATTTAACATACGATGAGATGAAGAAAATTGTTGATGAGCAGGGACTATATATAGAAAAAAGAAAATCGCCGTATAAAGTAAGCCGCTGAACAGCGAATATTTCAAGTTAACGAGGGTAAAATAGGAAAAACGCATATTTACCCTCGTTAACTTGACATTATCTCGAAAACATGCTATAATACCGTCAAATGCAGAAAGGAGGATTGGCCTTGAACAAAAAGATTTATACAAGACAACATTATATAGATAAAATCCGCGGATTTTATCACAGTGATCTGATCAAGGTTATCACAGGTATCCGTCGTTGCGGAAAGTCTTGCTTTTTGCTTTCGGTTATGGAAGATCTTAAAGCACAAGGCGTTGCCGAGAAGGATATCCTGTATCTCAATCTTGACAAGCGTGGCTATCGCAAGATCAAGACCCCCGATGCGTTGGAAGCAGCGATTGAGGCTCTCATTACCGATGACGATTTCAAATATCTTTTCATTGACGAAGTACAGAACGTTGACGGCTTTGAGGAAGTCATCAACGGCTTTCGTGAGGACGGAAATTTTTCTATTTTCATAACCGGCTCCAATTCCTATCTTCTCAGCGGCGAGCTTGCCACAAAGCTGACAGGACGGTATATTGAAGTTGAAATGTTTACCTTGAATTTCCGCGAGTATCTTGAAATGAAAGCCTTTTATGGCAAGGAGATCAAGGCCAACAAGACCGAGGAATTCAACGAGTATATCCGTTTCGGTGGGTTTCCCAAGGTTCTTGAATTTGACGATCCTGCCGACAAGGATACCTATATTGCGGAGGTCATATCGCAAATTCTTGACAAAGACGTCGTCAAACACAAGAAAATCCGCAACCGTTCGGTGTTTGACAAGGTGATGACCTATGTGATCAACAATTTCGGTGCGACGATGAGTCTGTCGAGTATTGCGGCTTCCTTTGAAAAGCAGGAAAAAATCAATATTCGTACCGAAACGCTCAACAATTATCTGCAGATCCTTGAAAATGCAAAGATCATTTATAAATGTCCGCGTTTTGACGTAAAATCCAAGAAGTCTCTGCGCGGAGAACAGAAATACTATCTTGCCGATCTCAGTATCTATTTTTCTCGCAACGTGGATGCAAGGATCCACTACGGTCCTGTGCTTGAAAATATTGTATATACCTATCTTTCCGCAAAGAATTACATGATCAGTGTCGGGCGTATCGGAAAAATGGAATGCGATTTCATTACCCGCGTAAGCGATGAGTACCGATATATACAGGTGGCCATGACGATTATGAGTCCCGAAACCGAGGAGCGCGAATATAAGCCGTTTACGATGATACGGGATAATTATCCGAAATATCTGCTCACCCTTGACACACTGCTCCAAAAGCGTGACGGGGTAATACACAAAAATATTATTGAATTTATTTCAATGGATGAGGATCTGTAACGGAATACAAAATGCAAGGTGCAGGACTGCAAAACCTATGTCTTATTTTTTACTTGTAAATAATGTGGAAAAGCCCTCACAAGAGATTGTGAGGGCTCAGCCTGTCGAAAAAGTCACTCTAAGGGATGGGGTGGCAACTTTGGCCATAGCGGTTATTGTGGCAACGATGGGATCGGCGGCGCCGGCAGAGATCTGTGTGGCATCGAGCATGCTTAGCGGCATACTGGGGGACATATTATGAAGGATAAATTATTAATGGAAATAGAGACACTAACTGACTTTGAAAAAAATCTGATGTGGCTCTTCTGGGGATTGCCGTTATCATATCAAAGCGTTTTATATCAGCAATTGTGTGCTTCCGATGTTAAGCGAGAAGATCGTATTTCGAGTTATTTCATAGATTTTATTGTTAATAAGCCGGTGCCAAAAGTAGAAACACTGAAAAGAGTTCCTGTTTCAGTTGATATAAGTTCTGATGTTGAAGTTATTTTCCCTAATCCTAAAATGAAAAAATACTTCGAAGAAACGGGAACATTTCATTTGTTAGAAGGATCTGATAGTTCTAAGGTGCATGTTATTCCCCCAAATATTGATCAATTTACAGAGGTAAATTTACATTTTAAAAACGGCATTATTTGTGAACTTGAAATAGCAAATTTGTCAGGATACTGTATTGACTACAATATCCTGAGTATGAATTTACAAAACGGAAAAAGGATTTTTCGATACGATGATGTGGATTTTTATAAGACAGTGATTTCTAATTTGCATATTGACTGATATTTAAACAAACAATATCAAATTAGAGCCGTATAACCGAATGCCGTATAGTTATATATTCTAAACTATTTGTCAGACGAAGAGCATCCGGTAAGACCGGCGGTTGGTGGATTGGATCGAGAGGAGGACGGCGTCATGGCATACAGCGAGCTCATCAAAAACTTCAATCGCATCCGGGATTATATGCGGGAATTTTATATCTATGGCTTTAAGAGCCGGGATGGATTCACAAAGAAAAGCGCCCGCTCTTACGACGATGAGCGCCGCCGCGCGGAAAGCTGGCTGGGCGATTATATGCGATTTCGGCAGACTCCCGAGGGAAAGACTGTTTTCCTTTCCATAGACAGCCGGGTATCGCGCCACAATCCTCTCTATACGGCGTGGAAGACCAAAAGCTTTACAGACGGCGATATCACGCTTCATTTTCTTCTTTTCGACATTCTTTGCACACCGGATGTCGCTCTTTCTCTGAACGAGATTACCGAAAGACTTGATGAAGCGCTCCGTTTGTTTCAAAGCCCCAGGCTGTTCGATGAATCGACGGTCCGGAAAAAGCTCAAGGAATATGTTTCGGAAGGCATTGTCACGGCGGAAAAGCGCGGAAAGGGTGTATATTACAGACGTGCGGCTTCATCCGCATTCTGTGACGCGGATCTTTTGGATTTCTTTTCCGAGGTAGCGCCGTGCGGTGTGATCGGCTCCTTTCTTCTCGATAAGCTCGGCGCTCATGACGAAGTATTTGCCTTCAAGCATCATTACATAACCGGCGCTCTGGACAGCGAAATTCTCTGCGCGCTGTTTGCCGCCATGAGGGAAAAGCGATACGTCACCCTCGAAACCCTGAACCGGCGCAGGGATCGGACCTTGGAAGACCGTGTGCTCCCTCTGCGCGTTATGATCAGCGTTCAGAACGGCCGTCAGTATCTGATGGCATATACGCCCCGCTTCCGGCGCATCGCTTCCTTTCGAACCGACAGCATCCTGTCGGTCAAGCCGGACGGGGAGAGCAGGGACTTCGATTTTTTTCGCGAAAAGTTAGACGGCATGCTTCCGCATATGTGGGGAGTCAGTACGCAGGGCACCTCCGGGCAGCGCATGGAGCACGTCGAGTTCACCGTCCACTATGCCGACGATGAGACGTATATTCACAGGCGGCTGGAACGCGAAAAAAGATGTGGGACGGTAAAGAGGCTGGACGACAACACCAGCCGCTTCTCCGCCGACGTGTTTGACGCCAGCGAGGTCGTTCCGTGGATCCGGACCTTTATCTGCCGGATCACCGACATCTCCTTTTCCGATCCGAAACTCGAAGCACAGTTCAAAAGCGACGTCGAGGAAATGTATCGCCTTTACGGGCTGGAAGGCGGTGAGCGGGAATGATCTTCAGCGAGCTTTACAGCGCCTATTATAATACCGTTGCCAACGTGTTGAAGGCGGCCGTGGACCACCCGCTTCAAAAGGGGGAGCTGCGCTCTATCATTGAAAAGAACGCCTTCGGAGAGAGCGTTCTGAACATAGAGCCGGCGCTTGTCGAGGGGCGGTGGCCGCTCATACGGCCGGACGGCAGGGCGGCGATCGGGCATACGCCGACCCTTCCGCTGACAAATCTTCAGAAAAGCTGGCTGAAGGCGATCCGTCTCGATCCCCGGATCCGGCTTTTCGGCGAAGAACTGCCCGATTATCCCGACGTGCAGCCCCTTTTCCGGCCGGAGGATATCCTCGTTTTCGACCGATACGCCGACGGAGATCCCTATGAGGAGGAAGCGTACATCCGAACCTTCCGGCTCATTCTGTACGCGATTCGGAACCGCTGTCCACTGAGCGTGAGCGCTGTGAACCGGAAGGGCGGGAGAATGTTTCGGAGGCTGATGCCCGATTATCTGGAATATTCGGAAAAGGACGACAAATTCCGTTTGATCGGGTCGGGCTGCCGTTATGGAGGAACGGTCAATCTGGGACGGATCGAAACCTGTGAGCTCTATACAAAGCCGTTTGAAATCCGCTCCGAAGAGCAACCCCAGCCTGAGATCCGAAAAGTGGTGTTTGAGCTGATCGACCGAAGAAACGCGTTGGAAAGAGTGCTGCTCCACTTTGCACATTTTGAAAAGCAGGCGGAGAAGCTTGAGGACGACCGCTACCGTGTCGCCATTTTCTACGACAGGGACGACGAGACCGAAATGGTCATCCGGATTCTCTCGTTCGGTCCCATGGTGCGGGTGGTTTCTCCACAGCGCTTTGTCGAGCTTATAAAAGAAAGACTGATCGGTCAAAAAAGTTGCGGACAGTGAATGTTCGCAACTTTTTTTCCGTGATTGCCGGCCGTTTTCGTAATAAAATGGCATTGTAAACAGGATAGCCCAAAACTCCGCCGGCACCGCGCGGCGACAGAAGGAATTCGCTATCCGAAAGGCGCCGACAGCGATTCTTCGGTAAAAGATGCGATCTCCCGATCGTTTTTCCATGGGTTCAAATCCCGACAGCGGCGCCTTGTAAACCGAAAAGATGCGGACAGCAAAATTGGCTCACAATGGCCTCTTAGGGCAGCTGCTCGGTAAGCAGAGACTCTTGTCCGGTGCAAGTCCGGGCTTGTGAAAAAACGCATCTTGTGAAGGGGCGTTATCTTCCGCCGGCGGAGGCAGAAAAATCTGCCGCCGGCGGAGGCGGGCGTCTCTACCGAACCATTGGAAGCTGCCCGGCCTCATGGGAGAAAGGCGCCTACAGCAGCCGTCTATGGGAAACAAGGAAGCACTCGCTTTCTTTGTGCGGGTTCGAATCCCGTTTATTGCGGCGCCTTGTTTTTTTCTGTATTTGTAAGGAGGAGTGCATAATGCTGGAATCTTTGAAGCGGGAGGCCAATATAGCCCTGACCGAGAACGGAGCCGTCACCTATGCGTCTACGGGCTCCGACTGTCTGGATCTTTTTGCGACGATCGGAGCACTCCGACGCGAGAGCGACGCGGAAATCGTATCGCGCTTTGTACGCGCCTATACCGAAGACCGGGACAGGGCTATGAAACTTCTCTTTTTTGCGCGGGATATCCGGGGCGGTCTCGGGGAGAGGCGCGTCTTCCGTGTGATTTTAAGCTGGCTGGCGGTGAACGAGCCCGAATCGGTGAGGAAAAATGTCGGTTTTATCGCGGAGTACGGACGTTACGACGATCTTTTTTCCCTGATGGGAACACCCTGCGAGGGCGAAATGCTCCGTTTGGTCAAAGAGCAGTTCTGTCTCGACAGGAAGGCTTTGGAGGAGGAAAACGGGAGGGTCTCGCTGCTCGCCAAGTGGCTGCCTTCGGTGAACGCCTCCAGCCGCGAGACGGTCGGGTTGGCCAAGAAGATCGCGAAGGCCCTCGGCCTGAACGAGGAGAGCTACCGAAAAGCGCTGACCGCGCTCAGAGCCCGCCTACGCATTCTCGAGAATAACCTCCGTCAAAGGGATTATTCCTTCTCCTACGAAAAACAGCCCTCCCGGGCTTTGTTCAAGTACAGGAAGGCTTTTCTCCGCAACGACCGGGAACGCTACGGCCGGTTTCTTGAAGAGGTCTGCCGCGGGGAAAAAATCCTTCACGCCGAAAATGTCGCTCCTTATGAGCTTGTAGAGCCCTATCTCATCACCGACCGGCGCGGGTGGAAGAAATGCTTTATGCAAAGCGTCACGCCCGACGAAAAGCAGGCGCTCAACGCCGCCTGGGCTTCGCTTCCCGACTATGGAAGCAAAGAGAACGCGCTCGCGGTCATAGACACCTCCGGTTCAATGTACGGCGGAGGGAAGCCGCTCCCGGCGGCGGTTGCGCTTTCGCTCGGCCTCTATTTTGCGGAGCACAGCACCGGCCCTTTCCGGAACTGTTTTATCGAGTTTTCCGCCCGTCCCCGGCTGATCCCAATCAAGGGGGATACCTTTGCCGACCGGCTGCGGTATGCCGCGTCTTTTAACGAGATCGCAAACACCAACCTCGAAGCCGTGTGGGACCTCCTCCTTGATGCCGCTCTGAAAAAACACGCTTCTCAAAAGGAGCTGCCCGCCAAGCTGATTCTCATTTCCGATATGGAATTTGACCGCTGTGTCGATCATGCCTCGGAAATAAATTTCCAAAATGCCAAGAAAAAGTTTGCCGCTCACGGGTATACGCTTCCTCAGATCGTGTTCTGGAACGTCGCCAGCCGACGTTGCCAGCAGCCCGTTACCGAGAACGAGCAGGGAGTGATTTTGGTTTCCGGAGCGACGCTTCGCATCTTCTCGATGATTGCGGGAGGCTTTTTGACCCCGTATGCCTTTATGACGGAGGTCCTGGACAGTGAGCGTTACGCGAAGATCGTCGCGTAATCGATATCGGAGCGGGTCGTTTGCCCGGCCCGCTCCTTCTTGAAAGGAAGGAAATATGTTTACCATACAGGGAAAAGTGAACAGCGCCGTCTGCTACGCGAAGACGGTCGAGCAGGGCGCGATCGAGCAGATCCGCAGGATGTGCGATTACGCTCTGACGGAAGGGAGTACGATCCGCATCATGCCGGACGTCCATGCCGGAAAGGGCTGCACGATCGGGACGACCATGACGGTCATCGACAAGGTATGTCCCAATATCGTCGGCGTCGACATCGGCTGCGGTATGTATACCGTTAAGCTGGCCGACTCAAAGCTGAATTTTGAGGCGATCGACGGGGCCGCCCATTACCTTCCCTCCGGCATGAACGTCTGGGAGGGAAGACAGGAGCGCTTTGATCTGACGGCGCTGCGCTGCTACCGTTCTCTGCACGACGCCGGAAGGCTGGAGCGTTCGCTGGGCACGCTCGGCGGGGGCAACCATTTTATTGAGATCGATGAAGCCTCGGACAAGGGATTTTATCTTGTCATCCATTCCGGAAGCCGCAATCTCGGAAAACAGGTCGCGGAGATATACCAGCAGCTCGCCGTTGACCTTCATATGGGAAAAGAAGATTTCTTTCGGCAGAAAGAGGAGATCATCCGTCTCTATAAGGAGCAGGGTAGACGGGCGGAGATCCCGGATGCGCTGAAGGACCTGCAGAAAAAATATAAAACGCACGCTCTTTCCGTGCCGGAGGATCTCTGTTGGCTGTATGGCTCTTTTCTGGAGGATTATCTTTACGACATCGAGCTTTGCCAGCAGTTTGCCCGCCGGAACCGGGAAAAGATGGCGGAAATCCTTCTGCAAAGAACCGGAATGACCGCCGTTGAGTCCTTCCATACCGTTCACAATTATATCGATACAAAAGAGAGGATTCTTCGCAAGGGCGCAATCGCCGCCCATGCGGGGGAGAAGGTTCTGATCCCGATCAACATGCGGGACGGCTCGGTTCTTGCGATAGGAAAAGGCGACCCGGAGTGGAACTACTCGGCCCCTCACGGCGCAGGGAGGCTTATGTCCCGTAAACAGGCGAAAGAGACCATCGCGCTTGAAGCGTATAAGAGCGCGATGGAGGGAGTCTATACCACGTCGGTCAACGATCAGACCATAGACGAGGCGCCGATGGCCTATAAATCTTTGGAGGATATTCTGGACGTCATTCGGGATACTGTGGACGTTATCGACGTCATGAAGCCGGTATACAATTTCAAGGCGGCGGACGACGAGCTTCCCTGGAAGAAAAAGAAGGAAAGCGACTGAGAACTTCGGCCGTTTCGGAAAACCGGTTTGGACATAAGGTCCTTTCGGGCTTTTCGATTCGCCTGAGAACACGGAGCGGATCTTCCGCGGCCCAACAATTCCGACCGCAATGAGCGCCTGACGTATGGTGCGCTCATTTTTTGTCCGCATGGGCAAAACGTAAGCAGGATAGGGGAGAAGGGCGTCAGGAGCCGTTGCGGACAGGAAATCGTTATTACGAATTTGGGCCGGGCCGTTGCCTTTTACCTGAAAGCGTGTTATAATCGATCGTGGAGATTGTTTCCATTACGGAAGAATGAGGACGCCCGGGGTCATTCGGCCGCCCGCCCCGCGGTCCGCTTTGCTCCCGCTATGGGAGGCTTTTGGCGGTAGCTTTTGCCTGAGAGGGGACGGACCTACATACCTTCTCGGTGCGGTCAGCGGCAGAAGGACTCGGAAAGGCCGTTTTTCCGGGCCTTTGCGGTCAAAACGATGAGAATGCGTTTTTTTGCGCCGGGGGAAGCGTTCATCCGGACCGGTTTGCGGTCGAAATAAAAAGCGGAGGCTGACGTTATGGGTACGCTGAACATTGCCCTATTGCAGATTGCGCCCGGCGCCTCTTTGGAGGAAAACCGGGAAAAGGGAGAAAAGGCCTGCCGAAAGGCGCGAAAGAGAGGCGCCGACCTTGCGCTCTTTCCCGAGATGTGGAGCAACGGATATCGGATTTACGGCAGACCGGCTTCCGCATGGACGGCCGAGGCCATTCCGGCGGACGGGGAATTTGTCGCATTCTTCGGGCAGCTTGCGAAGGAGCTCGAAATGGCGATCGGCATCACGCTGCTGGAGGAATACAAGGGAAATCCCCGCAATACCCTGATTCTTTTCGATCGCTTCGGCGAACGAAGGCTTACCTACGCCAAGCTGCATACCTGTGACTTTGACGCCGAACGCGATCTGACGCCGGGGGAGGATTTTTACGTTGCCGGGCTCGACACCTCCTGCGGCAAGGTCCGGGTCGGAGCCATGATCTGCTACGACCGGGAATTTCCCGAGAGCGCGCGCATCCTTATGCTGAAGGGGGCGGAGCTGATTCTCGTGCCCAATGCCTGCCCGATGGAAATCAACCGTCTTTCCCAGCTTCGTGCGAGAGCCTATGAAAACATGCTGGCCATCGCCACCTGCAACTATCCCGATAGCGTTCCCGACTGCAACGGCGCGTCGAGCGTTTTTGACGGGGTCGCCTATCTTCCCGAGTCCGACGGCTCCCGGGACACCTGTATTCTGGAGGCAGCGGCAGGCGAGGGCATCTATATGGCGAGTCTGGATCTGGACAGGCTTCGCCGCTACCGCGAAACCGAAGTACACGGCAACGCATACCGGCATCCGCAAAAATACGGGCTGTTGGTTTCGGATAAAATCGAGCCGCCCTTTGTGCGGGAGGATTACAGAAAATAAAAATTCACGGAGAGACCGGAAAACAAGGATAGAGACGGGGATCGGGATGCCGCAGACGGAAGCGGCATCTTCCGGCGTAGTTTAAGAATGGAAGGGGACTTTTTATGTATCTTGAGAGCTTCACTCTGCCGGCCGACGAGGAGCGCCTGCTCGACGAAAGGGCGTACTGCAACGGCAATTCGTTCGGATATATCGACAATCCCTATCCCTGCAGGCTCTTTTCCTCCAGAGAATTCTCGTACATCCGTTTTCAGAAAATCACGATTTTTTACGGCGGAAACGGCTCCGGAAAAAGCACTCTGCTGAACCTGATCGCGGAAAGGCTGAAATTGAAACGGATTGCGCCCTTCAATTCGGGCGAAATGTTCGCGCCCTATGCCGCGTGCTGTCAGTATGAGCCCGCCTGTGACGACGAAGGCCGTCCTCTTCGCATTCCCGACGAGAGCCGGATTCTCACAAGCGACGACATCTTCGATCATATGCTGGCGATCCGGGCAAGCAACGACGAAATCAGCGAAAACAAGCAAATCGCCCGCGGCGATTGGGGAGAGCTGCGGTACGGCGACACCGTTCGCTTTTCGGGCATGCAGGATTATGAAAAGCTGCGTCTGCAGATCTTAGCGCGCCGAAAAACGGTGTCGCGCCGTCAATTTATCAAGAGAACCGCCGGAGAGGAGGTCAGAATGCACAGCAACGGGGAGACGGCGCTTCGCTTTTTTCAGACCAATCTGAAGGAGGATACGCTCTATTGTCTCGACGAGCCTGAAAACAGCCTGTCCCCCAAAATGCAGCTTGAGCTTGTGCGCCAGCTCGAGGAAATGGCTCGCTACTGCGGCTGTCAGTTCATTCTGGCAACGCATTCTCCCTTTCTTCTGGCCCTCGGCGGCGCTTTGATCTACGATCTCGACGAGACGCCGGTTGCAGTGAGAAGCTGGTGGGAATTGGGAAATATAAAGGTTTATTATGAGTTTTTCAAGAGGCATCAGAAGTATTTTGAATAATCGCTCGAAGGAAGAATTTTTTATGGAAATACGGTGAATTCATACGGCGTTCTTTTCCTGACGGCTGCGGGATCGGCCGTCACCCGCCTCTTCTTTCGTCTTCTGGCGGCGTGCTCTCGTGCGGCGAAAAGAAAGACGTGGCGCAGACCTTCTTTTCGGCGTTTGGGGCATGCGGCTTTGCCGTCGGGAGCGTAAAAATTCTTGGCGGTCGGATTTGACTTTTTCGGATTCCGATGCTATAATACGGATATAAAGAGAAAAGACAGGGCGGCTGTCGGGAAAACGTTCGGACCAATCGTCCGCTGGTTTTTTCCGAAATCTTTCGCCGAATCTCCCGCTTTTCTTCACGACGGCCGGGAGGTATGGTCAGGGAGGTATGGCTATGGGAAAAACTTTCTGCAAAATCGACTGTCAGGCCTGCGCATATCGGGACTCCTGCCGGGGCTGCGAGGCGACCGACGGACATCCGTTCGGCAGTGCGTGCGTAATCGCTTCCTGCTGTCTTGGGCAGGGTAAAAGAGAGAGCGGCTGCGACTGCGGCACCTGTTCTGTCAAAGAGCGGCTGATTGCGGAGTTCAACGCGCTGGGCATCGAGGATATGGAGGAAGTGAAGGATTTGCACGCCTTAAAGGGCTCCTTTGTCAATCTGGAATACCGGCTGCCGAGCGGACAGAGCATACGCTTTTGGGACGACGACAAAATCTATCTGGGAAATCAGCTCTGCAAAAAGGGAAGCGACCGTTGCTACGGCTTGGCGGCCGATGAGGAGCATCTTCTGGTCTCTCAATACGGCGAGGGCGGCTCCGACGCCGAAATTGTCGTGTATAAGCGGCGAAGCTGATCGATAATACATACGCCTCCGGCCTTTCTTCACAGACGCGGAAAAAACGCGAAGGGCGGGCCGGGAAAACAAAGAAAGTCGCACAAAAAATCTGAAACAAGGCTGTTGACAGTCTACCCGTTCCTAAAATGAAAAAATTTCTGAAATGGCTTGATAATTTCTGGTATCATTACAAATGGCATACTCTGATCATCACCTTTTTTGCGGCCATTCTGGTGATCGGCGTGGTGCAGATGGCAAAAAAAACCGACCCGGACATAACGCTTCTCTATGCGGGGCCGGCGATTCTCACCGAAGAGGGCATCGAAGAGCTGGAAAAGACCTTTGCCTCCGCCCTGTCCTCCGACACCAACGGCGACGGGGAGAAGGTGGTGCGGGCGACCAACGTGGTGCTTCTTTCGGACGAGCAGCTGAAGGAAAAGCAGGAGGAGGCCGCCGCCGAGGGCGACTCGCTCTATTACGACGTCTCCCTGCGCAGCAGCGCTTTTGAGCAGATCAAAAACTGGCTTATCACCGGGGAAATGCTTCTCTGTCTGCTCGATCCCTATGTCTATGAGCGGTTTGCCGGTCAGGATCTGTTTATGCCGCTTGCCGACATTTTGGACGAAATTCCCGAATCGGCGCACGACGCATACAGCATTGATTTCTCAAAGACCGAGTTCGGCCGGTTTTACACCGCTCTCGAACCGGTGGCGGAGGGCGCGCTGCTCTGCCTTGTAAAGCCTACCTATCTGGCGAATATCAAGACCGAGGGGGAGCGTTACCAGGCGCATGTGGCGCTCGTAAAGGAAATCCTTTCCTTTACGGTTTCGTGATGTCCCGGATCTTTTCCGTAAGTACTTTGGGCAAACAGGTAGGACGCGGTGCTCTATTTCAAACCTGTTTGGTTTCCGCCCTGTGATGCCTGTCCTGCTGACGAGTCCTTTTGTTCGATGTAGGTGATGCCGGAAAGGGGAAGTAGGAGGCTGCGCCCCCTTTTTTGCGCGGAAAAAACGGGAAAAGCTTTGCAAAAAAGCTCTTCCCGTTTAATTGTTTTTCTTCCGGCGATTCTGCGCGTGCGGCCGGGTCCGGCGGCAAAGCCCGCCTCAGGAGAGAGACGGCGGGAGCGTGTCGGACTGAAGAAGGAAGATGGCGAAATATTTTGCGAAAAGACGGGCGGAGGTGACGGCCTCGGAAAGGGTGTTGCCGGTGGTTCCCACATAGAGAGAGAGCGAGAGGGGCGCATATTCCTGCTGAAGGCTCTCGGGGCGGAGAAGGATTTTCCGCATGATCTTGTTCTGGGATGCCGAAATCAGCTCGGAAATCTGCCAGGCGGCGGCGAGGTTGTCCTGCCAGGCGGCGTTTCCCTGACCGGTTCCGACCGCCAGCATCAGCTGCGCGGCGGGGCTGCCTCCGCTCTTGCCGTCCGAGCGGACGATGCGGTTGTCTGTGGTGTATACGCCGTCGCGGTGAAGGTCGAGGACAAAATGAATGGAGGGGTAGAGCGCACGGTATTTTGTCACGATCTCCTGTACGTTGCCGCTGTCGTCGGAGACGTGCAGGGTGGGAATGCCTGCTGCGGTGAGAACTTCGGCCACCGCTTCCCCTACGGCAAATACATTCTTGCTTTTGTCGCTGCTTGTGAAGCCGAAAGCCGCATCGACCGCCGACGCGCCGTCGGGAGCGTAGCATTCCTCAGGATGGGAGTGAAGAATCAGAACCAGCGGAGAGGCCGAGAGGGAAAAGGAAAAGCTGTGGGAGGAAAGAGCCTCTTCGTTTATTCCGTAAGAGGTGTAGTTGCTGATTCCCGGCTTGGGGGAGGAAAGATCGACCGAGACGAGCTCGACCGTGTCGGTGGGAAGGTCGTCCGAGGGGACGTCCGAAGTGTCCTCCGGATCGGAGGTCGTCGGCTGTTTATCGGAAGATTCGCCCTCCTCTTCGCGGTCGATGGCCATGAAGGCCTCTGCGAGAAGACGTTTGGTGGCGTTGGTGTCGAGAATGATGCCGCGGATCATGTAGGTGATGGCGGCGCTGAGGGCCAGAATGGCCACGGCACAGATACAGATGCGGAAGATTTTTTCTCTTCCTTCGGGGGTTTTGAAGGACGGTTTTTTATCCATTACAATCTCCTTGCCGCGCGGGGCGGCGATCAAAAATGTGGCAGCGGTGGAAAGGAGTTCCTCTCTTTAGTGTATGGCGGCACCCGGGCGGGTATGAATCGCTTCGGCGCTTTGGTTGATGGCGTCGGCAATGACGGCGGCCAAAGCCTCGGTGGCGGCATCGCAGTCTTTCAGCGTGACAAAAAAGCTTTTCCCGTTTTCCAGAATCGGCCGTAGAGCCGGATCCGGTTCGGAGATGCCCGCTTTCTCGAGCGCCTCGCAGACCAGCGTGGAGGAGGAGACGATCGAGGGCACGCCCAGAGCGATCACGGGGACGCCGAGCGTCTTCCGATTCAGAGCGGCCCTGTGGTTGCCCACGCCAGAGCCGGGGACGATTCCGCTGTCGGTCAGCTGGATCGTGCGGGATAGGCGGTCGACGCTCAGAGCCGCCAGAGAGTCCACGGCGATCACATGGGTGGCCCGGCTGGCCTCGACGGCGTTTTTGACCTGAGAGAAGGTCTCGATGCCGGTTTTGCCGATGACGCCCGGGGCGATGGCGAAGAGCAGATCCTTAGGCAGGAGGGCGGCCAGCGCCGGTTCTTCCGCCAGATGGCCGGTGACCGCGATGCGGTCGCTGACCGAGGGGCCCATGGCGTCGGCGGTGATCGCCCGGTTGCCCAGGCCGACCACCAAAATCCGTTTCGGCTTTTTTTCGCTTTCTTTTTCTTCGCTTTCGTTGAAGAGGCTCTCGAGCGCTTTTTTCAGGGCATTGGTTACCGCCGCTGCCCCTTCTTTTTCGCCGATATCCCAGAGTTTGTCGAAGGACAGCGTGATGTAAGTGCCTTTGGAGCGCCCGAGCGCCTGTTCTCCTGCGGCGTCGGTGATTTTGACGGTCAGGGAAGAGACGCCGTTTTCCTCGTTTTCTTCGTATATCACCCCTTCTGTGGCAAGACGGCCGGCCACATTTTCGTTTTCGATGGCAAGGTCGGTGTGAAGGTATTCCTTTTTGTCCATATTTTACCTCAAAGAAGCGCTTGATCGAGCCGGTTGTTCCGGATTCCTCTATCGGGATTTTTGCCACAGATATCCGAAACCATACAGAGAATAGTGCTAAGATTGTAAAATTCTTGTGAACAGATATTGGATACAATCAACAAAAAAGACGAAATGATTTGTGCAAGAACACGAAATGCCGCAAAGAAAGTTTTATCGGAAAAATATCTCTTGCCAAACCGAAGGTTTAGTGATATAATAACCTAAGAAACGCGATAGCCTGATATCGGTACATCTGGGGGCGGATCTTTTTCCGCCCCCTATACAATCCAACCTAATTGCACAAAGCCAAGGAGGACCATGTTTTGAAAAACCTGAAGAAAGTAATTTCGATCCTTCTCGTTGTCTGTATGGCGGCGGGGCTGGTCGTGATGCTCAATTCGTGCGGCAAAGTGACCGATGAGAATCCCGGCGCCGTGATCGAGGTGTATGCACCCTACACGGTCAGTCTGGATCCGGCGGTGGCCTATGCGGATGAGGCGAGCTCCAAGCTGCTCAGCCTGCTCTATGAGGGGCTCACGGTCATCGACTCCAAGGGTAAGGTAAAGGGTGCGCTGGCCGACAGCTGGACGACCTCCATCGACCGCGATGGAAATAAGGTCCTGGAGATCAAACTGAAGACCACGCGCTGGAGCGACGGCCTTACCGTGGACTCCGAGGACTTTGTGGATTCCTGGGAGCGGATTCTCGATCCTTCTTTCAACTGCCAGGCGGCTTCGCTGCTTTTTCCCATTAAAAACGCGGCGGCGGTCAAGCGCGGAGACATGACGGTCTCTGACCTCGGCATCAGCGCTGCGAAGCAGGATACGCTTACCGTCATTCTGGAGGATTGGGCCGATCCCGAGACCTTTATGTACAACTGCGCGTCGGTAGCGCTTTATCCGATCCGCAAGGATGTGATCAACAAGATTTATGACAAGGATACGGGCAAGGAAAACGACTGGTCCACGCTGGTGGCCATTATGCAGTCGAACGGACCGTTCTTCCTAAAGCGCGTCTCCTTCGGTACTACCGAGAGCGGAAGCGGCGATGACAACGAGAATTCGACTACGGTCACCGTCTCCACACGTCCTTATATCACGCTGGAGCGCAATAAGAATTATTATCTTGATCCCGAAAAGAACCAGAGTCTCGACAAGTATGTGGTTCCGTATCAGATCAACGTCAATATGACCTACGGAAACGATGACGTTAATACCTTCATCGCTCCGATGGTCACGCAGGTCAAGAACGCTTACAGACAACAGCACGGCAGCGACATGGTGGCCGATACCGTCGAGGCGATCCGCGCGACGATGACTGAGGAAGAGCTGGAGAGCTATGGTTCCGATCTTGAGGCGGCTTTGACGGCCATGGCCGAGGAGCAGATCCTTGAACAGGTCAAAGCGGATTATTCGATAGACTATGCCGAGTCGATGCTTGAAAAAATACGTGACAACAAGCTGCTCTTCTCGACTATCGACGAGCCGGGCGCCGAAGGCAACAACCGCGCGCTCTACAATTCGTCGCTTCCTCTGACCGAAGAGATTACCGGCGTCAAGACGGTGAACAGCATGATGACCGGCGCCTTCTATTTCAACACCGCCAACACGCTTTTCCAGAACGCCAAGGCCCGCAAAGCTCTTTCGCTGGCGCTTGACCGGGAAGAGATCGCCTCTTTAGGGAAGTATGCCGAGGCGGCCGATACGCTGGTGACAAGCGGCGTGTTCAACACCACCCGCAAGACTTCTTTTAAGGACAATGCCAAAGATTACGCCATTTCCACAACGGCCGATCTTGATGCCGCCAAGTCGCTGCTCAGGGAGGCCGGGGTGAGCGGAGGCTCGTTCAGTATCTCGATCCGCGCGACCGAGACCGATATCCTTATTGCACAGTATGCCGCCGAAGTCTGGAAGGAGCTCGGATTTGACGTCTCTCTTAAGATTTACGGGTACAATCTGACCACGTATACCGAGAGAATGCTGGTGACCACCGATCAGATCGGCGAAGACGGAAAACCGATCAAAGAGTGGCAGAACGTCGTCATTTACGACGGACTCCTTCACGATTCCTTTGTCGATGCTTATAACAGCTGCGATTTTGACGTGATGTTCTACGACGTCAATATGCTGACGACAGACGCGTTCCCGGTTCTCGCCCAGTTTGCGACTGTCTTCTCGGGAAGAGCATACGATTTCTCCGATTCGGCAAACTTCGATATTACGTTGCCTCATGTCACCGGTTATTCCAACAGTGCGTATGATGCCCTGATGGAGCAGGCGATGACCGAGACCGACGCTGCCCGGCGGGCCGAGCTTCTGCATGAAGCCGAGGCGCTTCTTCTGACCGATATGCCGATCACGCCTGTGATCTATTATCAGAATGCCTATAAAGTTTCCGATGAGCTTGACGATCTGGAGTTCTCCTATTTCGGCGCTCCGATCTTCCGCGACGTCTCTTATGACAACTATGTTGCGGTTGAAGAGACCGATGCTGCGGATACCACCGCCGCCGAGACGGAATAATAGCCCTCACAGAAGCCGCGCTTTTCGACGATCGCGCGGATAAACCGTGAGTTCAAAACGGGGCTGCTGCAAGGATGTTGCGGCAGCCCTTTCCGCTTTCGATAGAGAATATCCCTGCCTTTGGAGCGGAGAACAGGGCGGAAATCGTAGGTCCGGTACGGAAGCGCGGTAAAAGGGGAAGCGGCCGGCATCTGTAAGGAACTCAAAGGTATAAAAATTAAGGAAAGGCGAACGCTATGCAGGCACAGTTACACGACAAAAACGACATCAAAATTTTTATCCTGTACCTTTTGAACAACATCAACCAACCCATGGATTACACCGATATCAACGATATCGTAGTACAAGACGGTCTGGTGGGACCGATCGAGTTTGCCGAATGTTTTGCCGAACTTCTGGACAGCGGCAACGTCCTCGAACTTGTGGAAAACGGCAAGGCTTACTATATCATTTCCGATCAGGGCGTCCATGTGGCGGAAAACCTCCACTCGGATCTTCTCGGCTTTATCAAAAACAAAAGCCTGAAGAGTGCTCTGCGTCTGATATCCTACAAGAACGGCGGTAATCATATCGAATCTTTCTTCAAGTCCCGGGCGGACGGAAAGTTTGATTTTACCTGCCGTATTCTGAAAAAGGAGGAAACGATCCTCGAAATCAAGCTGATTGCGGAGAACGAAAAACAACTCGAACTGATGAAGTACAATTTTGACGACCGACCCGAGGTGGTGATGCGAGGCGTGATGGCTCTTCTGACCGGAGAGATTGATTTTCTGCTGAATTGCTGAACGATCTATCAGAAAATCAAATTGTAGAAATTTTCAAAAAAATATGTTGACAATTTGTAAATTTGTGATATAATAACCTTGTCAGGTGTTCGTTGTGTGAAGAATAAGAGAAAAGAAGGATACTTGACGGTCCGTCATGGCTTGTTGGACAGAAAGGTCGTACGTTGACAGGGTAGCATGGAAAAAAGTTTGATTGAAAAATTGCGTGCGGTCCAGGACGGCGACGAACTGGCGTTTTCCTCCCTATGCGACGATTACGCCGGACTGATCGGCTCCATGACGCAGAGTTTTTCCGAGAGCTGTCCGGATCTGGACAGAGACGACCTCAAACAGGAAGCGATAATGGCGCTTTATAAAGCGGCTCTTCGTTTCCGGTTGGAACAGACCGAGGTGACCTTCGGTCTGTACGCGAAAATCTGTATAAAGAACAGATTGATATCGGTCAGACGCAAAATGGCGTCGCAGAGCAGATTGAAATCCGAGCCGAGTATCCCCAAACTGGATCCGACGCCTTCTCCGCGTGGTGCGGAGGAGATCCGCCGCTTGTCCGGTGAAGTGCAGGCCCTTCTCTCACCGTTTGAACAAAAGGTTTTTACCCTCTATGCAAACAAATGCTCTTATTCCGAGATCGCGCGCGAGTTGTCGCAAAGCGTTAAGTCTGTCGATAACGCGGTGTATCGAATTAAAAGAAAACTTCGGAAAAGATTGTGAAAAGCTGTATTTCTGTGAGGATTCTTTTGATTTTATAAAATGCCCATTGTAGCTTAAGAAAGAGCGTTGTACTTATTGCAAAGGTGACGGTTTGAGTCCGTCCGGGGTAAAAATTTTCCATTTTTTAAAGCGAGGAGAAAAGCATGTACCAGGACATCACATTGAAGTGCAAAGATTGCGGTGAGGAGTTTGTTTTCACTGCCGGCGAGCAGGAGTTCTATGCTGAGAAGGGATTCCAGAATCAGCCTCAGAGATGCAAAGCCTGCCGTGACAATCGCAAGAACGCGGGCAAAACTGCAAGAGAAATGTTTGTGACGACCTGCGCGAGATGCGGCGGCGAGGCCAAGATTCCTTTCCAGCCCACCAGCGACAGACCGGTTTACTGCAGCGAGTGCTTTGCCGCAATGAAGGCAGCTCAGTGATGCAAGAGTGAGATTGTATTGAGATAAATCAATCAATTCAGCAAATAACACGCCTACGGGCGTGTTATTTGTTTTTGATGCGTAAGTGTGATTACAGCGTGGGAGAGAAAAGGGCTATTCGAACGTGGATGCGGATGGGATAAAAAGGATGTCGGTCAGAAGGCAGAGGCGCCGAGCGGCCAATCGGTATTGCCTTTGCCGAAAATGGAAAATGCTTCCTTTTTTGGGCCGTTTCTCTCTTGCCATTTGATTTTTTGAAAAAAACTATATACAAAAAACGAAGATTGTGTTATACTGTGGTAGAAATCCGAAGGATAGGTGGGGAAAACGATGAATCCGGACAGAAAAAGGCGCGGTCGGGAGCGGGAATTCTCTCCCGGAGATCGGCAGGATCGGCCGAATCCGAAAAACTACGCGATGAAAAGGCAACGCTGTACTGCCGAAGAGACCGACGCGACGGACGAAAATTTGATCTACGGGCGAAACGCTCTCTTAGAGGCTCTGAAAAGCGAGCGGGAGATCGAAAAGATCTTTCTTCGCCGGGGCGACAGGGAAGGT
>CALXKW010000012.1 GCA_944389045.1 uncultured Clostridia bacterium | reverse complement strand
CGATCTCATCAAATGGTGCAATCTCTTTATTATGCTTGCTACCGCTTATAACGGCGCCTCTTTACTGGCGGTTCCCCTGCTCTTTTTTGTGGTCGATATCCGCCGCCTTCCCGATTTCTTTGTCGGAGAAGAGGCGACGGTGAGTCAGCTGAATTCCTATCTGACCGGAAGCTTTTCGACTGAAAACGCCGCCCTGATTTTAGTCGTCACGATTCTTCTTGCGGCGGCCGGCTTCTTCTATCAATGGAAGAGCGCACATCGCCGCTGAAAAAAGATCGGTTTAGGAAAAGCCTATATAAAGGCAGAGAGAAAGAGAGAGCGTGTGGGAGAGAGACTTTGACGGTGTGCGGCCGTCTCGCTCCCCCCCTCTCTCTCTGCCTTTTTCATGGGTCGGTCAGTGGTTCGCATCGAGGTGTAGATCTTCTTCTGCATTGACCGCAATGCGCTTTTCCCCTGTACGCCCGCATTTTTCGGTAAAAAATCCCGCCTTCATTTTGTGAGGGCGGGATTTTTGTTTTTTTCTAAAGGGAGAGAAAGGCGGATAAGCGGTTTTCTTCCGCGTTTCCGCGTGGGATTGAAAGAGCAGTTTTCCGCCGTCTCTTTGCGGGGCTTACGGGTTCTCTTTCTTTTTGCGGTATACGATCGCGAAGGCGGCGACCCCGCCCCCGCCGACAATCACTGCCGCCGCGATGCCGATTATCAGTCCGAGGGAGGAATTGTCCTTTCCGTCCTCATCCCCTTTTGTGGAATCGGGCGTTTCCGGGGTCCCGGGAGTCGCAGAGGTGTCGGGCGCCGAAGTATCGGGCGGCTCGGGCGTGTCGGTGCCGGGCGTTCCGCTCTCGCCGGGCAGAGAGGGTTTGGTCGAGGATTCTCCCGCCTCTCCGTCGGCGCTCAGTGCGAGGAATTCCACCTCGGCGACCTGTATGCTGTTCCCTCCTCCGAAGGTGAGGCGGTAAGCGGTGTAGTTGCCGAAAACGCCGTCGGGAATCGCGAAGGCGCGGGTATACTTGTTCCAGTCGTAGGAGAGCTCGCTTCTCTCGTCCAAGACCACCCAGGTTTCGCCGTTGTCGGCCGAGGCTTCGAGCTTCAGGGAAGAGGGCGCTCTGCTGCGGGTAGCTGCGGTGACGGTATAGAGGAGAAGACGCGAGGCTTTCCTTGACGTATAGACCACGCTGTCGCCGTTTTTGAGCGTGGCGCTCGTGTTGCTGTCGTCGTCGAAGAGCTTGGCGGCCTCGTCGATGCCGTCGGCGTAGACCGCGTTCGTCGTTTTATCGGGGGAAAAGGCCTCGGTTCGGATCGGGATGCGGGAGGTGACGAGGTCTTCCGCGGGGTCGGCCTTTTCGCTTCCGGCCGTCAGCGAGGTGGGGGTGCTTTCGGCGCCCCAGTCGGAGGGCTCCGAACCCATCACGAAGACGATTTCGCCCCCGTTTTTGATATCGTCGTGGGTGAGAAAGGCCTGGTCGTGCGCCTTGCCGTTCAGGGTCATCGACTGGATGTAGATGTTTTCGGACGAGTTGTTTTTCGCAACAATCGTGAGGTCCTTCCCGTTTTCGAGGTGAACCGTCATTTTTTCAAAGAGGGGCGAGCCGATGATATATTCGCCGCTCCCCATGTTCTGGGGATAGAAGCCCATGGCCGAGAGGACGTACCAGGCCGACATTTCGCCGTTGTCCTCGTCGCCGCAGTAGCCCTGGCCGATCTCGCTGCCCACATAGAGCCGCGAGAGCACCTCGCGGACTACCTCCTGCGTGCGGTAGGGCGCGCCGGTGTAAACATAGAGATAGGGAATGGCGTGGGCGGGCTGGTTCGAATGGGAGTATTGCCCCATGCGGACCTCGCGCGCTTCCACCATCTCGTGGATTGTGCCGGTCGCGACCTTTTTCATCGCGGCGAGGCTGTCGTCGAAGTAGCTTTCCAGTTTATCGAACAGGGCTTCTTTTCCGCCGTAAAGATTGGCAAGTCCATTTCCGTCGTAGACCGGCGCGAAGGCCATGGTCCAGCCGTTGGTCTCGGAATAGTCGCCCCACCAGCCGACTCCGTCGTAATTCGTATTGGTCCAGAAGCCTTCGGCGTTCTTGCCGATAAAGAACCGCGAGCCCGCGTTGAACATGTTCACATAGAAGCGCGCTCGGTTGAAGTAATATTCCGCCTCATCGGCATATCCGAGGCGGGAGGCCATGACGCCGATGCAGTAGTCGGAAATGTAGTCCTCGAGCGTCCAGGAAAGACCGTAGGCGGTGGCGTTCGAGACGTATCCCTTGAAGATCGCGGTGTTGTTTTCCGCGCGGCCGCCGTTGGTCACGTCGCCCGATACGGTGGCGGCGTTTTTCAGCATCGATTCAAAGGCGGATTCGTAGTCGAATTCGATGCCCTTCACATAGGCGTCGGCGAAGATAATGTCCGAGCTGGTGCCCAGCATCGAATTGGTGCCGCCGGGGGCCACCCAGCGGGGAATCCAGCCGTTGTCCTTATAGTGCTGGATCAGACCGTCAAGAAGCTCGCCGTCGAGCGTCGGCGTAAGAAGCGCGTAGGCCGCCCAGGCGGTGCGGTAGGTGTCCCAGAAGCCGTTGTTTACATAGAGCTTGCCGGACGTCTTGCGTCCGTTTTTGTAGGGACTGGCGTAGACCCACACCGGCTCCTCGTTTGTCCCCTCATTTTCGCTGTAGAGGTTGGGATAGGAATACATGCGGTAGAGACAGGAGTAGAGCGTCACGAGCTGGGTGCGGCTGGCGCCCTCGACCTCGATCATGGAGCAGATATCGTCCCAGGCTTTCTGTGCCTTTTCGAAAATCGTGTCAAAGCTGTCGCTTTCCGTGATTTCCAGCTCCAGATTGTGCTTGGCCTGATTCTGGGAGAGGAAGGAGGTGGCGAATTTCATCGTGACCTCGGTCGTTCCCTTAGGGAAGACCGCGATGCCCTGTTTGCCCAAGACCTTGACCGAAGAGGGGGTCTGGTCGAACGATCCTGCCACCTGCAAAGCGCCCGAGCCCCGGTCGGTATGGTTGCTCTTGGCCGTGAAGCTGCCGTCGGCCGCAAGCGACAGACTGCCGTCCGCCCGCACGCAGTCGAAGATGACGTTTACGTTCTCCGCGTCCTCGGGGAAGGTGAAGCGGACATAAACACCGTGAACCGTGGGCGTGATTTCGACCGTTACGCCCGAAGCGCGGCTGCCCTCGTCGAAGGTGACGCTGTAATAATGGGCCTTGGCGGTCTCATTATCGTGGCGGAAGGTCGCCCCGAGGCTCTCGGTGCGGATATCGGCGGAGCTGATGCCCGACAGATCGTCCGAGTCGACCGAGGTGTTGGCCATGAACTGCCAGGTGCCATAGTCCCCGGTCCAGGTGGAGGGAATGTGCGAGACGCTGAAGTGCTTGATCTCATTGCTGAAATAATTGTAATGGGTGTTCGAGCCCGAATTGGTTACCGGCGTAAAGAAGTTGAAGCCGTTGGGCATCGTACAGAAGGGCGTGGTCAGCCCGCGGGAGAAGGATGTGGTGTTGTTTGTGCCCCGCAGGGTGTTGATGTAGTCCGAGAGGTGTTCCTCTTCGACGTCGGCCCGGTTTTCGATCACAAGGTCGTCAAAGTAGGCGAGGAACCGGTGCAGCTCGGTCGTTTCGCTTTTGCGGTAGTAGACGTAGATGCTCTCGATTACCTTGCCTTCGGCCACGTCGCCGATATTCGATTCGATGTAGTTCCACTGGTTGGAATAAAGGGATTTCGAGGAGCCTTTCGCGACCGGATCCATGCCGAAGCCGTTCTGATCGAGGGCGGAGAGCGCCGAGAGATAGGTTCCGTCGCTGAATTTCAGGTCGATGGTCAGGTACATCGCGGTATACTCGTAGTCGTAGCCCGAGGCGATGGAGGGAAAGTGCACATAAGAGAGCTTCGTGATCTTCGTCACCGGAATGCTGAGTCCGTCGAAGAGCAGGTTGCGGGCGTAGCTTTCCTCCTTCGAGGTTTGTTCCGCGTAGACCGAGAGCGCTCCCTCCCCGGTGAAGGCGCCTGTGCCGGCCCAGGAGGAGTCGGGCCCTGTTCCGACGACGCTTTCCATCGGGGAGTCGCCGACGCTTTCTTCCGAGCCGATGCCGGTGGCAAGACGCAGGTCGGCAAGCTGGGTCATGCCTCCGCCGTTGTTCTCGGTGATTTCAAGCTTATAGTAGAGATAGGCGGTCGTGTTTTCCACCGTGTAGGATTTGCTCAGGCCGCGCGAGGAAAAGCGCTCGCCGCTTCGCTTGTCAAGCTCCTGATAGGTCACCCCGTCGGCTGAGCCGTAAAGTGTCCAGCTCTTGGGGTCGCGGCCGTCCTCATCGTTGGCCGAGGTGATCGAATAGAGGCCCAGAACCGCCGGCTCACGCAGCGAAAAGGATACGGTCACCGGCGCTGTGGCAGACGGCCTCATGTCAGTCAGGAATTTGGTGCTCGACGAGCGGTCGAAGAGCATGTTTTTTCCTTCCTCGGCCTTGAAATCGGGAGACCCTTCCACAGAGGAAAGGAGAACGCTCGCCGTGAACTCGCCTGCCAGCACGCCGGAAAGCTCATAGCGCGCAAGATTCTGGTAGTGTCGACCGTCCGATTTGGATTCGTAGACGGCGGGGTCGTCGCTTTCGAAGGAAGAGGAAAAGAGCGTCTTTTCCTCGATGTTTGCACCCTCGTCCGCGGCATTTGCCAAAGCCTCGGCGGCCACCGCGGTGAGCGCGGGAGAGGCGCCCAGCAAAAGAAGCAGCGAGAGGACAAGGGCCGTTATTTTGCGAAAAGTTTTCATGGGTCTTCCTCCGTTATGATTTTTGAAAGAAAAGGACGGAGCTCTTTGACGTCCGCCCTTTTCATTATAGCATAGGAAAGCGTATATTACAAGAAAAAATTCGGTATTTAACGAAAAAAAGCGCAAGATACGCCTCTTCTTTGCCGCTTTTCACAAAAAACGGAGTCCGGAAGCCTCTCGCCGGGCTCATGTGGCGGATAAAAAGCGATTATTCCGACAGTCTTTGCCCGCGGCTCAAGGGCTCCGATCGCTTCTTTTCCGAGGCGCTGCGGCCTCGCCGCGGCTTCTTCAATGCGCCGGTTCGGCCGGAGTTCAGGGAGCTTTGCGCCGCCCTTGCTGCCGGCCGTCACGGGCGCGAAGGTGCGGGGAAAAAAGCTTTCGCATGACGGTGCACCGCGTTTTTCAGAAATTGCTTCCGTTCCAGCCCCAGTGGGTATATTCCGAGTAACGGGTATATATCCTGTCGGGCGGCAGGGAGAGCGTTTCGGAGAGCGTCTTGGTCAGAAGCGCGGTCATCCTTTCGTACACCTCGTCCGTGGCGCTTCCGAGAAGCTCGACCGACGCGAGAAGGCAGGGCGCGCCGCTTCCTTGAAAATAAAGTGTGGCTTTGTCCCGGATTTCGACCATGAGCCAGCGCTCGGTTTTCCCGGGGAAGGTTTCGATGGCTTTCCCCATGAGCGTCTTGATTTCGTCCGTTTTTTCAGCAGGAACCGGAAGGTTGGTGAGAATCTGAATGTTCGGCATGATTTTTCTCCTTATGATAGGTTGGATTATGAGGCGGGACAGGGCTGACCGTCCTTATATTACGGAAGACTTTCATAAAAGCGGCCGAAAACTGAAGAATAGGAAAGCCGGAAGCGGCCGAAGGAGATGCTACAGGGAAAAACGAAATCTTCCGACGGGACGGGAATCTGTCATTCGGCAGCGTTGAGATAGGCGATCTGCTCCGGGGTCAGAACGTCGATTTCGGCCTTAAGCGCCCGGGCCTTTAAGAGCGCCACTTCGCGGTCGATCTCTTTCGGTACGTCGTAGACCCGATGCTCGAGGAGGAAACCTTTGGTTGCTAAGTATTCCAGACATTTGGCCTGAAGGGAAAAGGACATATCCATGATCTCGGCGGGATGGCCGTTGCCGGCGGCCAGATTGACCAGGCGTCCTTCGGCCAGAAGATTGAGAACGCGGCCGTCGGAGAGGCGGTAGCCGGTAACGGAGGGCTTGCGGAAAGTTACCTCTTCCGCGAGCGACAGAAGGTCGTTTTTGTTGATTTCCACGTCAAAATGCCCCGCGTTGGCCAGAAGAACGCCGTCCTTCATCTTCACCATGTCTTTTTTGGTGATGACGTCGCGGCAGCCGGTCAGAGTGAGAAAGATGTCTCCGATTTCGGCGGCCCGATTCATGGGAAGAACGGTAAACCCGTCCATGACCGCCTCGATGGCCCGCACCGGATCCACCTCGGTGACGTAGACAATGGCGCCCAGTCCCTTGGCGCGCATGGCCGCGCCCTTGCCGCACCAGCCGTAGCCCGCGATCACCACGCGCTTTCCGGCGATGACAAGATTGGTTTCGTGCATAATGGCGTCGAAGACCGACTGCCCGGTTCCGTAGCGGTTGTCGAAGAGGTGCTTGCAGTCGGCATCGTTGATGTCGATCATCGGGTAATCGAGCTTTCCTTCGCGTTCGCGCGAGCGGAGGCGGTGAATGCCGGTGGTGGTCTCCTCGCAGCCGCCGATGAGGTTCTTTCCGTAAGCGCGGCAGGAACTATGAAGCAGACCGATGAAGTCGCCGCCGTCATCGATGATGAGGTCGGGGCAGCAGGAGAGGGCGGCGGTCAGATCGCGCGTATATTCCTCAGGCGTCGCGCCGTGTACCGCGTTGACTTCGAAGCCCTCGGCCGCCAGAGCCGCGGCCACGTCGTCCTGCGTGGAGAGCGGGTTGCAGCCGGTGACCGACACCTCCGCGCCGCCCGCCCGCAGGATCATGGCGAGATAGGCGGTTTTGGCTTCGAGATGGATCGACATGGCGATTTTTTTGCCGGCAAAGGGTTTCGCTGTGCGAAACTCCTTTTCAATGATTCCCATGACGGGAGTATAGCTTTTGACCCATTCGATTTTGTCCCGCCCGGAAGGGGCAAGCGTAATATCCTTGATTCTCATGGAACGTCCTTTCTTTTTCGCAGATTGTATTGACGGGGCGGCCGTGTCCTCCGGATACGGCCGGAAGCTCCTTTTAACCGGTATGGGAATCGTCCTCCTCTGCCGGTCGACCTTTTGCGATCAAAGGTATTGGGGCTCTTTTATTTGATCGAGAACTATTGAATCGATTCTGTAGCCCGGGCCGTCGCCGGGCCTTTTTGGCCCGGCGACGGCGGTCGGTAAGGAAATCCGGAAGGAGGGATCGTCGCTCCCGGGCGGGCCTTTACCCATTTCGGTATCCTGATAAAGGTATTGAAATAAGAGATAAATTCGCAAAAGAGCGGTCGATGTGCGGAAGAGACAGAGAAAACGGCAGCCATAGGAAACGGAATTCGAAGAACGGAAGAAAAAACGAGAAAAGCTGAAGAATTTTTCTCTATGCTTTCAGGCAATCATGAGCGTATTTGTTCAAAGAAGGCGGAAAAGCATCTTTTTCCGGAGAAACTGTGCGGAGAAGATTTTATAAGCGCTCTTCCCCGGGCTTGACCGGCGGCAGAGAGGATAGCTTTTCGCTTCGCGCGTGTATTTTTTGTTCCTTTCGTCTCCTTTTTGCCGGACGGGTCTCCTTTGCTCTCCCTTCCTTCGGACAGCTCGGCGTGTTACGGGTGCGTCCGGAGGCGGCGGATGCGCGGCGTGCAGCTTTTTCCGCTCGTTTTTTGGGATGTTTGCCGACAAGAGCCTCGGCAAGCCTTGCGCTCTCGCGGAAAAGGATCTGCGGGGTTTCCTCGGCTGCCCGTTTGAGCGGACCGACCTTTTCGGCGATCGTGTGGCGGAGGGTTTCTCTTTGTTCGTAAAGCGCGGTCAGCGCGTATTTTAGTTCGTTTTCACCGTCATGATCGGCCGAGAGAGCAAAGGCCTCCCCAAAAAGCTCTTCGGCAAAAAGCCGGCATTTATCGCCCGTCCCGTAGGCGACGGCCGGGACGGCGGCCGCGGCGGCAAAGATCAGCGCGTGAAGGCGGGAGGAGAGGACAAATACGGCAGAAGAGATCAACGCAGCGGCCTCGCGCGGGGAGGGCGAAAGAATCGGGATCGTGAGTCCACAGCGCTTTTTGACTTCGGCGGCCACTCGCTCGGCGCTTTTGCGGTCGGCGTGCGGCTGCATCAGAAGCAGAAGCGGCCGGTCCCCTTTTTCGGCCGCCAGCATCGCCGCGTGTGCGAGCGTGCGTGCGTAATCGCGCCTTCGAATGCAACCGTTGGTTGCAATCAGAACGTAGCGGTCCAAGGCAAACTCTTCTCGGAGCGCGTGGAAGCGGGAGGGGTCACAGGGAGGGGTCAGCAGGCCGCTGTCGGCGGTGACGGCCGAGAAGAAGGGAGTCTTCCCTTTTTTGGCGAAGAGCGAGGTCACCATGTCCTGAGACTGCACGTCGCGGAGTGTAATGACCGTGCGTCCGCGCAACAGCCGGGCAACTATCGGTTGCATCGCGCCCTGGTACTGGCTCATGCCGTTGGCCCAATAGGCCACGGTTGCTCCGCCGAGTCGGGCCAGACCGATGAGAAAAGCATAATAAAGAAGAGAAAGCCGGGAGGAATCGGCCTGAAGTATGGTGCCGCCGCCGACATAGACAATGTGCGCCGACAGCATGGCGGTCAGGGCAGCGGGACTTTTCCGGCCGACGGCACAGACGCAGTGGGTTGCCGAGGTTTTTTTCGGGTTTCCCGATAGAACGGTGATGCCGCATGCGGGCTCCTTTTGGCGCAGGGCCTTCACCATTTCCGCAAGAATCGCCTCGTCTCCCAGATTATCGTAGCCGTGATAGCCGAGAATCGCGATTTTGTTCCGCTTTTTGCGCTTCAGAGGACGCAGAGAATCGTAAAAGGCTACATAGTCGCTGACCATTTTGTCGAGCGAATAATGCTCGGTGACGGTTGTCCGGCATTCAGCCGAAATCTCGTTCAGCAAAGCCGCGTCGGCCTGCAAAAGCTTTTCCAGGTCAGAGAGAAGCGCGCTTCGGGTGGCGGGCGGTTTCCCGCGGCAGCAGAAATTGGTCTTGGCCGCCTCGGAAAGCAGAGATTTCCGATAAATTCCCATGTAGCCGCTGTTTCCCGAAAGAATGGTGGGAATCCCGCAGGACATGGCCTCGAGCGCCGCCCGGGAGACGCCCACGAAGAGCGACGCGTTCTGCATATAGGGCGTGATGTCGGTCACGGGCCCGGGGGCCTTGACAATGTCGCCGTAAAGACGATTGACGGCGCTTACCTTTTTGCTCAGCTTATCGTAGAGATCGCCGCCTCCCAGGATGATCAGCCGGACGCCGTAGCGCTCGTTGAGGAGGCCGATGATGTCGCAGAGGAGAAAAGCCGTGTAAGCGCGATCCTTATCGATGCGGCTCACATGGAGAAGAATCTTGTCGCCCGCCGGCCGGAGGGCCTGTTTTGCGCCGCTCTCGGCGGCCGTGAGAGATATTCCCGCCGGTACAAGATTTTCGGAATTCCCGGAAGCTCCGCGGTCCCTGAAGGTTTTGCCGCCGTCGGATCCGGCGCTGCCGAAGGCCGAGCCTGGCTGCGTCGGATCGGTTTCGGTCGGACGGGGAGCGAAGCGGTCGGTATCGATGCCGTTGACGGTCAGGACGATATTTTCATAGGAGAGCTTGTATTCCCGGATGAGATAACCGCGGATATCCTCGCTGACGGCGAGGGTCTTTTCCCCCCAGAAGCCGAGGCGGCGGGTGAGCGGCCCTACGGGAAAGTCGAGATGGGCCGTCGAGACAAAACGCCTTTTAGCGGAAGAACCGAGCATGCGGCAGGCCAGTGAGGCAAGCCGGGAGTGAGAATGCAGAATGTCGATGTCGTACTGTCTTACCGCTTTTCTCAGAATCCGGCGGGAGGCCAGCAGATGGTGCGGCAGCCTGGAGTCGAGCGGCGCATAGATATGCGGAACGCCAAGTGCCTCCAGCTCGGCCTCCATTTCGCCTCCCGCCGAGACCACCGCGACAAAATAGCCGCGCCGGAGAAGGCCTCTTGTTAGCGAGAGAATATGCGTTTCGGCCCCGCCGGTATGAAGCGCGTTGGTGACAAAGAGAATGCGGGGAAGCTCGCCGGCATGCGGATATTCGAGCGAAAGGGCGGGATTTTGCGTATTATTCCGGCCGTTTTCCGCCTCGAGGGCCGCCGCGCTTTCTTCCCGGCCGGTGCTTTCTGCAAAGCCGTTTTTCTCCGTCCTGCCGGACTCATTCCGGCGTTCTTCCCGAGCGATGTCCCAAAGCTCTTCCCGGAAGGCGTTGGGGGCCTTTTCGCGGGTGTTTCTTCGGTCGTTTGTGCAAGCCGGAGCGCTTTCGAAGGTTTCACGCGGGAAATCCGAGTGCGCTTGCCGTTGCTGCGCGGCGTTTTCCTGAATCTCCTTGGTAAAATTGTTTTCGTAAGAGGGCGAGGGCGTATCGCGTGCGGGCGCGGCCTGACCCAGCGATTCGGAAGGACGCGTGCTCCGTTTCCCCGATATCCCGCGGGACACGGGGCTTTTTCGGGAAAGAAAAGCGAAGAGGCGCCTTTCTTTCTTTTCGTTCTGTCCCTTGTCCGGGACCGGTTGGGTTCTTTTTACGGTACGAATGGATTTTTCCGCCAATCTGCGGTCAGGATTCAGCCTCTATGTCCTCGCCGTCGACAAACACGCCGTTGTAAAACTGTCCCGAGAGGCTTTTGGAAATGCCGTTTTCCTCGTAAGTATAGGTGCCGTAGCCGTTGGGACGGGAGTTGGCGAACTGTCCCTCGTAGACGCTGCCGTCGGCAAAGCTGTATTTGCCGTATCCGTGCATCTCGCCCTTGCGAAAAGCACCGCTGTAGCTTTCGCCGTCGGCGAAAGTGAGCACGCCGTTTCCGTCGGGCAGTCCGTCGCTGTAACCGCCTATATAGGATGTCCCATTTCTGTAAAAATATGAGATTGAACCGTTCAGGCGGGAGTCGGCAAAGAGTCCCTCGAGCACCTCTTCTCCGTTGTCGTAGACAAGCGTCAGACGGCCCTCCCCGCTGAATTCCCCGGCGGCAAAAGGCCCTTCGTAGCAATCCCCGCTGACAAAGGTATAGACGCCCTCCCCCTCGGCCAGGCCGTTGACGAAATTTCCGGTGAGCACTTCTCCGCCGGCGGTCGTGAGGGTTCCTTGGCCGTTCGGAAGAAAGTTGACGATCTCTCCGACATATTCGTCGCCGTTTTCAAAGACCAGCCGGTCTTTGCCGTAATAGGAGGCAGTGGAGTCGCGGTAGTAGACCGTTCCCTTTTCCGCCGTTCCGAAGGTGTAGATCTTCCCGTACCCTTCGGCGTCGACCGCTCGGAAGCGGTAGCCGGTGAGAAGAAGCGTTACCACCAAAAGAAGCAACATCACCGCCGAGGCCAGGAGCGCAGAGGAAAAGAAGATGTTTTTTTTCATGACAGAAGATCCCCGGCGAGATCGAGGAGCATCGGAAGATAGCGCGCGGCCAAAAAGGCGATGAGAAGAAAGATCACCAGTGCCATAATCACCACATAGAGATCGCTCCCCTTGTTCGAGTAGCGGAGCTCGGCACGGATGCGGTCTTCCTCGTTTAGGAAGTAGCGTTCCGCACCGTTCTCATCGGACGGCGGGAGAATGCGGACGTAGCGCCCGAGCGTCCCTTTGTGGATCGAGTGCAGAATCAGGGCGCTTCTGGCGATGCCGAGCTCCTCGGATGTGCGGGCGTTCTCTTCCCCGATCGCCCCTTTCTCAAGAAGCGCGCGGATGGCTTTTCCGAGGATGGTTTTGTTGTAGTACATGACAAGAACGCCGATGACAAAGCCGGCGTAGAGCGCCCAGACTAAGAGCGGAATGGAGACCATACTGGCGCTCAGAGCGGCATGGTTTTGGGCGAAAAATGAGGTGATGACCTGCATAGGGAATCCCTTTCTCTTACTATTGGGAAGAAGGCAGGACGGTCAGTCCTTTCGGATCACGTCGCAGCCCACATATTTACGGAGCACCTCGGGCACGGTGACGCTGCCGTCGGCGTTTTGGTTCTGTTCGACAAGGGCGGGCAGGATCCGGCTGGTTGCCAGGCCGCTGCCGTTCAGCGTGTGGAGATATTCGATGCGGCCGTCGCTGCGCTTGACCCGCATCATGCCGCGGCGCGCCTGATAATCGCGGGCGTTTGAGACCGAACTGACCTCTTTGTAGCCCTGCATCGAGGGGATCTGGATCTCGATGTCGTAGGTGCGGGCCATCGAGGCCGAGCAGTCCTCGGCCGCCAGTTTGACGGTGCGGAAGTGAAAGCCGAGTCCTTTGACGAGATTCTCGGCGTGCGTGACCAATTCTTCAAAGGCCTCGTCGCTCTTCTCGGGAAGGGTGTACTGCACCATCTCGACCTTGTTGAACTGGTGGCCGCGCACCATACCCCGTTCGTCGGTCCGGTAGCTTCCCGCTTCCCGGCGGAAGCAGGGGGTATAGGAGATATATTTGCGCGGTAGTTCCTCTTCGGAGAGGATCTCATCCCGGTGAAGCGAGACCAGCGCGGTTTCGGCGGTGGGAAGCATGAAGCGCCGCCGTTCGTCTTCGGCGGTTTCCAGCCAGTAGACCTCGTCGCGGAATTTCGGGAACTGCCCGGAAACAAGGCCGCATTCGTAGCCCAGCATATGCGGAACGAGGACAAGCTCATAGCCGTTGCCGAGGTGGGTTTCGATAAAGTAGTTGAGGAGTGCCCACTCAAGGCGCGCACCCATTCCGCGGTAGATCCAGAAGCCGCTGCCCGAGAGCTTGACGCCGCGTTTGTAATCGATCAGCCCGAGGTCGGTGCAGAGGTCGACGTGATTTTTCGGCTCAAAATCGAATTTGTGCGGCTCCCCGAAATAGCGCAGGGGCTGGTTGTTTTCCTTTCCGCCTGCGAGAAGGTCGCGGTCGGGAAGATTGGGGAGACTCAAAAGGAGGGATTGCAGCTCCGTTTCGGTTTCCTTGCGCTTCTCGTCGCTTTCCTTGCTCTTTTCTCCCAATTCTTTCATACGGGCAAAGAGCGCCTGAACATCCTTCCCCTCCTTTTTGTACTGGGGAACCAGCTTGGATTCCCGGTTCTGCTCGGCCTTCAGACTTTCGGTCTCCGCGATGAGGGTGCGGCGGATGGCGTCCAGCTCGAGGATGCGATGAACCTCTTCCTCGGCGTCCCTCCCCTTTTGGCGAAGCCGCGCAATCACCTCTTCGGGATTCTCTTTCATATATTTAATGTCAATCATGATAAAATATTCTTCTTTCTTATATAAGTTATTATATTTTATGTAAAGAATTATAGCAAATTGCTTCCGCCAATTTGAGCAAGAAGAGCTTCGAGATCGTTGTCGTCGCTGAATTCGATTTCAAGTCGTTTGTTTTTCTTTCCACAGAAAATCTTGATTTTGCGTCCAAATTTTTTTCGCAGTGCCTTTTCCAGCTCCGAAATGTAATTGACGTCGCTTGCCTCTTCGATTTCCCTTTCCTCGGGTGCGTTTGCTTCGGCGTTCAGCTTGCGGACAAGGTCTTCGGTGGCCCGAACCGAAAGGCCTTTGGCGATGACCAGCTCGGCGGCGCGCAGAATGTCCGATTTTCTTTGCATTCCGAGAAGCGCGCGGGCGTGTCCGGCCGAAAGCTCGTTTTCTCCCAGCATCTTCAGCACTTCGGCGGGCAGATCGAGAAGACGGAGCGAATTGGTGATGGCGCTGCGGCTCTTCCCTACCCTTTGCGCCAGATTTTCCTGTGTCAGATTAAAATTTTGCATTAAAATTTTGTAGGCGTTCGCCTCTTCCACCGGATTTAAGTCTTCGCGCTGAATGTTCTCGATCAATGAGAGCTCGGCGGTTTTCTGATCGTCGGTGTCCATGATAACGACCGGGACCTGGGACAGTCCCGCCATCTTGGAAGCGCGCCAGCGTCGCTCGCCGGCAATAATTTCATAGTAGCCCCCCGCCGCTTTACGGACGACTATGGGCTGAATCACGCCGTTAGCGGCGATCGAGTCGGCCAGTTGGGAGAGCGCTTCGGGGTCGAAAACCTTTCGGGGTTGTCCTTTTCGGGGCTCGATATCGGCTACACGGAGCATCGTCAAGCCGCCCTTCTCTTCCTCGGAGTTTTCGGCAAAAATTGAGTCGAGTCCCTTTCCGAGACTGCGGTTGTTGAATGCCATACCTTTCTTTTCCTTTCTCTTGTGAAATGCCTGGGTACAAGTCTGTCGGCGTTGGCCTTTCTGCAATAAACGAGGGTTAAAAGGAGTCTTTTCTCAGGAAATGCGTTTCAAAAGTTCTTTGGCAATCTCCAGATAGAGCTCGGCTCCCTTGGAGTGCGGATCGTAGTAGATGACCGGCAGGCCGTGGCTGGGTGCTTCGCTCAAACGCACATTGCGGATAACCTTGGTCTTGAAAATTTTATCGCCATAGTAACGTTCGAGCTGTTCGAGAACCTGACGGGTCAGATTCAGACGCTTGTCGTACATGGTGACCAGAATGCCGGTAATTTCGAGCTCGGGATTGTAAAATTTCTTGGTTTGCCGGATTGAGATCATGAGTTGAGAGAGACCCTCCAGAGCATAGTATTCGCAGGTCATGGGCACAATAACTCCGTCGGCTGCCGCCAGAGCGTTTAAGGTGAGTATGCCCAGCGAAGGCGGACAGTCAATGAAAATATAATCGTAGTCCCCGCGAAGCTGGTCGAGTATGGCCTTCAGACGAAATTCACGGTTTTCAATATCGACGAATTCGAATTCCGCTCCGGCCAGAGTGATGTTTGAAGGAAGACAATACAGATTGTCAAACTCGGTTTTGATAACCGCGTCCGAAGGCGAAACGCGGCCGATCAGCGCCTCGTACACCGTGTTATCGGTCTTTTTGGAAATTCCGACGCCGCTTGTTGCGTTTCCCTGCGGATCGAGATCGCAAAGAAGAACCTTTTTCCCCAAATGCGCAACCGATGCGGCAATGTTGACGGCGCTTGTAGTCTTTCCAATGCCGCCTTTTTGGTTCGAAAAAGCGATGATTTTGCCCATTCTTCCCTCCGTTTTGATGGTTTGTCTCTATTTTAGCACAACTTTTCCCTTCAGTCAAGGGATGATTGAAAATAATCGGGCTTAGTGTGCGTTTTCTTTTGGCTCCTTACAATGATTTTTGTTTCACGTGAAACATACAGTTCCTTTTGATTTATGGCAGCTTAAGCAATGCCTTGATTAAGGAGCTGCGATAATATGCGATATAAATTAAAAACAAGGAAGTTAAGAGCATTTGTTGGCACTTGGCACTTCCCTGCCGTTTTTGCTTTGGCCGCTTACTTTTTGCGCACAATCAAGCTCGGCTCGCGTCATTCATAAACCGGAAGTTCTTCTCTGATAGCATAAAAGCGGATTCTGCAAAAACGTAATCAAAATTTTTCGCGCAATTCCGTCGTATTATTGGAAAGGCGTTTTTAAGAACTTTGCTTTCGTATGTGATGTCTATGGTTTGCCTGCCAGAGCAGCCTTATGCCTTCTTAAAAATGATCCGTGTTTCACGTGAAACAGTATCTTGCACTTTTGTGGCTACGGAAGCCTGCGCCAGCCGAAAAAACCGAGTGAAGACGTTGTCTGTGGATGCTTACATTACGAAAAACGCCTTCAGTGAGAGAGCGCTTTCGGAATGTGGATGATCAGGCGGATCTCTGAGTCGCTTTCGATGCGTTCGCTCTGCGCCTGAATGCCTTTCTTGCTCACAAACGCAAGCGCTTTGGAAAACGTGTGGCAGACCGCCTCGGCGTCGTAGGGCTTGGCCTTCTTTTCTGATTTTTTGGGCGGGATCAGAAGATGATCGATATACTCGTCGGTTTTTTTGACGTTAAAGCCTTGATCGGCAATATACTGTGCGACACGAAAACGCACGGCCGGGTCAGCAATGCGAAGAAGCGAACGGGCGTGGCGTTCAGTCAGCTTCTTTTCGAGAATAAGCTGCTGTTCCTCGCGGGTAAAGCGCAAAAGACGAAGCTTATTTGCGATATTGGATTGACTGGTGGACATTTTGGCTGCCAATTCTTCCTGTGTCAGCTCGTATTTTTCGATCAGTGTCTCGAGTGCCGAAGCATATTCAAAGAGATTGAGATCTTTGCGCATGATGTTTTCAATGATGGCAAGTTCGGCAGACTGCAAAGGGGAAGTGTCAACCAAAAGGCAGGGAATTTCCTCTTTTCCGAGCATTTTAAATGCCCTTAAGCGGCGTTCGCCCGCGACCACATAGTATTTTTCGTTCGGAAAGCTGCTTTTGGTCGATCTACGAACCGAGATCGGCTGAATCAGGCCGTGTTGGCGAATACTATCCGCCAGTGCAACAATATCCACTTCGTCAAAGCGGTTGCGTGGCTGCGCGGGATTCGGAAAAATGCGGTCGGTGGGAATCAGGACAACTTGTCCGGAACAATCGGATGAGTTGGGGGCAAGTTCTTTCTTTTTGGAACGAAAAAAGGGATTGTTCATGATTAAAATCCTCTCTATTATGATTATCGGTTAGTGAGAAAAAGCGGGCAGGGACGCGAGCGGCGGGTTTTCGACAGAATTCGCCTATCTGGAAAAGCATCCCCGATGCCCTAAAACAGGCGCCGCTGTGGTAAATGTCGGGAAATGCCCGGCGATTCTATCTTATCACAAGGAAATGACGAAAACGCGCGATTTGTGAAGCCTGTTCGATTTTTTCCTGTAGTGCAAGGATTTCATAGGCGGGATTTTAAAACGGCGGGAACCGGGCGATGTGTGGGCGATGGAGGACGGCAAAAAAGGGAATATATGGCATGTTCTTTTTTCTTGCGGAGGAAAACATCTCTCTGAATTTCCACCTAAGCGGGGGCACGTTCAATAGAAACGCAAAGGAGAAGACGAAGAGTCTGAAGAAACAAGAAAAAAGAAGCGGCGAACGCAAAAAAGGATTCTATCAACGCAAAGGCGCTTGCATTTCGGTTTGTTTTATGTTAGGATAAGAGAAAAGGATGCGAACATGCGGGAAGACGATACAGGCAGGGAAGCCCCGGAGATAGGAGCCGGGATGGTTTTCAAAAATGCGGTGCCGAAAAGGATTGCGTCGCAGACGGTAACACGGGTCGGTAACACGGGTCCTTTCTTAAAGAATCGGGAGCATGCACACTTTGGACAAGAAAATCGCGTCGGAGCGGGGAATATCCCGGTCGAATAAGGGGGCTCTCTGCTTGCGCTGCACCGGTCTTGCGGCCGTCGTTTTACCGAAGCGAGAGAGAAGGGAAGGGAGAGACTTATGCGAACGAAAAAGACTTTCACGACCACCATGCCTGACCGGGTGGGCGCTTTTCTGAAGGCGGACGAATGTCTTACGCGCTACGGGCTCAATATTACCCGCGTCAGTTATAACAAGGCCGTCGATACCCATATGCTTTTTTTGGAAGCGGAGGGCGAGGAAGAGATGCTGACTGCCGCCGAAGCGGAGTTGGCGGCGCTCGGCTATTTGCAGGAGGAAATTCCATACGGCAGCGTGGTGCTTCTGGAATTCACGCTTCCCGACCGGCCGGGCACTCTTCTTCCGATTCTGCGTCTGATCCACCGCTTCGGCTTTAATATTTCCTATATCAGTTCGCGGCAGGATGAAAGCGATTTTCAGGCTTTTAAAATGGGGTTGTTTGTCGAAAAGGGTAAGGAGGTTTCGGAGTTTATCCGCCGTGCCGCTTTGCTCTGTCCGGTACGGGTGATCGACTACGACAAGAGCGAAAAAGTGTTGGATAACACCGTCTTTTATCTCTCGTTTTCTGACAATATTTTCCAAAAATTGGGGCTGACCCCGCGGGAAAAGCGACATCTTCTCATCAACGCCAACCGCATCATGCAGGTATTGGACGAGCGGAACAGCCCCGCCTACAAGACCTTCGATTACATCGGTCGTTTTGCCGACTTTCTCAAGCGCCATGAAAAAGAAAATTATCGGCCGCGCATCACGCGTTATACCGAGGGAGGACTGCCGGTTACACTTATCGAGCCCCCCTGCGGCAGCAACACCTGCGTGATCGTGCGAGAGAATATTCTTTTGGCCATCGACTGCGGATTTGCCCGCTACCGCAAAGAGTGGGAAGAGACGCTGCAAAGTCTTTTTCCCGCGCTCGACTCGATGACGAAAATTCTCCTTCTGACGCATGCCGACGTCGATCACTGCGGCTGTCTCGATTTTTTCGACCGGGTGGTTCTCAGCCGCGTCGGATACGATAATTTCCGACGCGAAAGGGAAGGGCTTCCCGCCCTGCGTGAGGAAAATCCGCTTCACCGTCCTTATGTCCGGATCAGCAAGATTCTTTCCTGTTACCGCCCTCCTGCCGATAAGCGCGAGCGCTATATCGTTTTGGATCCCTCGCTTCCCTCGCAGGAAGCACATGTAGAGAACGCCGTATCCGAGGAGAAAGGAGCCGTCTGTGCGGCGGCGATTTTTCGTCCCGTGGTTCGAAAGAGCGAGGGCTGCGGTGCGAGGCCGGAGACGACTTGCGGCGGCACGGGGGTACCGAGCGCCGTTTCGGCTGCTCCGCGGGAGGGGACGGAGGGGCTGTTTGTTCGCCTTCCGGACGTTACGGTTTGCGGTCTTCGCTTTGAAGCCTATGAAGGAAAGGGCGGGCATGTGCCGGGTGAGGTCGTTTTTTTGCAGAGAGAGCATCGGCTGGCCTTTACCGGGGATATTTTTGTGCATATCAAGGGCTTTTCCAAAGAACAAGCCGCCTTTAACCGCCTGGCGCCTTACCTGATGACGGCGGTAGACAGCGACCCCGCGCTGGCAAAAGCCGAAAGGGAGGCGCTGTTCCGGCTTCTTTCTCCCGGCGTCTGGCAGATTTTCGGCGGGCACGGAGGCGTTTATCGTCTGGAGGCGGACGCCCGGGGCAGGGATGCGGCGGATTAAACGAAAGCGGGAAAGGGAAGCTGCTCAAAAACAGTTGCCGGCAGAACCGAACCGAAAAAACGGAACAGAGCGTTCTGCTAAAATTTGTATATTATGATAAAAACGCACGCTGCGGGCGACCGAATGCGCTTGAGTGTTGCCAATTTATTCCTATTAAATTTTTGTTTGACAAAAAGGCGAAACAGGCTTTTTCACCGGAGGTATCGCTCTTTCGATTTTTGCGGGTTGGCGACGACTGACGGGGAGCGAAGCGGTGGTTATGAGAGGAAAAATCCGAAAAGGCCGGAGCGGCGGAAGCTATCAGGCGGCATACGGGAATGAGAAGGCGGAGGCCGCATTAAAAAGGGCTGTTCGGCGTGTGAAGCTTTCGCTCCCGTGGCAGACCGACGAAGCGAGGACGAAGCTCGGCAGGGTTCGATTAGCAAAACCGGGAGCGGTCTCTGATTTTCAGAGACCGCTCCCGGTTTATAGACCTTTTCAAAAAACTTCTCCAAAACGAATCGCTCCTGGGCGACCGTACTTTTTTCATAAGAGGTCCTCAGGGTTCGGAAGGGGATTGGAAACGGGCAAAGAGAGGGCGGACCTTTGGATGGGAAATTCTCGCGGCGAGTTTTTCCGGAGGATTCCGATTTTCTCAGACATTCTTTCGGCAGGCCCGCATTTCGGCCGCCTGAGAAGCCCGCATGTTGATTTCTTCGGGCTCGTGGAAAGTGGGAACCACTTCTTTCATTGCCTCCTTGACGGCGATGGGATCCATATCGAGCTGCATTTTGCGCACCGCGGCCGAGAGAATGGTCAGCTTGTCCTCTACCTCCTTGCGGGAGAGCGGGGTGTCCTTTTCGATGAAGATCATGTTGTTTTCGGTCTTAGTGAGCGACTCGGTCTTCATTAAAAGTTCCTCAAAAAGCTTTTCTCCGGGACGAAGGCCGATCTCCTCGATACGGATATCCACACCGGGAACAAACCCGGAAAGCTTGATCATATTGACCGCCAGATCGTAGATCCGAACCGGCCTTCCCATGTCGAGGACAAAGAGCTCTCCGTTTTTCGCCATGACGCCGGCTTCCATGACCAGCTGGCTGGCTTCGGAGATCGTCATGAAATAGCGGATGATTCTCTTGTCGGTGATGGTCACCGGCCCTCCGGCGGCGATCTGCCGCTTGAACAGGGGAATCACCGAGCCGTTGGAGCCAAGGACGTTGCCGAAGCGGACGGCGGCAAAACAGGTTTTGCTGTCGCCGCGGCACTGCAGGACCATTTCGCAGACGCGCTTGGAGGCGCCCATCACATTGGTGGGATTGACCGCTTTGTCGGTGGAGATGAGAATAAACTTCTCGACGCCGTACTTTTCCGCCATGTCGGCGGTGTTCTGCGTGCCCAGCACGTTGTTTTTGATCGCTTCACAGGCGCTGTGCTCCATCAGCGGAACATGCTTGTGGGCGGCGGCGTGGAAGACGATCTGCGGTCGGTAAAGCGCAAAAATGCTGTTCAGTCTCTCGCGGTCGCGGACCGAGGCGATCTCTACTGTGAGAGAAAGATCGGGGTGGGAGTGGAGAAGTTCCTGCTCGATATCGTAGGCGTTGTTTTCGTAGATATCAAGAATAATGAGCTTGGCCGGCCGGCATTTGGCGACCTGACGGCAGAGCTCACTGCCGATCGAGCCTCCGCCTCCCGTCACCAGCACGGTTTTTCCGGCGTAGTAGGAGGTGGTGCGGCTGTTGTTGATCTTCAGAGGCTGGCGGAAGAGCAGATCCTCGATTTCAAAGTCGCGGATGGTGCGTTTGCCCGAGTTCTTCGGGTCGTCGGCGTCCTTGATGGGGTTGTCATAGATCTTGACCTTGCAGCCGAGTCGGGTGTAGACCTCGTAGAGTTCGAGAAGCTTGTCGCCGTCCAGACCGTTTACGGCCAGCACGACTTCGGTGACGCCCCGTTCGCGAAGCCGCCGCTCCAGCTGGTCGTCTTCCGCGAAGACCGGAATGCCGTTGATCTTGCTGCCGATCTTGGATTCATCGCAGTCGACGAAAAGCACCGGATTGTAGGACGAGGTGCTGCTGCTCGAGAGCTCGTTGGAGAGAAAAACGCCGAGCTGTCCCGCTCCGACAATGGCCAGATTGATCTGGGGACCGTCGGGAAGATCGTTTGTCTTCTGCTTTTTATAGAGAAGGCGGTAAACGAAACGGGAAGCCAGGGTGAGAAGGGCGTTCAGAGCGGCGATGACGATAAATTGCCATATAGAAGAAAAATCCGAAACCCTTGTGATCAGAGAGAGAATAAAGGCTGAAATCCCGCCCAGCGCATCGGTCAGGATCAGACGAAAATAGGTACGGGTGTCGGTATATCGCCAGATATTGCTGTAAACGCGGAAGAGCAGACGGAAGAAAAAAACCGTGAAAAGAAGAAGAAGGCAGTTGAGCAGGAAGACGGTGCCGTCTTGGGGAAGAGAGCCCGCTTCGATCAGAGTGACAAGCCAGTAAAAGAAAGAGACGACAAGAAAACAAAGAACATCAAAGGCGATTAAAACCACTCGGCGGGCTCTGCCTTTGAAGAGATTTCGCATCTGCATGATGATCACCGCGCCTTTGCCGAAAAGACAAAGACTTTCCGGCGTGAGAGTTCACGCCGCTTTCCTTTTTCGTTTTTTGCGTGGCCGGGAGAAAGCCTGACTGCCGTGAGGAGGACCGGGCCGCGGAAGAGAGCATGAAGGGAGAAGAAAAACCAAGACAAGGGGCTCTTTTTGCGGGAGCACCGGCCGAATCGATCTCCGTGGTTTATCGGTAAAACAGAAAGACGCTTCGCGAAAAACGCGAAAAAAGGGAATCTGCCCGCGTTCCCGAAAAGACAGATCGGACAAAGGTCGGGCGGAAAGGATTGTGCCCGAATCGGGATAAAGGTGTTTCGGAACAAGAAAATCCGATTCTACTTCTCTATTTTAATATATATGTTGCCGATTGTCAACACCAATTTCCCGTTCTTATCTTTTATCTTTTTGCTTCCCGCTATGCAAGACTTTACCGAATACGACGGAATCCGGAGGGCCGGATATCTCGGCATGTCTTTATTTCCGCCGCCACGCACAGTGCGTTCTCGGCGGGCGGAGGGGCAGAGACAAGGGCGGCGTCGCCGTATGGCCGAAATTGCCCGTTACGGTTCGTAAAAGCGCCGAATTTGACTCGTCCACACATATTTGCAATGCTACACCCGTTCTTTTTTTCGCATTCGAAAAATCGGTCGGGCTTAAAGCGGAAGAAAGGGAGCGGGCGGAGCGATTTTGGTTTTTTGTTAATATTTCCGCTTTTGTGCTTTTTTACACAAAAAAGGCGTTGAAAATTTTGTAGAAAAATGCCCTTGCGCTTTTTTGCAAAAGGGTATATAATCAAAACAAGGAGAAAGATCCCATGATTCGCCCTGCCGCCGTGTGACCGTAAAGGAAAGAGGACCGCCATGTTTCAGGTAAACGACTATCTTGTCTATGGGAACGAAGGGGTGTGCCGTGTCGACGGCATACGTTCGCTCTCTTTCGAAGGTTCGGGAGAAAAGCTTTATTACGTTCTGGTCCCGTTCGGAAAGGCGCGGGCGCAGATTTTTGTTCCGACAGAGGGTTCGCCTGTTTCCAAGATGCGACCGGTGATGACGAAAAAGGAGGTCGATGCCGCCATCGATGCGGTGGCGGGGAAAAAGCTTCCCTGGATCGAAGACCGGAAACGCCGTACCGCGCTCTTTCGTACCATCCGCGCCGAAGCCAAGTGTGAAAATCTTCTTCTGATGCTCGGCTGTCTTTACGGAAGACGGCGGGAGCTTGCTGCCCTCGGGAAAAAGCTTGCCTTTTCGGACAGCGACGCGCTTCTTTTCGGGGAGACGATAATCCACGGTGAGTTTTCTTTCGCGCTGGGGATTGCCTGTGATGAGGTTCCCTCCTACATCCGAAGCCGGCTTGAGCGGGCAGCAGCTCAAAGAGTGAAAATACAGAGAATAGAGTAAAAAGCGCAGGCTCCGCTTGGGACAGGCGCCCAAAAAGCTTTTTCGTCCGGTAATCGTGTTTCGGGAACGGGCCCCTTTTGCGGGTGACGTCCGACGGACTTGAGGAAAGGCTTTCCGGAAAGCCGAAGAAAACGCGATAGCAAGAACGTACGGCAACAATAAGGCGTGCCAGCGGCAAAGCAGGACAACAGCGTAACGATATCAACGCCCGGAATATCCGGGCGTTGTTCTTTTGCCTTTGGACAATTCGGCGCGGCGATGCGCGCGTTGCGATATTCGCTTTTTCCGGAGTCGGAAGGCATCAGGGACATGACGAAGCTTCAGGTCGTTTTCCGAATAGCGCTTCTGAAAAAGCAGGCTGTCAGCGGCGGCGCCAGGCGGCGGGGGAGAAGAGCACGATCATAGGCGTGATTTCCAGGCGTCCGAGGAGCATATCGAGGGAGAGAACGATTTTGGAAAACGCCGAATACCCGTTGTAATTTCCCATGGGAGTGATTTCGCCCATGGCGGGGCCGATGTTATTGACACAGGAGAGGGTCGCGGTCAGATTGGTTTCGATGTTGAAGCCGTCCACCGAAATCAGAAGAATCGAGAGGCCGAGAATGCCGATGTAAAGGGCGAGATAGTTCGCGGCGCCCCGGATGGTTTCCTCGGGAAGAACCTCCCGGTCGAGCCGCACACGGTTGACCGAATGCGGACGAAGCATATGCTTGATCTCCCGAAAAGCGTTTTTGACAAGGATCAGAAGGCGGGATACCTTCAGTCCTCCCGCCGTGGAGCCCGCACAGGCGCCGATCATCATCAGAAGGACGAGAATCGTCCGGGAAAGAACCGGCCAGGTCCCGTAATCCTCGGTGACGTATCCGGTCGTCGACATGATCGAGGTTACCTGAAAGAAGGCGGATCGCAGACAGTCGCCGAAGTTTTCGAAGAGATGACGGGTGTTGATGAGAATGACCGCTGTGGAAACGCCCGCAAGGATCAAATAGGCGCGGAGCTCTTCGCTGCGGAGCACCTCCCGTATCCGGCCGACAAGCACAAAAAAGAAGAGATTGAAGTTGATGCCGAAAATCAGCATGAAGATCGCCACGATCCATTCGGCAGCGGGGTTGTGGTATCCGGCAAGGGAGGCGTTCATCACCGAAAATCCTCCGGTCCCGGCGGTGCGGAAGGGGGTCACCAGCGAGACGGAGAAGGGAGGTACGGGTAAGAGCAGA
>CALXKW010000011.1 GCA_944389045.1 uncultured Clostridia bacterium | reverse complement strand
CGGCTATATCCTTCCCGCTACCGGGCGGATTTGGGACTTGCACCCGTTAGAAACGTGCGCCGCCAGGCGCACAAGCAACAAAAATCAGCCGCACCGACGTGCGGCTGATTTTTACTCTGACAGCGAAAGGCGTTCGTTTTTCCTATGAGGCTTTTTCGGTGCGTCCGCTTCCCCGGCCGTTTTTACGAAATCTTCTGCGCCCAGCTCCGGATCTCGTCCTCGCCGGCATCCGCGTCGAAGCGTCTGCCCTCTGCCAGAACGGCTCCCGGACAGGACGGGGCAAGCCGGGCGTTGGTCTTGCCCATGCCGCTACCGCCGCTTGTCGCGAAAGGAACAATTTTCTTGCCGGTCAGGTCATACCCTTCAAGAAAGGTCTCGACAATCGTAGGCGCGACATACCACCAGATCGGAAATCCGAGATAGATCGTGTCGTAATCCTCCATGTTTTCCACCCGATTCGCCACGCCGGGCCGCGAAGAACGGTCGCGCATCTCGAGACTGGAGCGGCTTTTCGGATTCTTCCAGTCGAGGTCCGCGTCCGAATAAGGCTTTTCGGGCAGAATCTCGTGCAGATCTCCGCCGACCGCCTTGGCAACCGTTTTCGCAAGTTTAGCGGTCACGCCGCTCGCCGAAAAATAGGCCACCAGTTTTTTGCTCATATCCTGTCATCTCCTTTTCCCTTTGCGGGACTTTTTATTCTAATTCTATTGCATTCCGACGGCAAAAAGTCTTTCCTCACGCCGTTTCGGAAGAGGAAAAACCATCCCATCCGACAGACAGAGCGCACCGGCATTGGGCGGCCATGGCCAGCGCCCTTCCTGCCCGCGCTCTCTGCTGCGCGCTTGACCGTCATCTCTGCTGCGCGCTTGACCGTCACCGGTCTTTTGTCCTTCGCTTTGCCGTACAGCCAAGGACGCGGATCTTATATACGACCGTGTTCGTCAAAGAGTCGGACCGAAGCGTCTCTGCGGCAATACCGTAATGCCGCAGCAGTCCGGCCAAAAGACGCGCTTTTTCTTCTTCCTCCGCCTTCTCGATCACTCCCTGACCTGTCACGCTTTCATAGGCATAGCTTGCCGTACAGGGCTCTTCTCCCACCGGCCGCAGCAGCATATGCCCGCAATCGGCCTCAAAGGCGGCGCGGTTATCTTTTCGGATGAGTTCGTGCTTTTTCCCCTCTTTTGCCCCGTGGAAATAGAGAACAAGCTCTTGTCCGTTTCTTTCGTATCCGAAATTGACCGGAAGAATATACGGAAAATCGCCGTCATGCAGTGCAATACGCAGAACTTCCGCCCGATCGAGGATTTTCGTGATCTCGTTCAGGCCGGTGATTTCTCTGTCTTTTCTTCTCACTTTCCGTCCCTCGATTCTCAATTGTTCGATTCTATTATACCATAGATTTCTCCCCTTTTCAACCAGAACAGAAAAAAGAAAAAAACGGACATAAGGACAGACAGTCAAAAATAAGCCTGAACCGAACACCCGAAAGGGGTGTTCGGTTCAGGCTTTCGCTGGTGCTCCTGCGGAGATTCGAACTCCGGACACCTTGATTAAAAGTCAAGTGCTCTACCGTCTGAGCTACAGGGGCTTGCCGCTAAAATCGGCGCTTTACTATAATAGCATACTCTGTGACGTTTGTCAAGTATTTTCCAAAAAAAACTTGCCGGACGGGAAGGAGATCCATACGCGTCCGAACCGAAAAATCCAACCCGGGAGCGCACTGCCGGGAATGCTCGGAAAGACAATGAAAACGGCCGAAGAGCCCGGAAGGAAAAATGAAAAAGGAACGGCGCATGCCGCTCCGCCCCATTCTCACTTCTTCCGATTGTACCGCTCAAGCTGGGAAATTCCGAAATCAAACGCCTCGGCGAGCCCTTTTTTGTCAAACTGTCTGACCATGCGCTCGGTATCCGAAAGCGTGGTGTCGGTGCTCCAGATCTGTCCGAACACGGTATCGGGAATCTCTACCGTTTTTCCCGGCTCCTGCGTGGGAACCGTTTTATAGGAAAGAATCATCAGACACAGAACGTACTTGTCCCGCATATCGCCGTAATAAATCATATTCCCCTCACGGACAAGGGGCAGATCGCGATAGACAAGATACTTGCCCGGAATGTTCGCATTTACCTTGACTGCCATACCGCATCTCCTTTCCTCAAAATCCGGCCAAAAAGCCTTTCGTTATATTATACATCCATAGAATAACTTTTGTCAAGGGATTCTATCCCTTTTTTCGATAAAAACTTGTCCTTTTTCCCGAAATCACAGGATAAAAGGGCGATTTACCGGAGGATTCGGGTCGGCCAGCGCATAAAAGCGATCGGCTCGGTCGGCAAAGAGAACAGCCCTTTGCACCTCATCGTCATAGCGTCGGTAGTCCCCCGTTCTCGTGAGTATCGGAAAAGGAGCGCCGAGGGTTCCGGCATCGTTCTTCTCTCCGTATTTATCGCCGCTCTTTTCTCGGTTCATTTCCCTTCCCTTGTTCGCACCGGCGGGGGAATCGGATTTTTTTTCTTCTGTCCGAGCGATTTCCGGGAAAAGTTTTTGGGCGGAAAAAAGACTTTGGGAGCCGTCCTTGCCCTCCGGTGCGGCCGTCCGGCGGGCGAGGGCGGGGCGAGCGATGGCAGGGCGAGCGATGGCAGGGCGAGCGAGAGCGGCAAGAAAATTCCGTCCGCGCCGGTTGGCCGCCAACACGCGGGTGTAGGCCGGCGGCTTTTGGAGCCTCTCGCTGGTGACGCCAAGTATTGCCGAAAGCATCCCACGCCGGATCCGGGCGTTGGTGTAATGTTTGGTAGCGCAATAGGTCATCAGAGCGTCGAGAGAAGCGCATTTTCTCGCACCGGCCGCCATCCGTTCGGCAAGATCGGCCGGAAGATCGGCGATCCTCAAGCGTTCGGCCTCGGTCAGCCGCCAGAAGGCGAGCAGCGCAGTCTCGACACTTTGCAGCGTGACCGGCTTGCTTTTTTCAAGAATCGAGAAACTATGCTCCGGTACAAGAGTGCGGAGCGTCTCCCAATCGCCCGCAAGATACGCCGCGCGCGAGGCAGTGGCGCTCTCTTCTCCCGTCCGCCGGATACAGAGAGGGGCGGGCCCGCCGGGATGCTCCGAAAGAGCGGCCAGATAGGCCGCGCCCAAAATGTCGTTGGCGCGCCGCGGCGGCTCTTGCCGGTAGAGCGCCGTATATACCTTCTGCCGGAGAACGGCATGCGAGAGCGCGGGGCAGGCCTTTTCTTCCCTGGCAAACGCCTTTTCAAATTCCGGGGAGGCAAAATTTTCGGCCGCCTGCCGGAGCGCCGAAAGCTCGCCCGTCTCGCTGCCGAAGGCGAGATAATCGACCGACAGCGCGGAGAGAAGAGAGACCCCCGCCCGAGCGAAGACCTGCGCGTAGGCGCCCGACCAGGGATAGGGAAATTCCAGCACAAGATCGGCTCCCGAACAAAGTGCCGCCTCGGCCCGAAGGCCCTTGGGCAGAATGGCAAAGTCCCCCCGCTGTACAAAATTGCCGCTCATCAGCGCGACCACGACGACATCTTGTCCGAGAAGGCTTCGGATCGCTTCGATCTGACGCATATGTCCGTTATGGAAGGGATTGTATTCCGAAATGATGCCGACCGAGACCATATGTTTCATTCTTTCTTAAAAAAATCCTGAAATTTTTCGCCGGAACTCTTGTAAATTCCGGATAAAACCATTATAATTAGTATGTTACGGGTATTTTACCACAGGATAACCTGAATGTCAATCGGGAGAAACAGGAGAAAGAAATATGAACGTACTTGTCGTCAACGCAGGATCCTCGTCCTTGAAATATCAGCTGATCGAAACCGCCTCCGGCGAGCTGAAGTCCAAGGGCATTTGTGAGCGAATCGGACAGGAGGGTTCGGTCATCGAACACAAGACGAGCGACGGAAAAAAGATCGTCCATCAATACGAAATGCCCAACCACGCCGTCGCAATGAAATATGTCGTCGCCGCCCTCACCGACCCCGAAACCGGCTGTATCCGGAGCATGAGCGAGATCGAGGCCGTCGGACACCGCATCGTCCACGGAGGTCCCTACTATTCCGAAAGCTGCCTTGTCACCGAAGACGTGCTGGATAAGCTCGAGCTCTGCCGGGATTTCGCCCCGCTTCACACCGGAGCCCACCTTATGGGCATTCACGGATGCACCGAGGTGATGCCGAATGTCCCGCAGGTCGTGGTCTTCGACACAGCCTTCCATCAGACCATGCCCGAGGAAGCCTATTACTATCCGATCACCAAAGAGGTCTACGAGACCTACAAAATCCGCCGCTACGGCGCTCACGGCACTTCTCATCGCTATGTTTCCCGCGTCATGTGCGAGATTCTCGGCCGCGTGGAGGGAACCAAAATCATCACCTGCCATCTCGGCAACGGTTCTTCGATCTCGGCGGTCAAGGACGGCAAGGTCATCGACACATCCATGGGCTTCACGCCTCTCGACGGTGTGGAGATGGGGACCCGCTGCGGCTCGATTGACCCCGCCATCGTTCCCTATCTTATGAACAAAAAGGGCTTCACACCCGACGAGATGAGCGAGTTCATGAATAAAAAATGCGGCTTCCTCGGCACCACCGGCTACACCGATTCGCGCGACATCGAAGCCACCATTGCCCGCGGCCCCTCCGACCCCAAATACGCCGACTGCGATCTGGCCTCAAAGGTTCTCTTTTATCAGATCAAGAAGTATGTCGGCGCCTATACCGCCGCCATGAACGGACTGGATGCCATCGTCTTCACCGCCGGGCTCGGGGAGAACAACCCCAGGCTGCGCGAGAAGGTCTGCGACAACATGAGCTATTTCGGCATTGAGATCGACAAGGAGCTCAACGCCAAAATGCTTCGCCAGTCAAACATCGTCAAGCTTTCCACCGACCGCTCGAAGGTTCTCGTCTACCTGATCCCGACCAACGAGGAGCTGGTCATCGCGCAGGACACGGCCGACATCGTCTCCCGGCTCTGAACGCCCGGCCGATCAAACGGCGAACTCTCTTTCATCCGCCCGATATAACCGATCGGCAGTTGCACGAAAACCGCACGATCTGATTTCAAGGAGAACATACATATGGTGAAAAAGCGTTTCTTTCCCCTCTTTCTTCTGATCGCCCTATTTTTGGCCGCCTCCCTCCTCTTCTCCGCCTGCGGCGGACAGGAAACCACTACCGATCCCGGGTCCTCCTCGACCACGCCCGCCTCTTCCGGTAAGGGCGAAATGACGACGCCGGAGAGTACCCCTTCCGAGAGCAGCGCTCCCGCTACCTCGGAAAAGACTCCGGTCACCGAGGATCCCTGGGTCTCGGCCATCTTCGGAGGCGGACCCTTTGTCAACGGCGGCATGGCGGTAGCGAGCAAGATCAAAGACACAAACTTCAATACCATGCTCATCTGGTCGGTTCATGTCCACGAGAACGGAGATCTCTATCTCAACGACATCCCGGTCTGCAAAGACGGCGAGCTGGTCAGCAAATCCATCTCCCGCACCTGGGATCTTTTCCACGCCCAGTGCCCCAACATCACCCGCTACGAAATTTCCATCGGCGGATGGGGCTGCACCGACTTTGAAAACATCCGTACCCTCATCAAACGGGACGGCACGGGCAGCGACACGGTTCTTTACCGGAACTTCGCGGCTCTTCTGGAGGCAACCGGCGCCACCGCCGTCAATTTCGACGACGAAAGCTGCTACGACGTCTCGTATATGACCCAGTTCGGCCAGATGTGCGTGGCTATGGGCGCCAAGGTCACGCTCTGCCCCTATACGAACCAGTCCTTCTGGGTAAATCTTTACAAGGCCATCGGGCCGGAGCATATCGACCGCATCTATCTGCAATGCTACGCCGGCGGCGCCGGCAACACCCCCTCCGACTGGGCCAGGGCCTTCGGCACAGACGTGATCCCCGGATACTGGTGCCTTCACGGCTCTGAGGGGATGACCGCCGATCAGGTCGCTGTTACCCTCAAACGGCAGATAGGCGTATCGGAGGGCGGCTTCCTGTGGCTCTACGACGACATGCAGGGGCTGGCTTCTCCCAATACGGTGGCCGATTACGCCGACGCACTCGTCGAAGCAGGCAAACTGAAAAAGTGGGACTGAGCCCGAATGGTTCTGTCCGCACCTCGCTTTTCATACAATAAGGAAAAGCGAGGTGCTTTTCTTGTTCTTTTTTTTGCCGGCGGCAGCGATTCTTCTCCATGAAGGAGGACATATCCTCGCCCTTTTTCTCTGCGGCGGCCGAATCCGCAGCGTCCGTTTTTCTCCTCTCGGCATCACCCTCTGTACAAACGGCGTACCGAGCTACGGGCGGGAACTGGCCGTTTCGCTTGCCGGTCCCTTTGCCGGCCTTCTGGCCTTCTTCCTCTTTCGCGGTGCGGGAGGCTATTTCGGTCTGTTTGCCGGCATCAATCTGGCGTTTTCGCTCTTCAATATGCTTCCCATCGGCGCGCTCGACGGCGGAAAGGCGTTTTATGCCCTTCTCTGTCTTGTCCTGCCCTGGCAGACGGCAGACTTCGTCGCCCGAACGGTCTCCTTTCTTTTTACGCTGCTTCTTTGGATGACGGCAATTTTTCTGACCCTGATTCTCGACGGCGGACTTTCGCTCTATTTTCTCTCTCTCTGGCTATTCGCATTCGGGTTCCTGAAAAATAAGACCGGATGAAGTAATCGTATAAATTCCCGACGCCGGGAGAAAGGAGAGTCTCGCCAGTATTTTCTTTTCCGCCAACCGTTCTTTTGCTTCGGAGGGCAACCGGGAACCGAAAACAAAAAAATTAATTAAACTTGACAGAAAGTACGATATATGATAGAATACGAGATATAATAAAATCAGGCGGAAGGCTGTTCGGCGTCGGCCTCAAAGGGCCCGCCCGGCTCCCTCCCCCATATCACTTAAAACCGACTTGTATGGGTCAAATTGTAAAATATGATAAAAAAAAGCAGACATAAAACCATTCCGAAAAACGATCCCGCGTCCCAAACCATTCACCAGTCGCGTCCCCAAACGAAATTCGCACGTTTTGTCCGGACACTCTTAAGCGTCGAAAAGCTTCCCTTTTACTTTCTTCTTTCCCTGCTCCTTCTGACCGTGCTCGAATGTCTGTCCAGACGTTCTCTGACCGAGGGACTCCTCTTTCCCTTCCGCTCCCCGATTCCCTGGCTGGTCAATTACGGAATCATCCTGATGACCACGCTGCTGGCCCTCCCCTTCCGGCGAAGGGTGGCCGTGGTATCGCTGATTTCAGCGGTCTGGCTCGGACTCGGCATTGCGGAGTGTGTGCTTCTCTCCTTCCGCGTTACCCCTCTCACCGCTGTGGACTTTTCGATTCTCGCCAGTGTCATCACGATCATCAATATCTATCTGAGTCCGTTACAGATCATCCTGCTCACACTGCTGATTGCCGCGGCTCTGGCGGCCATCATCGTCCTTTTCATCAAGGTTCCCAAGGTCAAGCGCGCCGTAGGAAAGTTTGCCGCCGCGCTCGCCTTTTCGGCCACGCTTTTCACGCTCATCGTCGTTTCGGGCTTTCAGACCAGCACACTCAGCGACGCCTTTCCCAATCTGGCGAACGCTTACCGGGACTACGGCTTTGCATATTGCTTCTCCCTGAGTATCTTCGACAAAGGGATCGAAAAACCGAAGGATTATTCTGAAGAGGAAATAAATCAAATCCTTGGCGAGATCGAGGCGAACGTCTCGGAGACCGAGCCCGACGACCCCAACGTGATCTTCGTGCAGCTCGAATCCTTCTTTGACGTCAACCTGATGAAGGATATCACCTTCTCCGAAAATCCCCTGCCCAATTTCACCCGCCTGAAGGCCGAGTACGAAAGCGGCGCCTTCCGTGTACCGGTCGTCGGTGCCGGGACGGTCAACACCGAGTTCGAAGTGCTGACCGGCCTTTCGGTCAATGATTTCGGACCGGGCGAATATCCCTACAAATCGGTTCTCAAGGACAAAGCGCTCGAAAGCATTGCGTATGACCTCACCGCAAGCGGCTATACCGCACATGCGTTGCACAACCATCAGGGCACCTTTTACTCCCGCCACGAGGTTTACAAGAATCTCGGATTTGCTTCCTTCACGCCCCTGGAGTACATGAAAGACCCCGAATACAACGAAAACCAGTGGGCGAAGGACGCAGTTCTGACCTCGGAAATCTTTTCGGTGCTGGATAGCACCGAAACCCGCGATTTCGTTTTTGCGGTCTCGGTGCAGGGCCACGGCAAATACCCCACAGACTACCGGCCGGCCGAAGGGGAGATCACGGTCACAGGCGGCTTGGAGGACCCCGCGCTATTGAGCCAATGGGAGTATTATATCAACCAGCTTCACGAGATGGACGCCTTCATCGGCGCGCTTTACGAGGAAGTCATGGCCTATGACGAGCCGGTCGTTCTGGTCTTTTACGGCGATCATCTCCCCAGCCTCTCGATCGACAGCGACATGCTGACCACCGGAGAGCTCTACGAGACCGAATACCTGCTTATCTCCAATTATGACATCCGGCTGACCGAGCCGATCGGTGCCCTTTCTGCTTATCAGCTCTTCCCCACCGTTATGGAGCTCATGGGCAACCGCGAGGGCGTGATCAACCGCTTCCATCAGACCTACCGCGGCGCCGGCGACTATAACGACAAACTGCGGATGCTGGCCTATGACATTCTTTACGGAAAAAACTACACCTATCAGGGAAGCGAAGCGTTTCTCCCGGTCGAAAATATGACGCTGGGCACGCACCCGATTCATGTGACCGACGCCTACATTCAGGGGGAGCTGCTCTATGTCATAGGCGAGAACTTCACCGCCTACAGCGACGTCACACTGGACGGAACCGATCAGAAGACCATTTTTGTAGACGAAAATACGCTGATTGTCGATCCCGGCATCTTTCAGGAGAATTTCACCGAGATCCGCGTACAGCAGAAAACGACCCGGGGTGAGGTTTTGTCCGAAACCGATGTCTATTCCCTGTCAAAACCGGACACGGCCTTCACCACTCAGATTACCAAACTGCCTCTTCTGCCGGACAACTACAAATCCATACAGGGCGTTACAAAGGCGGCATAGCAAAAAAGCTATGCCGCTTCTCTTTTCGAAAAACAAAACAATACGCCGTCTCTTCAACGAAAAAGTCGGCATCCTTCACCCTTTCGGCAGGGTGAAATCACAGAAAAAACGCATTGACCCGATAGAATAAAACCATCAAACAGAGAACAACAATATATTCCACATACTAAGAAGGGTTCATATTCATTATGAAACGAAAAAGCACACTTTCAAAAGGACTTTCTCTCCTATTGGCCCTGCTCCTTTTGACCGGCTCCCTCTTGCTCCTGACCGCCTGTCAAAACGGAGCCGACGGCCTTTCCGCCTATGAAATCGCCGTGCAAAACGGCTTTGAAGGCAGCGAAGCCGAATGGCTGGCCTCGCTGAAGGGACAAGACGGAAAGGACGGCGAGAACGGTGAAGACGGCAAAGACGGAAAAGACGGAAACGGCAGCGGCTCCTCCTCTGACACCGTGCGGGACATCAACGAGGCCCTCTTAGCCTCAGTCTCGATCTACTGCCGCTTCGATCAAAAGAGCAGTTCCCCCATTTTAGGGAGCGCTTCCAGCGGAACGAGCTACTCCGCAGGATCCGGCGTGATCTACAAGCTCGACCGTGAGGCCGGAGATGCCTACATCATCACAAACTATCATGTGGTATATGGAAGCAAGAACTCCCTGAACGGCCCGATCAGCGATGACATCCGGGTCTATCTCTACGGCATGTTTTTTGACGGCACCTCCAATATGGAAAACACCGGTATTGCGGCCGAATACATAGGCGGATCGATGACCTACGACATCGCGGTACTTAAAATCACCGACAGCGATGTTCTGCGGAATTCCGACGCCAAGCAGGTCAAGCCGGCCGACTCCAATGCCGTCACGGCAGGCATGGCAGCGCTTGCCATCGGCAATCCCGAAGGATCCGGAACCTCAATCACCTCCGGAATCGTCAGCGTGGAGTCGGAATACATCTCGATGCTGGCTGTGGACGACGTCACGCCGATCACCCTGCGGGTCATCCGCATTGACACGGCCGTCAACAGCGGCAACAGCGGAGGCGGTCTCTTCAATGCCGACGGAGAACTCATCGGCATCGTCAATGCCAAAACCAAAAAAGAGGGCGTGGAAAACATCGGCTACGCGATTCCCTCCAATGTGGCGGTCTATGTGGCCGACAACCTCATCGACTACTGCGACGGCAAAGAGAACACCCAGATGCAGAAATGCCTGGTGGGAATCACCGTCACCACCACCGGCTCCAGAGCGGTATACGATGAGGAAAGCGGAAGCATCACCCTTTACGATACGGTCACCATTATGGAAGTCACCGAAACCTCGATTGCCCAAGGCGTCCTGAAGGCCGGCGATATTCTCACCAAGCTTACGCTCGACGGCAAGGAATACGAAATCCGGCGGCAGCACGAGCTGACCGACGCCGTTCTCAACGCCCGGGTAGGAAGCACCATCTCTCTGACGGTACTCCGCGACGGCGAAGAGGTCACCTTCACCGGAAGCTTCAGCGAAGCCGACCTGTCGGCCGTCGCCTGAGCCTTCCCTGCGCAAGACCCCTCCCTTTCCCGTCCTGCCCTCCTCCTTAGGGAAGGCCGAGACGGTCCATCCTTCGACACTTCATTTTGGTATCATCGGGATTTTCGTCTGCCTTTTTTCTCCTTTCTCCTCGCATCTGCTTTTCCCGAAGCGTCCGACACTTGCGCCCGGGAATCCGATACGATGGCGAAAATCCTGATTTGATATATATATCCTCACCCCTTACCCCGCCCCAAAAGGGCAAAAACGAGAAACGGCGCGGCAAAAAGCCGCGCCGTTTCTCGTTTTTGATATCGTTTTTTTAAGAAAACGCATTGTGTTTTTTCACACGCGGTGCTATACTGTTCTCATGAAATCCTAAAATCCTAAGCGCCTTTTCAAAGCCGAAGAAGCGAAAAGACTTCACCCCAAAGGAGATATGTGCCATATGGAAATCCGCCCTTACCGACCCTCGGACTGTCCGGCGCTGGCCGCGCTTTTCTACGACACCGTGCATTCAGTCAACGCAGGGGACTATACGAAAGAAGAACTCGATGCCTGGGCCGACGGGCATGTCGATCTCGATGCCTGGAACCGCTCCTTATCGGCGCACCGTGCCTTTGTCGCGCAGGAGGGCGGCCTTATCGTCGGATTCGGCGATATCGACGAATCGGGATACCTCGACCGCCTGTATGTCCACAAGGATTATCAGGGAAAAGGGATCGCCACGGCGCTCTGCGACAAGCTCGAACGGTCGGTGACATGCGCCCGCTATACCACGGCGGCCTCGATTACCGCAAAGGGCTTTTTCGAAAAACGGGGCTATCGGGTGATAAAAGCACAGCAGGTGGAGCGGCACGGCGTTCTTCTGACCAATTTTGTCATGGAGAAAAACGCCGGTTAGCATCCTTTCTTCCCTTTCCCGGCTGGCTCTTTTCTGTCGGAGCCGAGAGCCTTGTCCATGAAAATTTTCATGCTTCCACCCCGCGCCGCCGGATTCGGTTTCGCCTTCCTGTACTTATCTTTTTTTGCAGAGGGCTCTCCCAAGAAAACACCCGTACCCAAATCAGACGTTTAACCTTAATAAAGAAAAAACCGGAAGAGAGGCGCTCTTTCTCTGCGCCCCATCTTCCGGATTTTTTATGGAGTTAACTTCCCACGCTTCTCTCTTCCCTTTTACAGCTTGCTGCGCTGAATCTTTCCGCTGGTCGTTTTGGGAAGCGATTTGCAGAAGGTCACGATCCGGGGATATTTATAGGGCGCGGTCTTCTCCTTCACATAGTTCTGGATCTCTTTTTTCAGTGCCTCGGTAGGCTCTGTCCCCTCGACCAGCACAATACTGGCCTTGACCACCTGTCCCCGCACTTCGTCAGGGGCGGCGGAGACGCCGCACTCCAAAACGTATGGCAGTTCCATTATCACGCTCTCGATTTCAAACGGCCCGATGCGGTAGCCCGAGGACTTGATGACATCGTCGACGCGCCCCACATACCAATAGAAACCGTCCTCGTCGCACCAGGCCATGTCGCCGGTATGATAGAAGCCGTCGCGGCAGACCTCCGCCGTCCTGTCCGGGTCCCCGTAATAGCCGGTAAAGAGCCCAAAGGGTGCGCCCTTCGACAGATCGACCGAAATCTCGCCCGGGCTGCCCGCCGGAACCGGCTTTCCCTCGTTGTCGAGAAGCGCGATATTGTAGATCGGCGCGGGCTTGCCCATCGAACCGATCTTGTGCGGCGCTCCGGTCAGATTGCCGATCATCATGGTGCTCTCCGACTGGCCGAAGCCCTCTAAGATCTTCAGTCCCGTCGCCTTCTCAAACTGGCGGTAGACCTCAGGATTGAGGGCCTCGCCCGCCGTCGTCATATGCCGCACCGAAGAAAAATCATAACGGGATAAATCCTGCTTGATCATCATTCGGAGCATGGTGGGCGGCGCGCAAAAGGTCGTGATGCCGTATTGGGCAAAGAGCGGCAGGATGTCCGCCGCGTCGAAGCGGTCAAAATCGTAAACAAAGGTGGCCGCCTCACAGAACCACTGGCCGTAAAACTTGCCCCACATGGCCTTGGCCCAGCCGGTGTCCGAGATGGTGAGATGAAGTCCGTCCGGATCGACGTTGTGCCAATATTTAGCCGTATGAAAATGTCCCAGCGCATACTGATAGTTGTGCGCCGCGATCTTGGGATATCCCGAGGTTCCTGAGGTAAAGAACATCAGCATCAGATCTTTCCCGCCCGGCGCATCGGAGGTGCGGGCATAATGCGTGCTGTAAAGGGGATACTCCTCGTCGAAGGAGCGCCAGCCCTCGCGTTTTCCGTTGACTATGATCTTGATTTCCAGCTCGGGAGAAGAGGCCGCGGCCAGATCCACCTGATGCGCCGTGTCGCCGTCGGCAGTACAGAGAATGGCCCGGATGCCGGCCGTGCGGAAGCGATAGGAAAAATCGTGCTCCTGAAGCTGATTGGTGGCGGGAATAGCGATGGCTCCCAGCTTATGCAGACCCAGCATGGCGAACCAAAACTGGTAGTGCCGCTTGAGCACCAGCATCACACGGTCGCCCTTGCGAATTCCGAGAGACTTGAAGTAATTGGCACACTGAGAGGAAGCGCGGCGCAGGTCGCGGAATGTAAAGCGGCGCTCCTCTTTCTCGCGGGAAAGATGAAGCATGGCCAGCTTGTCCGGCTTGGTTTCCGAAAGGGCATCCACCACATCGAATGCGAAATTAAAATTTTCGGAATTTTGGAAAGAGATGGAAGTCGGCGTCCCGTTTTCGTTTTCGGTCACCTTCACGAACCGCTGCCAGATCCGCTCCTCGGTGTCTTTCCGGATCGCCGACGCTTCGACGACCGTCCCGATCGGCGCCAATTCAGAGAGCGGCTCCCCGGTGGGGTTCAGCACAATGGCATAAAAGAGACAATCGGCCCCCTGCACGGCGATCATACCGTGCGGCGTGGCGCTGTCAAAATAGATGCTGTCCCCCGGGCCGAGCACCTCGCGATGCTCCCCGACCTGCACCATCAGATGGCCCTCGATCACAAGGTCGCACTCCTGCCCGGCATGGGTGGTCAATTCGATATCCCGCCCCTCAGCCGTCTCGCTGTAGACGCTCCGAACAAAAAGCGGCTCGGCGATGCGGTTCTGAAAAGCATAGGCCAGATTGTAGTAGGTCATGCCGTGCGCCTGAGCGATCTTCTGCCCCTCCCCGCTGCGGGTGACGGTATAGGATTTCAGCGTGGGGCTGTATCCCTCGATGATGTCGGTGACATTCACACCGAAGGCCAGCGAACAGCGATAGATAAAAGCGAAGTTCAGATCGCTCTCGCCGTTTTCACAGCGCAGATATTCTTCCACCGAAACGTCTGTGCGGACCGCCATCTCCTCGGGCGTAAGATTCTCGATCTTGCGCAGCTCCCGAATCCGCCGCGCCATCTCCATGATCTTATAATCGAGTCCTGTCATCGTCTGTTTCATAGTCCAACCTCTTTTCCGGGACGAAAAAAACCGCCCCAAAGTACTTTCGCTTTGAGACGGGTAATATCTTGACCCGCGGTACCACTCAAATTGCAGTAAAACTGCCACTCAGAGCCAAACAGCCCTTATGCCTTTACGCAGCAATCACGGAGAGGTTCTACTGGCGGATTGTCCGCGTTCTTCCTCCCGGCTCGGAAGCTACAAACACCGGAGTCCGTCCCACGGCTTGCACCACCCGCCGCGTCTCTGAACAACTCGCTCCGGCGCCCTCTTCGTCGGCGCCTTTTTCTTTTTTCCAAGTATATCACATGCTTTGCGATTTGTCAACAGTTTTTTGTTCCAGGCAGTCCGACCGATGCGATATGCCATAGCAAAAGGAAACACTACGGCAGCGCCGCATGCCTCTCAACAGAGTCTTTCTTTTTGCGGGCGCGATTCTTTCCCCAGAAAATTCGGAAAAAGGGGAGCCCGAAAAGAACTCCCCTGCTATGTAAAGAGCAAACGCCTGTTTTCAGATCGGGTTCGATCATTGCCCGGCTGACACACGCCTAAACGGCGAACCCACGCTCTCCTGACGCTTTTTCCGGCAGAAAACCGCTCCAAAGACGATAACGTCCGGCGCCTTCGCTTCTATCATGCCTTTATGTACCGCTTCCCTTTCGGGAAGCGGCCGAAGATCTCGGTTGCGCCTCAGTGGGATCCGCTTATTGTCTGATTCTACCGCTCGAAGCGGATTCTTGAAGATCTCTTCCGGGATTTCTTCCGGAACAGCTTTTTGCTCAAAGCGTCACGACCGCGTCGCAGCAGCGGAAATCGGTGTCGATGTTGTGGGCGATCAGACGCACTTTCAGATTGCGGGGTCCGCACATAGCGCCCGGTTTTCCACACGATACATTCAGATCCTCCGGAAGCACAAATTTGATGCAGCGTACCAGAATATCCCGGCAAGTCGGATAGGTGTGCGCCGGAATGGTGATCGCTTTCATGCCGCGCTGGTACTCCACCCCGTGCGGATCGGTTTCGGTGAGTATGACGCCGAGCGCCACCCGCTTATAGGGACACACGTTCTTCACGGTCACGTCCAGCTGGACGATACGGCCGAGCGATTCCAGATAGACGTCCCCCAAATCGACTACAATCGAATCCTGGCAGCCGCCGACGGTCAGATCGATCGGATGAGGACAGGGCTCCGGAACGACTACGATCCCGCAGTCCACCGTCACCGTCGGAGCCGGAAAAGTGACGGCGTTTCCTTCGTTATCGGTATAAGAAATCGACTGGTTGACAAGCTTGGTACCGGAGCTTTGCGCCACATGGCGGATGAAAAATTCCAGGGAAGCCCCCTCGTTTCCGGTCACGCCCAATTGCGGAATCTTCCACTGCAAGGTTCCGGTGTTCACCATGGTCGCCGTGCCGACGCTGGGCGGAATCATGTTGGTAATGACAAAATCCGGGTTGATGACCTCGTCGATCACGATATCGGTGGCGCCCGGTTTGGAGATATTGGCGGCCAGATCGGCAAAGAGCTGCTCCAGCTCAGCCGCGTCCGGCGTGACGGCAACATGCGAGGCGTCGGGATCGGTCGCCCAATCGTTAAGCACGCTCACGTCGATGCCGTCCGCGCCCAAAAGGCCGATGCAGTAAATAATGATACCGGCCGCACGAGCCGCAGCCGCTACCGGTGCGGGCGGCGCACCCACGGTGGTCTTGCCGTCGGTAAACATGACGATGACCTTGGCGTTCGTGGAGGGCTCAAGAAGCTGCATGGCCTGGGAAAAGGCGTCTGCGTGATTGGTGGAGCCGTCCGCCGTAAGACTGTTGACGGCGGCTTTGAGATCCGCCACCGAGGTAATAAGCTGCGTGTCGGCTGTCGCCGTGTCGGCGAAGCTTACCACCGCGATCCGGCTTCCCGAACCGATGTTCCCGTCCTGTGTGCTGTCGGTGGCCTCGTCGATGATATCGATAAAGGTGTCGGCCCCTACTTTCATATTGGCCAGAGGCGTCCCCGCCATGCTGCCGGAACGGTCCAAAACCAGAACAATGTCGGTGGGATTGGATGATATATCGGGTGACGCGGCAAGCGCCAGGGTGACTTTCAGCGTTCCCTCACAATCGATGTGATCGGTGCTGATCTGTTTGTTGGAATTGGTTACGCCCATGAATTATCCTCCTATACAAAATCGTGGTCTCTGCGCCTTTCTCATTCTATGCGGTACGCAGGAAAACGTGCGGCACACCGAAAAAATACGCCCCGTGCCTTTCCCTTTTTCTATTTCTTTTCCGCGCTTTTTCGTATCCATATCGTATAAAAGGGTTAAGCATACAAAAAGCGCGGACAAAATCGTCCGCGCTCGTATATTCTTCCAAAAGATACCGGATGGCAGGCTCTCCCGTTTTCCCTTCCCGCCTCCGAAAAGGGCAGCCAGGAGGCGGCCTTCTGTTTTTCCTGCCGGGCATATGACCCGTTTCCCTATCAAACCGCGCTTCCGAGCCGATACGCCTCCTGCGGTGCGCATGTCCTGCGAATCTCACCCACGGCGGTCGCACCCGTACCATAGACGACACCCGCCAGACGAACCCCCTCAAAGCAATCGATCCAACCCTGTATGTCCTTGATGGCGCCTTCCAACGCCGCCTTTTCCGTATCGGAACAGGTCGCCAAAAGATATACGTCCCGAAACCGGTTTTCCCGCGGGTAGAGCGGATTGAGCCGGTCAAGAAAGGTCTTCAGCTGACCGGAAACCGCATAATAATAGACAGGCGTAGCGAAGACGAGCACGTCCGCTTGCTGAAAACGCTCGTACAGCTCGTTCATACCGTCTTGGAGGACGCATCGGTCATGCGACTGACAAGACAGGCATCCGACGCAGAATTTCAGATCAAAATCGCGCACGCGGATCATCTCGGTTTCGTTGCCCGCCTCGCGCGCTCCGCGGGCAAACTCTTCGGCAAGTACCTCCGAGTTTCCGTTTTTCCTCGGCGTGGACGAGACAAGAATCACTTTTTTTGCCATAGGAGAACTCCTTTCCGGTTTGTCGATACCAGTATAGTATCCGTAAGGATCCATGTCAAATACTTATATAGCATGGAAATCAATAGTCATAAGGCATAGGGACGCATGCAAAGCGAAATCTTCCGCCAAAAGCCGTGCTGTGCGTATGGCAGTTACGGACGGATTCGGAAGACCGCAGCCCGCCAAAGCGCTTCCTGCCGAAGCAAAGAGCCTTAGAACCGGATCGCAGAGAGAGAGAGAGCGCGCGCGCAAGCGAGCGAGCACGCACATTTTTCTCGGTTCGCCCCAGCCAGTCACAATTCCTTTCCCAAAAAGCGCTTCGGCATTTTGCCGTTGACCGCGCGTACCGCCTCTAAAATCTCTTCTTTACGGCATTCGGCGTTCTCAAGATCCGAGACGACATCCTGCAGATCATAAGGACCGTTGCGAAAATGCCCAACCGAAGCTCCGTGAAACTCCCCGTCGATGAGCAGATACTGAAGCGGTTCATGGTCATACAAAAGGCCCTCGGTCAGCTTCTTGGCCATCTCCTTCAGAAGGGGCTCCTGAACTTTGTACAGAAAATCGTTCCGGTGTATGGCGTAAACAAATCTCATGGTCTTGGGAAGATAGCTTTCAAGATAATCCGCGTCGCTCTTCCGCATATATCCGGAATCCGATGCAATCAATACCCCTTCGGCGATCAGCTCGCCGACCGCCGCCCGGATATTTTTTTCGGGCAGCCTGAAAAAAGATTTGGCCATGGCGATATCGAACCAGACAAGACGGAAGGCAAACCGCTGCAATACCATTTTAAGCGCTTCGGATTTCTTGTACCGATCCGCATCGACCTGCGGAAAAATCTCGGTAAATTTATACCAGCCGCGATCCCACTCTCCGTCATACTGATCCTCGTAAATCCAAAACGCCTCCTGTAAGCGGTGCAGCACGGGCGTAATCTCTTTTACCAAAAGTCCCGTTTCCGCTTTGATCTGCCGGATATTGAGCGGGCCCTCCTTCTCTATGAGCTCCCATATTCTCCGCTGAATTTCCGTCGGGTTGGCAAGCGGTTTGCGATAGAGAGCGATAAACAATTCCCAATCGCGCGGCTCAATCCAGCCCAAATTCCCACCGGCGAACCGTCCTTTGACGAGCTTTCGGCTGAATTGTCTTTCGCGATTAAACTCAAGATCGTCAAAGCCGGCGCGAAAGGAAAGCGTGGGAGGTTGTCCGAAGCCGTTCCAATATACATTCTGTCCGGGCTGGGTATCGCGGTAGAGCTCGATATACTCGTCCTCATCCGCTTTTTTCAGAAAGCATTGCCGTTCCATACGCAGGGAAAGAATCTTTTTGTCCATGCCTGTTCCCTTTCCTTTATTCATTCGCAGCCGTAAGGTCGGCGAACAACGCGCCGGTAAAAGAGACGAGATCCGCCGGGGAAAGGCACATCTGCATCCCTACCCTGCCCGCGCTGACAAACAAAAAGCGCAGCTGTTTCGCACTTTCATGCACAAAGGTGCGAAAATGTTTTTTCATCCCCACGGGAGAGCAGCCGCCGTGGATATAGCCGGTGAGCGGCTCCAGCTCGCGTTGTTTTATCATGGAAACCGACTTCACACCCGCCGTCCTTGCCGCCTTCTTCAGATCGAGCGAGGCGCATACAGGCAGAACGAATACCAAATGCTCGCCTTTATCCGAGACAGTGACCAGCGTTTTGAAAACCTGCTCCGGCGGCTCGCCCAACGCTTCTGCCACCTGTTCGCCGTCGGTCATTGAAGCGTCGTATGAAAAGGCCTCATAGCCTATCTTTTTCCGGTCTAATAGCCGCATTGCGTTCGTCTTGTCCATATTCTTCAGCTCCTCTTACGATGTCCTATTTTAGCGCAGAACAGCAGAAAAGTCAACCCGTTTTCGGCCGGCTGTAGCGCGGACACTGCAAATATCCGGAAAAGCGTTTGCAGATAACCGGCGATTACTCTCCTGCTTCTCTCTCATTCGGTTTACCGTCGTGAATAAGCTCTTTTTCTGACAATTTTGGACACTTGACAATTTTGAACAATTCCGATAGAATGATAACAGATTGGATTTGTGTTTTTAGTCCAAAATTTGAAAATAAAGGAGCTTACTATGAAAAGACACTATCGTATTTTTGCGGTTCTGCTCAGTCTCTTTCTCTTTGTGATCCTGGCGGCCGCATGCGGCGACAGTCCGACAACAAGCGAAGACACCCGAGAGCAAAGCGACTCCCAATCTGCAGGTACGACGGCGCCCGATACAACCCCCGAGCCCGCCCTTCCCACGCTGACCCTAAATGGGGTCGATTTGTCGGAGTATACGCTGGTATATGCCACGCATCCGTATGGAAGTCAGACGCAGAATCTCTTCACCGAGTACGATTTCTATCAGCAGATCGCCGAGCATATTGCGGAAGAGATCACGGAACAGTTCGGAGTGGAGCTTCCGATTGTCCAGGACGCTCAGGCCGAGGAATCGGCCTATGAAATCCTGGTCGGTCCGACGAATCGAAGCGAGAGCGATATATTCGACAAAATGAATGTCTATCAATGCACGGTTGTACAGAACGGAACCAGACTGGTCGTCGGAGGGGGCTATAACTCCACCGCGTTGACGGGAAACCTCAAAGCCTCCTATTGCTACGCTTCTACCTACCATGCGTGGGATTTTGTAAAAGAGTATGTGGCAAATGAAGCCAAAACGAATTCCCGGGTGAATCTTGCGGACGGTTTTACGCTGGAAAAGACCTGTGACCTGAAAACCGTGGCCTGCATCGGAGACAGCATTACGGAGGGCGACGGCTCTTCCGACTGGAGCCTCAACGCCTATCCGGCGGCCCTGCAAAGACTTCTCTGGCAGGACTGTCTTGTGCTGAATTACGGCTGCTGCGGACGCACGATGCGCGACGATCTCGGCAACCGATATAAAGGAACGGCGCAGTATGCTGCGGCCGTCCGTTACGCGAAAAACTTCGATCTGGCGCTGATCATGCTCGGGACGAACGATTCCGGTATGGATACGGTCTGGACTTCGGAGGACGATGCGTCTTTTTACGACAGCGCCCTGGGTCTTGCCGAAAGGCTGACCAGATCCAATGAGGATCTGAAACTGATCATTATGAGCTGCCCCGCCTATTACGGAAACGGGAATTCGGGCAGCGCCCATGTGCGGAATCTCCAAGCAGATCTGATCTCACGGCTTACCGACGCGGGATATGATACGGAATATTACAATATGCACAAGTTTACGGCAGAGGAACTGGGAAGCCAGCGCTTCCCCGACGGCCTTCATCCCGATAACCAGGGCTATTATAGGATGGCGGAGGGTCTGGCAGAGGCAATCCCCTCGATGCTGGACGGAACATGGGAGTGCGAGCCGGAATACGATGAAGCGGGCGTGATCCATGAGCTTCCTCAAATCGATCCTCCGGCGGGATCGGTCAATCTGATGAAAAAGGATCTGAAGCAGCTCTATCCTATGGAAAGCGGTCAGTATGCCAACTGGTGGAGAGAGGGCGGTCTGTATGTGGACGCTCCCTATATTTTCATGGAAAATCCCTTCGAAAATACAACGGTGACCCACATTGAAGTCCCCGTCAGCCGCTGCAAGAAGGGCGATACCTTTACGGTATCGGTCGTGAAGTATCAGCATCCCACCATTACAGAGACGCTGAAAACCTATACCCTCACAGCGGAATATGACGGAAATTTAGGCTGGGCCGCCTTCACCGATCTTCAGATCGAAGTACCCGAAGGCTATACCCTGGCTTTCGGTGCGCCTTCCGATTCGATTGAGCTCTTGTATATCGGAACCTATATAGACGGTTACGGATTCTACGGCTCCGGACGCCAGAGCATCAACACCGCCGCGACGCTTGCGTTCTGCGTCTACGGAAAACGAACATAACAGCCAAAATCCCTGCCGCCCGGTGTCAAAACGACATCGGGCGGCAGGGGTTTTGGCCGGATGTGCAACTCTTTTTCCGTTCTGCCTTTATACTAATAAAATACTTCCCGTCAGTATTGCTTACATAGAAACGATAAAATTCTCTGGGCTTACTTGCACCGATGATTTCTCTATTAGTACGTATGAGGATTTCATTATCCAAATCAACCATATCATCGCAAGCGGCAATAAAGGTCTCTATTAACGAAGTGTCACCCGCAAAGAATGAGTCAATATCTTCTTTTGTTTCTTGAAGCGACAATTCTATGCATTGCTTTTATGGCATAATGAATTCCTCCTTGCATTATTTTAGTCTCTCATGGAGCTTCTTTAGCAGTTTATCGGTCATTGTTTCGCTATAGTGGGTGCCTTCATAAGTGGGATGGAGAACGGGATACTGACCCTTTGTCTGTAATATAAAATGATTCTCAATCAACCATTCAACCACGATATTTAGGTCATCACGGCTAATTCTATTTAACTTTCCATATTCGAGAATTTCGTTCAACTTTGCTTCAGCAACTCGTTTGCTTTGAGAACCACGAAGGACATCAATTAGAATTGTAATTCCATAATATCGCTTTTCACTAATATGAGAAAGACATTGCAAAATGGTATGAACGACCTCGTTTAAATCTGCATCTTCATACGCAACAGTTTTAAGAGAAGCTTTCTTAATCATAGTTTCGGGAACTTCTTTTGCGGGTGGTTGGTCTGTTTTGTCGGGGTGATTTTTGGGAGTTTTCTCCATAGCTTTAGGAAATTCCTTTATGGGTGCCGGAACAGGATCCAAATTGAACATTTCGTAGTATAACTTTGGTGATATGAATTTTCCGCATCCTGTACCATCTTTTTTGTAGTTGGTACAACCAAGGAAGTAACTGTTATCTTTCCCAGGCTTAATAATCAGATAACCATCTCTACATCGATCACATTTCAAAATAGACAGTTTGCCCGCGCTGTACTCATTGGTCATAAATCCGCATACTTCAGGTTCGTTTGTGCAGATATATAATCTCAGACCGTATGCGTGCTTATAACGAAACTGCAACGGATAGCCACAAATTGGACAAATCTTTTTTGCTTTTTGCGCTTGAGCTACATCTTCGTTCCAATTACCGCGAAGAACTACATTTTTATAGTCCTTTTTTATTTCAAGAAGGAACTCCGACGGATTCTGTTCAGGTGCAATAAAGAAAACTCTGTTCTTGGTTCTTGTCATTGCAACATAGAACAAACGTCGTTCCTCTGCATAATCAATAGAACGATCCCCCTTAATAACAAAAGCTAAAACAGGATCATCTTCGATCTTTGACGGAAAGCCGTAAGTCTCATTTTTGCCATTCACGACAATGACATTATCATAGCCAAGACCTTTAGAGGCGTGTGCTGTCATGAATGTGATATTAAGCCACGGATACTTGACACTCTTGAGCTTACTTCCACGCTCTAAATATTCAAAAAGCCCCGACTTTTCCAACTTATCACCGTCAAATCCAAATCTGCCAAGAAGCAGTATCGAAGAATTTGCAGGTTTGCCCTCTTGTTTGTTGTATTCGATTATTTGCTCTAAAGCAACCTCAACGGCGTGTGCTGTGGCGTAATTCGCACCACTCTTACTATCCGCATTAGCCTTTTTCAAGGTTCCGTCATAAGTGTAAATAATGACCGGATCGGTAATGTTTTTGGGAGATTTTAGTTCTTTAGCTATCTGTGATTCGTTTTTCTGAATAAAGTTCCCGGCTATATCAATAACCTCTTGGGAATTGCGGTAAGTTTTAACGATTTTGATTAGCTTTGCATATCCCATTTTATCCGCAAATTTCGTAAAGAGGGTGATATCCGATCCACTGAAAGCATAGATAGATTGCCAGTCGTCTCCGACAGCAATAATTTTAGCTTCAGTAACTTCAGAAAGTGCAGAAACCAAGTCGAATCTTTGGCGAGAAATATCTTGATATTCATCTACAATAATGTATTTGAAATCGAGTTTTTGTTTCATTTCCTTGACTTCTCTAAGGATTCGTGCAGACTCATTTATCATGTCTTCAAAGTCTACGGCATTGTTTTCTTTCAAATATCTTTGATATTCCAAGTAACAATCATTGCAAATGTTCAAAAACAGACGGGTACGAACATTTTGTGTAGAGTGATACATACGCCCGAAATCATCTTCGGTATAACCGTTGGTTTTGAAATTGGTGATAAACCGACAAATGAGATTGACCAATTTACGAATGTATCGGTTCTCCTCGGATGCTACAAGTTTTTCCATGACCTCTTTGTTAGAGCGGGGGATCAAAACAAATCCGTTTGACTCTAACTCCTCTTTCAAATGATCCAAAAGCGATTTTCGGTCGGTGTATTGAGAAAAGGTATAGATAAGCGTAGTTCCGTGATGCTTGTGAAGTGTAATCTTGTCGTTGATAGCTTTCTTATAAGAGTGTAACTGGTCTTCGCTAAATCTGTCGTTTTTGCCGTCCTGTGTAATGCCGAAATGCTCTATATAAGCTACTTTATCTCCTTGTTTAATCATAAAATCAGGTGTATATGGCTTGCGAGCAAATTGAATATCGTATTTGTATAAAGGCTCGTATTCATATTCAACATTGTTTAAGTATAAGAAGTTAGCAATCTCAACTTCTTGCCCTGAACGCATAACTTCGCTTTGAATAGTAACCGATTTCTTAGTGCGAATATCTATGATTTGCTGTCTGAATTCGTTCAAATCGCTACGCAAAGTGGCAAAATTTGATTTTGCTATTTTGTTGAAAAAATTATTCAGGTCGTTACCTTCGTAAGGCGCGTCAAAATAGGAGGCAAAAAACAGAATTAGGTTGTTCACAAGACTTTCATTTTTTAAGATGGAATCCCTAAAGTAGTCCTGTATTACAAAATAAAGTTTCGAGTTATCAACTATATTGATCTTATCGTCGCTTTGCTTGTGCAAAATAGCATTACCTACCGAGTGAAAGGTAGAGATAGGACAATCTATTTTCAAATCTTTGTTGAGTTTATCTCTAAGTTCTTGAACCGCCTTGTTAGTAAAAGAAACCACAAGAATTTGTGATGGTTTTACTTCCTTCTTTTCAACCAAGTACTTAACCTTAGCCGCAACCGTGGTGGTTTTACCCGCGCCTGCACCTGCAATAACAAGGCAATAATCTTCATCCGTTAGGATAACCCTTCTTTGATCATTGTCAAGACTAATCTGCGGATCCACATCACGGAGAATACTATCTAAATATACTCTTTCATCACTCATTGCACGATTGATAAAAGTTTCATTATGATTATCAATTAAATTCTCGAAATTACTGTAAGCTGAAAGTGTATCTTGAACCACTCGCTCATCTATACCATTATTGCGACAAAAGGATTTTAACATACCACTTTTTTCAAGAATTGCAAAGTATTCAATAATCTTTTTCTGGGCAAGAAGATTAGATCTATACTGGCTTTTTGCAACATAGGAGTTGGCGGAAAGTAGCTCATCTATGTATTTTTTCAGACTTAAAAGTTGAATACACTCGGGGTTTTCAGCAACCACAGGGACTTTTTGTTCATTTACTGTCTTTTTCTTGAAGATTTTAGAAAGCCATCCCATTTTGATATCCTTTCTATAATAATTATTCTTCTGCTCTGCCAGCTTTCAGCCAAGCATCCACTTCATCAACCTTATACTTCCATTGTCTGCCCATCTTAATGGCAGGCATATTTTTTGCAATTCATTTGAAAATTGTATCACGGCCGACGCCGAGATGATACGTACAAATCTCCTTAAGCGCCATCTATTTATGATATCCATACGCAACAATCCTCACATTTTATCAAATCATTATATCACCAAACCATGTTGTTTGCAATATATTATCGTCGTTTTCGCGTTGCTACTTGTAGTATTACAATAGAAGTGAGACCGAAAGTAAAAAAGAATAGAAAAAGTGATTGAGTTCTGTTAAAATAGAAT
>CALXKW010000010.1 GCA_944389045.1 uncultured Clostridia bacterium | reverse complement strand
CACAAGTATTTTCTTTTTTTTGAGTGAATTTTAACCATTTTTTCAACTTCTGGAAATCGGGTTGCCCCGCCATTGCCCACAAATTTTTTCAGAATCATTGCTTTTTTTCTTCTTGCCTTTCTTTTGAAATTTCCTCATTACGATCACGGCAAACACACGCCCCTCTTCCCTTTCCCCTCGGGCATCGGCCTTTTTTGAATCCTATGATCTCCAAGCGGACCAAGGGCCGGACAGAGTAACCCACACAGATAAAGCAAAAAAACTCCGAAAAACCGAAAGAAAGCAAGCATACTAACGCAGAAAAGCGGAGACGGAAAACCGTCCCCGCTTTCAAAGATCAATTTCATCCTGCTTCCCGTGTCTCAGAAAAAAGAAGTGCTTTTCGTCCGCAGGAAAGATAAAAAAGGAAAAATCTCTTCCCGTTAGGTCTACGCCGCTTTTACGCCGGTGCCCCGCCGTAGGTCACGCCGTACCAGTTGGTATATTGCTGCCGGATCGAAGTAGAACGGTCGGCTGAAGAGGCACTTGAGACATAGGGGTTGTTGTTCAGCTGATCCTGCAGCACCAGAAGATACTCGTTGAAGGTATTGATCTTTTCGCCCGAATCGGGATTGACATAAGTCGGGAATTCTGCGATCCAGGTCCAGATCTCATCATACAGCATTTCGAGCTGCGGAACCGCCGCCGACATAGGAACATAGGTGGCGCTTCCGTAGTCGGAGGAGTTGTACGCGGTACTGAAGACAAACTTGGCATAGGGAGACACGATCGCTTCATTGTTGGTCTCTTTGGCAATCGCCCAGCCGTTCGCCGAAAGAACAAGCTCTTCTTCGGTCATCTCGCTGTTCTGCATCAGGAGGAACATGTTGCCGGTAGTCTCGAGATCCATCTCGTAGGTATCGTTGGTCTTCACCACATAGCCGGTCTCTTCGTCGATCATATAGTTCATATTCTCGACGCCGTAGCCAAAGAGATTGCGGAATTCGGCGTTGGTGTTGAGGCAAACAAGGATCTCCATGCAGCGATCGACATAATCGGCGGCATAATTGCTGATGGCGTAAATGCCCTTGTAAATGTCCTCCCCCTCGATCAGCGGCACACTGTTGAGGATGACATAATAGTCGTCGGCATACTTTTCCACCGTGGAGGCGTTTCCGTAGACAAAGGCGGCGCCGAACTCGGTATCAAAATCAATGTTGTCTGTGACGCGGGGCATAATGCCGCCCGACACGTTGATGGCGCTGACGAAGCCCATCCCTTTCTGCGCGGCGGGGATCGCGAAAATATTCATCGGCGTGAACATGCCCGAGGCCACCGAGGCGTTGTTGGCGACGCACTGCGCCACCACCGATTTCTTGCCGGTCACGCTGACAAGATTCATGCTGGGCGTGTTATAGAGCGGAATGGTATCGGGACGGGACTTTCCCGGGCCGCAGTCGGCGGCAAGATCCACCAGAAAATCCTGAAAAGCATACATGTCGGTCATGGTAGCGGGATCATAAGTATAATTGTACGCCTCGAGAAGCTCCTTGTTGATCAAAAGATACTCCGCGTCACCGTAATAACGGTTCGAGGGAATACCGTAGAGAGCGGAAGCGGAATCGATCGAATTTTCACGGCAAAAGTCGAGAACTTTAGCAGGTATGTACTGATTGAGAAGATAGCCTTCGCTGTTCTCGCTGAGATTGGAGGAAATATCGAACGCCACGCCGCCCATTTCTACCGTTTCGTGGGTATCGGGATCGACATAGTTCAAATAGGTCTTCGTGTAATAATCGAAATTCTCCACCCCTTCGGGGATCAGAAAGATGTCGAGCTGGTTTTCCTTGGCCGTGGGATAGACGGTGAGCGGTCTTCCGTACTCGTTGACCACCGTGTCGGCCGTCACGCTGTCCGAGTTGTCCACATCCACCGAAACGTCGCCGTTCTCGTTGGCAGCGATCGCCGCTTTTAGGACTTCCTCGTACTCGCTCTCCGGATAGAGGCGAAGAACCACATGAGTCTTGTAAAGAGGCTCGGTTATTTTATTCAGGGCGTCCTCAACCTGTTTGATCGCCTCGTCGGTTGTGGAATCACCGGTAATGGAATAGATTGTGACCGTTCTCGGTTTGATCATACCCCCCGAGCTGACGTTTCCGTCATCGCCGCAAGCGGTAAAGACAAACACAAGTGCCAGCAGCGCAAGAAGCGCCGACAGAACTGACAGCTTATGTTTCATGCTGTGTTTCCTCCTTAACAAAAAGAAAAGTGCGCAGGACAGCCGGAGCCGGTTTGCTCCGACAATCTTAGTAATACTGATATTTTATCTTATTTTACGCACGCTGTCAAGGTGCAAATTCGAATCCGCATCCGAAAGCATTCCCGGCTGGGGGAAAAGAAAGTCGGTGCTCTTTGCATCTTGTACAATTTTTTTCGCTTTATTTGTGACATTTGCCCTCGTTTTTGTAATTTGTTACAAAAACGAGCATAAAAAATTGTCATTAGTGACGATTTTAATCAAAAGTCAGGTATCCAGATAATCTCTCAGACGCTTGGAACGACTGGGATGCCGGAGCTTTCGGAGCGCCTTTGCCTCGATCTGCCGGATACGCTCGCGCGTGATGTTGAAAATTTTTCCCACGTCCTCAAGTGTGCGCATCCGACCGTCCTTAAGGCCGAACCGTAGCTTCAGAACCTGCTCCTCGCGGGGTGTCAGAGTTTTCAAAACCTCCAGAAGCTGCTCACGCAGCATGGTCTGCGAGACCGAATCGGACGGCGAGGGCGAATCCTCGTCCTGAATGAAATCGCCGAGGTGGGAGTCCTCCTCCTCGCCGATCGGCATCTCCAGAGACACCGGATCGAGCGCGATTTTCATATACTCCCGCACCTTCTCCGAGGAAATTCCCATTTCGGAGGCAATCTCCTCCACCGTAGGCTCGTGTCCGTATTCCTGCAGAAGCTTGCGCGAGACCCGCGAAACCTTGTGAATCGTCTCGACCATATGAACCGGAATGCGGATGGTGCGGGCCTGATCGGCGATGGCACGGGTAATGGCCTGCCGGATCCACCAGGTGGCATAGGTGGAGAACTTGAAATTCTTGCGGTAATCGAACTTCTCCACCGCCTTCAGAAGGCCCAGATTGCCCTCCTGAATGAGGTCGAGGAAGGAAAGTCCCTTGCCCGAGTGGCGCTTGGCGATGCTGACCACCAGCCGCAGATTGGCTTCGACCAACGCCTGCTTGGCACGATGTCCCCGCGAAAACATCCGGGCGGCCTTTTCCCGAACCTCCGCCTCATCAAAATCGGAGAAGCGGATCGTGGGAACAAAATCCGGATCCTCCTCAGCGAAGCACTCCGGTTCATCCGTTTCCTCGCTCTCTTCCTCGGCCTCGGAAAGCTCTTCCGCCTCGGGCTTTTCTTCCTCAAATTCCTCTTCAAACTCGACAAAATCGGCGTCCAGCTCGTCCTCGTCGAGAAACATACTGTCCTTTTCCTCGTATTTCTCGGCGCTTTTGAATTTGGTGGGATCGTTCCAGATCACCGCAAGCCGCTCGATATCGGCAATCATGGCGGGAATGTCCTGCGTATCCGAGGTGATGCCGGAAAAGATCGCCGAAAGCTTCGGCACCGCGTCCTTCATCCAGGCTCCTATGTTTTTATAGAGCGTCCGATCCTTTTCATAAACCATCCGGGCGCCGCGCACGGTCGAAAAGAGCAGTTCAAAAAGTCCCTTGAGCTTAACGTCGGTCATGCCCTCGTCGGGATAGCTGCGCTTTTTCTTGTCCCTTCCCTCTTCAAAGGGAAGCTTATCCTCCACCAGCGAGGAGGACAGCGCGGTCAGAAGTTCCAGAGAGTCGGGAGAAAGCTCCTTCACCCGCTCGGTCAGAGCGGCGGAGAGGATAACCAACGGCGCGTTGATGCCCTCAAACATGCTGCGGGCATAATCGGTCTCCTCGTCGTGGCGAAGAAGAGGCACCTTGCCGATCTCCTTCAGATACATGCGGACCGGATCGTCTACCGCAAGGCCCTCCTGCGCCAGAATCTTCTCCATTTTCTCGGCGGAATCGAACTGCTCGACCTCGTTCTCGATCGACTCGGCCTCGCCTGCTCCCGTGATCTCCACATCCATGCTTTCGAGCGCCTCATAGAGATTCTCCACCTGCTCAATGTCGCAGTTCTCGTCCTCCAGCACCTCCATGATCTCGCTGTTCGACAGCGAGCCCTTGCTCTTTCCCTTTTCTATCAGCTCGTCCACGCTGATATTCTTTTCGTCCAGTTCTCCGATATCGGAATCCGATATTTTCATATTCACTACCGTGCCTTTCCTTTTCTTCCCGGAGCTTTCATCCGAGAGTTCTCTCTTCCGAAGGTTCCTTTAGAAACGGCCTTTCTCGTTTCAGGGGTTCCGTTTCTGTTTTGGTTTTTTATTTTTTACTATACGGACTATACGGCTCAAGTACTATACGGCTCAAGTGTCATGCGGCCCGCGCGTCCTGCCCGGTTTGTTCGTCGCCGCGCTCGGCCGTCCATCCCCGGGTCTATAATGTCCCGGATTCCAGCCGATTTTTGGCGACCATTTTTCGCCTTCCGGCCGGTCCCGGCGGTCATTTGCGCCCCTCCCTCTTCCGCCGGATGATCTCCTCGGTCGTAAGGCTGTCTTTGCGCATCGCCTCCCGCATGCGGTCGAAAAGCTCCCAGAAAAGCTCGATCCGGTTGTCGGCAAGCATCTCGCGGCTCCTCTTCAGAGAGGTGATCCGATCGACCTCCTCCACCGAAAGCGTCTCTCCCAGCGCGGATATGTCGAAATATCCGCCGCCGAAATCGAGCATCCGGGTGTAGATCTTCCGGCCGAACTCGGAGAAAAACTCTTCCGGCGCGGGCTTTTTGCCGGCCTTTTCGCTCTCTCCGATATATTCGGGGTGAAGAAGCAGGATGCCGAGAAGCTTTTCTTCGGCCGCAGCCGCGGGCGGATTTTTGATGAAGTCGGTGTTCACCCGGTCGCCGATCCCCTGAGAGGCGGCGATCAGCTTTTCGGTGTTCTCGCGGGCTCTGGCGCGCTCGCCGCGCCGAATTCTCCGCTCCACGTCGCGCCGCATGCTTTCCGGAGAGAGCGATAGCTTTTCCGCCGCGATGCCGATGTAGACCTCCCGCCTTGTCTCGGAATCTACCGTGGAAAGAAGCGCCACCGTCTCGTCCAGTGCCTTCAGGCGGCCCTCGGTCGCGCCGATATCGTATTTTCCGAGTATATTCCCGAACCTAAAATCAAACTCGCTGCTGGCAGTATTCAGAAGCGAGGCGAAACGGTCGCTGCCGAAGGCGCGGATATACTCATCCGGGTCTTTGGCGCCGTTCATCCGCAGTACCCGCGCCTCAAGCCCCACTTCTCCCAACTGACGGAAAGCCTTGTCGGCCGCTCTCTGCCCCGCCTCGTCGCTGTCGTAGGAGATCACCACGCTTTTGGTGTATCGCTTCATCAGCCGGGCATGCTCGGACGTGATGGCGGTGCCGAGCGTGGCCACCGCATTCTGAAAGCCCGCCCCGTGCAGGGCGATCACGTCCATATACCCTTCGCAGAGGATGATCTGCTCGGCGCAGTGCTTCTTGGCGTAATTGAGCGCGAAGAGCGTGCGGCTTTTTTTGAAAACCGGCGTATCCGAAGTGTTGAGATACTTGGGAAGCGCGTCGTCCATCACCCTTCCGCCGAACGCCAGCACCTCGCCGGAGGGACTGATGATCGGAAAGATCACCCGGTTGCGGAAATAGTCGTAATGCCGGCCGTTCTTCTTTGAAACGCCGCTCAGAAAAGCGTCCGCCATCTCGTAATCCCGATAGCCGAGACGCGAGAGATGATCGGTAAGAAGACCGAAATCATCGGGAGCGAAGCCCAATCCGAAATGACGGATCAGGGAGAGCGGAAGTCCGCGCCGGTCGCGAAGATAGGCCATGCCCGGCGCGCCCTTTTGGGGATCCAAAAGAGACTGGTGGAAAAACCGGGCGGCCTCCCGGTTCATCGATAAAATCCGCTGGCGGCGAAGAGACGATTCCCGGTCCCGGTCGTCCTGCACAAGGGGAATCCCCGCCCGCTTGGCAAGATAGGCCAGCGCCGAGGGATAATCGAGATTCTCGGCACGGCGGACAAAGGCGATCACGTCCCCGCCGGCGCCGCATCCGAAACAATAGAAGCTGCCGTCCTTTGGGAAAACCGTGAAGGAGGGGGTCTTTTCGCTGTGAAAGGGGCAAAGTCCCACCAGATTGGAGCCGGCTTTCCTAAGCGCCACATAAGGCGCAACCACGTCCTCGATGCTGTTGCGGAATTTGATTTCCCTGACGGTATCCTCGCTGACAGACGCCAAAAAACCGCCTCCTTTCCCCGAAAGAGTTAAGCCTCTTTCTGTCCCCAGACCCGGGGAATAAAGAGACTTTTATAAAGATTGATGGCATACCGATCGGTCATGCCCGATATGTAGTCGCATACCGCCCGGGCAATTCCCTCTTCCTCGATCGTTGCGGAAAACTCGTCGGGAAGCTCGCGCGGGTGATCGACAAAATAACGGTAGAGGGTCTCGAGCAGGGCCTCCGCCCGTCCCTCTTCCCCTTTCGCCTCGGGGTTGGTGTAGACCCGCTCAAAGAGAAACGCCCGGAGCCGCATGGTCGCCTTGTAGATCTCCGGCTCCATCGCCACCGTCCGCTTTTCCCGGCTTTCAGCCACTATACTGCGCACCATGGTGTTGATCCGGGCGCCGTGCGTTTCTCCCAGCACCTCGCAGAGCTCCGCCGGAATGTCGTCGGGCTTCAGAATGCCCGCCCGCAGGGCGTCGTCGATGTCATGATTGATGTAGGCGATCCGGTCGGCGAACTTCACAATCACGCCCTCGGGCGTGTCAGCCAGCGTATCCCCCGCGTGACACAGAATGCCGTTGCGCACCTCGTAGGTGAGATTGAGTCCCTCAAGCTTATCAACCACCCGCAGCGACTGCTGACAGTGAGAGAAGCTCTCCTGATAACAGCGCTGAAGCACCCGCTCCCCGGCGTGGCCGAAGGGCGTGTGCCCGAGGTCGTGTCCGAGAGAGATCGCCTCGCACAAATCCTCGTTCAGCCGCAGCGCCCGGGCAATCGTGCGCCCGATCTGCGCCACTTCAAGCGTATGGGTCAGGCGGGTGCGGTAATGGTCATGCTCCGGAGAAAGAAAGACCTGCGTCTTGTGCATCAGCCGGCGGAAGGACTTGCAGTGAAGGATCCGGTCCCGGTCGCGCTGAAAATCGGTTCGCATGTCGTCGGGCGAGAGGGGCAAAATCCGACCGCGCGTATTGGCGGACAGGGTGGCAAGCGAAGAGAGCTCCCGTCTCTCCCTTTCCTCCAGCATTTCTCGGATGGTCATCGGCGCATCGGGTTCGTCGGTATGGATATCCGGCTCCACCGTCGGGCTGAATGCCAAAGTCGCAGTCAGAGGTTCGGTTGACAGCGGCGTGTCCGGCCCGATGGTCGGCGGATCGTTTGTCGGATAAAAAGACGCTCTCTTTGTCATGGAAGGACCTGCCTTTCATCAGCCGCCCGGAGCGGCATTCCGTTTTTGCCATATTGCGGTTAACCTGTCTCGGTTAAAGAGCGAAGAAAAGTCTGACGCCCCCTTTCGTCCGGATAAAGCCTGAAAAAATTTTCGTCCGGCAGCGGCCTGAACGCGGCTTTGTACGAACTCCCGAAGCGAAGAGACTCTGAAGAAACTCTGCTTATAATATACGCAGAAAAAAGCCAAAACCCTTTTTTTCAAAAAAATAGGATAAATTTTCATCGGAAGGAAACAAAAGCCCGACAGAAAATTGAGGGCCAAAGCAGGACAGACAATTGGAAGAACAGAACGGGAGCAAAAGTTTTCAGACATCCATACGAAGCAAGTATGCCTGAAAATTCTATTCCGACGCTGGGTTTTCCGCATCCAGGCGGACACCTGTTTTGTGAAGCAGGACGCTTCCCGCCCCGGCCTTTGCCAAAAGCTCCCCGAACCGGGTATAAACATCCGACCGGACGGCCAGCCGCACCGATACATCCGCGCCGAAATCGGTCTGGTCAACGATAATCGGAAGCCCTTTCAAAAGAGGCAAAAAGCGCGGATAGAAGGAATAGCTCATCGAAAGAGAGCATTCGTCGTACAAGACGAAAGAGGCGCGGCCCGCCGCCTCCGCCGCCGCCCGCGCCGCCTCGGAATAGGCCCGAACCAGCCCTCCTGTTCCCAGAAGAATCCCGCCGAAATAACGGGTGACGACGATCACCGCGTCGGTGATCCCTCCCTTGCGGAGGACGCCGAGAACCGGAAGCCCCGCAGTGCCCTGCGGTTCGCCGTCGTCCGAATAGCGCATGATCTGATTTTCCGCAAGAAGATAGGCGTATACGTTGTGGCGGGCGTCGGCATGCTTTTTTCGGATTTTTGCGATGAAATCCCTGGCCTCCTCTTCGCTTCGAACCGGAGCGGCATGGCCGATGAATTCGCTCTTCTTCACTTCGAGTGAAACAGAAGCTTCGCCGCTGAGCGTCACATACGCGTTCATACAATCCTCCCCGCTTTGTCTTCCTTGCAGTGCAACTTAGTTCTTTTCTTCATCTTTCGGCCTGTTCGGAAGCACAAGATACTTCTTCAGCTGCCCCGCGGTTTTTTCGTCGAGCGTGGCAATGACACGGGCGTATCCGTCAAAATACTCGACATCCTCTACCATCGAAGCCTCATAGAGACGGTGAAGCACCCCCATTTCCGAGGTGGGGATCTTCAGACAGAAAAGACGCCGGCCCTCGGCGGCAAGCCGTTCCAGCTCCTCCACAAGACGGGGAACGCCCCTTCCGTCCAAAGCCGACAGCGCGACCATCCGGTCGCGGTTGGCCCGGGCAATCAGCTCTTCCGGAAGAGCCGCCGTTTTATCGCACTTGTTCAGAACGTAAAGTATCGGCTTCTCGGTAATCCCAAGATCGTAGAGAAGCTTTTCGGTCACTTCGAGCTGGGAAACGCATTCGGGATCGGATGCGTCGATGACAACAAGAAGCGCGTCGGTATATTTCGCCTCCTCCAGCGTCGAGCGAAAGGCCTCGATCAGATGGTGCGGAAGACGGCGGATGAAGCCCACGGTGTCGGTAAGAAGCATTTCCCGGCCGCTCGGCAGAACAAATTTGCGCGTAGTGGTGTCGAGCGTGGCAAACAGCTTGTCTTCAGCCAGAACCCCCGCATCGGTAAGCCGGTTGAGCAGCGTGGACTTGCCTGCGTTGGTATACCCGACGATCGATACCCGAAAAATCCCGGCGTTCTCCCGCCGGGCGCGACGCACACTGCGTGAGCGCACCAGCTCGGTCAGCTGTTCCTCGAGCGCGTGAATCCGCCGCTGAACATGGCGGCGGTCCCGTTCGAGCTTGCTTTCGCCCGGTCCCCGGGTTCCGATTCCGCCGCCCAAACGGGACATCTCGTTCCCTTTTCCGTAGAGGCGGGGCACCGAATAGCGGAGCTGGGCCAGCTCGACCTGCAGTTTCCCCTCGGCGCTGACGGCGTGCCGGGCAAAAATGTCAAGTATCAGCATGCTGCGGTCGATCACACGAATCTCCTTCTCCGCCGTCTTTTCAAGCGCGTCCTCCATATTCTTAATCTGAGAGGGGGAAAGCTCGTCGTCACAGACGACAAGCGAAACGTCGTTTTCCCGGCATAGCGCGCCGAGCTCTTCTAATTTTCCCCTGCCCAAATACGTGGCGTTATCGGGCGCCTGACGGGACTGGACAAGCTGCGCGAAGAGCTCCCCTCCCGCCGTCTCCAGAAGCCTCTCCAGTTCGTCAAGCGAAACCGCCGTCTCTTTCTCATCCTTATCGGAAGAGAGTACGGCGCAAAGGACCGCCTTTGTACTCTCCTCCCGAAAATCGCTCAGTCTTTTATCCATAGACATTCAACCCTTTCTTTCCGCAAGCTGCGGGGGCGCAAAACAAAAACGGCGGGCGCAGTGAGAGAAAAAAGATCACTCGCTGCATCCGCCGTCTCTTTTTCGACCGGGAAAGCACCAGAAAAGAATACTGTTTTTCCGTTACTTCTGGCTTCCCTGCAAACGCTTCTTAAACTTGTCAACACGTCCGCCGGCATCCACAAACTTCTGTTTGCCGGTAAAGAACGGATGGCATTTCGAGCAGATTTCGACACGCATCACGCCGCCCTTGGTCGAGCGCGTCTTGATCTCCTCGCCGCAAGCGCATTTGATCGTAACTTCGCTGTACGGAGGATGGATTCCTTCCTTCATTTCGCAACACCTCAATTCTTTCCCAAATACATCGGATTCACCGACCTCGCAATCGGCCCCGTAAGACTCCCGGAGAAAACGGCGGAACGGTTAAAATCCTGAAAAATTTCGATAGACCCGGATAATTCCCGCAAGTAAACATTCGGCGGGAAGAAAACGGCTTGGAAAACTTTACAGAGACTCTTTGACCTTGGCGTACTTGCCGACGCGGTCACGCAGATAGTAAAGCTTCGCGCGGCGGACTTTACCCTTTCTGGTAACCTCCACCTTCTCCACGAAAGGAGAGTGAAGCGGGAAAGTCTTCTCGACACCGACGCCGTAGGCAACGCGTCTTACGGTAAAGGTTTCGGAGATGCCTCCGCCTCTCTTCGCAATGACCGTGCCTTCAAAAAGCTGAATTCTTTCTCTGGAGCCCTCTTTGATGCGGTTGTGGACACGAATGGTGTCGCCCACCTTGAACTGAGGAACTTCCGCCTTCAGCTGCTCTTCTGTTAAAGCCTTGATAAGATCCATGATGGCTTCCTCCTTAATTTCTTTCGGCATTCATGCGGAGCTTCGCAGCGGACTGCCCGAATCGCGGCCGGCGGGTTTTCTCACCCGACAGCACAGCGGATTTTATTATAGCATATCTTTTTTCGGATTGCAAGTCTTTTTTTTATTTTTTTCTTATTTTCGGCAAATTCTGAACAGGAAAATAAGATTCAAAACAGAACGCGCCGGCCGGCACCCGCCGGGATTTTTTTCATTATATCATAAAAATAGGGAGGATGCAAGTATTGAATCGGCCAAAAGCATAGGACATATACCGAGACGCAAAGAAAGAAAAAACGAAAACAGAGAGAAAAAACGGTCTAAAATTTGAACGCGGAAACGAAAAAGGGGCAAAGCGCCCTTTGAACCGAGAGGACGGGAGCGGAACGGGCAGGGACAAGACTTTTGCAAAAATATTCCCGCGCGACGCTTTTCGCGGGATTAAGACTTTACTTTTGCAAAATAATATGATAGAATACCTAAGAAATGGAAAGTGAATTTCATGCGTTTTTCTGCGAAAATCAGCCGTCTCTTCCCGCCGTTTCTGCTTTTGGTCCTGATCGGGCTTACACGCCTGTTCGGCCTCTTCCGAAGCGTGATGCTTGCCGCCTTCTGGGGGGTGGGAACCGACGCGGCGGCTTTTGAACTGGCTTACAGCCTTTCTTCCTTTCTTTTCGATCTGACGCTGGGCGCTCTGTTGGCGGCGATGTTTGTCCCCGCCTATACCGTCCGCCTGCATTCCGGGGGAACGGAGGACGCCAGGCGCTTCACACGTTCGCTTCTTCCCACGCTCTTCACCGTTTCGCTTTTCCTTTACGCCCCTCTCTTTCTCTTTCCGAAACCGCTTCTCGCCTTAGCGGCGGGGCAATCGGCCCCCGAGATTCTCGAACCCGCCGCGGCGGCACTCCGCTTTCTTTCGGCGGGAAAAATCGCCATGGGGCTTGCCTCGCTCTTTGTTTTCGTCCTGCAGGCCGAGCGCCGCCCCCTTTTCCCCGCCCTGCTCTACGCTCTTTCCTCTCTGACCGGCCTCTTGGCGGTCCTTCTCATCGGCAGGAGGCTGAATGCGGCAACGCTCGCCTTCGTTCTCTTTCTTCTCGACCTTCTGGTTCTGGCCCTTCTCTTTCCCACGGCTGTGGGAAAATCCGCCGCGGGAAAAAGAATGTTCGCGCCGAAAATCAGCACCGCGGAGGAAAAAGAGCAACCGGCGGCGCCCTATTTTCCCCGCGAGCCGCTCGCTTTTTTTCGGAAGGGGCTTTCGGTCATCGTCTTTTCGGCTTTTCTCCCGCTGGCGACCTTTCTTGCCTCTCTCTTTGCCTCCCGGATCGGAGGCGGCGAGGCGCTGGCCGCCAACGGCTATGCCGCAAAACCCGTGCTCCTCTCGGCGGCGCTCTTTTCCTCTGTCCAGCACGCCTTCTTTTATCCGCGTCTGACCGCGTTTGCCGCCAAGAGAGAAGGAGAGTATCAGAAAGAGGCGCGCGCCGCGGGAATTTTGCTTCTTCTGCTCTCGCTTTTTCCCTCCCTCTTCTTCGCCCTTTTCGCCGAGCCTTTTCTTTCCTTACTCTATTTGCGCGGCAGCTTTGACGCCGCTTCTCTGAAGCTTACGGCCTCTTTTCTGCGTCTGTACGCGCTCTCCCTCCCGCCTCTGACCCTTGCGGGGCTTTTCAACGATCTTGCCTATCTCCGGGGAAAGACCTCCGCACTGGCTCTGTCCGGTTTGGCGGCCGTGGCCTCTGACCTTTTCCTTCTCTTTCTGCTGGCTCCCAAAATCGGAGTGCTGGCTGTTCCCGCCGCTTTCTTCGCCGCCTCCCTGCTCTACACCCTGGCGGGCGCCCTTCTCGCGCTTCGCAATGAGCGTGCCGCGTCGAAAATCCGTCTGGCGCTGGTTTTGAGCGACGCCAACATCGGCGGGGCGGGGCGTCAGCTTCTCAACTATCTGGAAAACTGCGATCAAAGCCAGTTTGACGTCACGGTGATTCTTCCCGAAAATGCGGCGCTGGCCGAGCGGGTTACCGCTCTCGGCTATCCGGTGCTGACCTTCGGAAAAGCCGCGTCCTTTTCGCTTTCCTCAACGGCCGCCTACTACCGCCTTTTCCGGCAAAAGCGCTTCGACGTCCTCAACGCCAACGCCTCCCTCTCGGCCCGCTTGGCGGCCTTTCTCGCCCGGGTCCCGGTCCGGGTCTATACGCGCCACTGCGTCTATCCCACCCCGCCCCTTCTTCGTCACTCACTGCCCCGTTTTGCCGTAGGACGCCTCTCCGCGCTGCTTTCTCCCAACGCCATCGCCGTCGCGGAAAAAGCGGCGGAGAATCTCTACGGCATGGGAATCGAAAAAAAGAGGGTGACGGTGATTCCCAACGGCGTCAAGCCGATCCGGCGCGACCGCGAGGCGGGCGAGAAGATCCGTGCCGCTCACGGCTTTTCCTCTTCTCTGGTAGCCGTTATCTGCGGCCGGCTGGAGCCCGACAAAGGAATTTCCACGCTGATCCGGGCGGCGTCCCTTCTGAAAGAGGAGAACTACGACATCCGCTTTCTCGTCGTGGGAACCGGCAGCGAAGAGGCCGCGCTCATGGCGCTGACCGAATCGCTCGGCCTCTGCGACCGGGTTCATTTCTGCGGCTTCTCCTCCGACGTCACCCCCTATCTGAACGCCGCTCAGGTCTACCTCAACTGTTCGGTCGGCACCGAAGCCACCTCTCTTGCCATCGCCGAGGCCATGAGTCTTTCCCTCCCGATTGTCGCCACCGATTACGGTGGAAATCCCGAGATGGTTCAGGACGGCGTGAACGGCATACTTGTTCCGCAAAATAACCCGAAAGCTTTGGCCGAAGCGCTGATCATTCTCACCGATGAAGCCTTGCAAAGGCGCTTCGGAAACGCCTCCTATCAAATCTATACCGCCCGTTACGGCGCCGACGTCATGGCGCGCCGCAGCGAGGCTCTCTATAAAAATCTATTTGCCCAAAAAGCAAGAAAAGGATATTTGACATGAAATACCTGCTTGTGATCGCAGACGGCTTTCCCCTTCCCCAGGACTCCTCTCTAAAGCCGTCCTCTCTTAAGCAGCCGGCCGAGGATAAAGAAGCGCCGGCCGAAGAAATTCCGGAAGAATCCCCCTTGGATGCAAAGACCGGAGAGCTCACCGAAGCGCAGACCTTCGACGATGCGGGGACCGACGGCAAGGACTTTGACGGCGGCTCTGAAAGACAAGCCCTGTCCGAAGACCTCTCCTCCTTCCCAAGCAAAAAAGAGGACAGCGCAACCGCATTTCGCTTTTTTGACTCCTTTGCCCGCAAAGGCATCGTGGGAAGCGTAAAAATCGCCTCCTGCGGCCGACGCGCGGAATGCGCCGTCGAATATGCCCTTCTCGGGCGCGACAATACGGCGGATCTTTATACCGGAACACATGCCCCCGAAGCGCCATATGCCGACGGAACGCCGGACGGACCCGCTTCCGAAGGCATCGGGCCGGACCCGAACGCGGACAGAAGCGTTGAAACGGCCGATATCGCCGACATCGAGGAAGAGGAAACGCTCGGCGAAGGCGAGAGCATGAACGAAGACGAAGAAAACGGTGAAGACGAAGACTGGAACGGAGCAATCGGGGAGGACCGGGAGGAGGATTCCTCACGCCCGGTTGGGCCTGAATCTTCTTTCCGTTCCGCTCCCCGGATCTGCTATTTTACCGATGAGGAGAGATGCCTTCAGGCCGTCAAAGATCTCGGTCACGACGCGTTTCTTCTGAGCCGCAGCCTTTTCGAGGACGCCGCCGCGGAAGGCGGAGAGGACGGCTCGCTCTCTTTCACTCTGAAAGCGGCGTTCTCGGCGGGATATGAGCTTGCCGCTCTCCGCCTCGCCCATAACGGCCGAAATGCCGTCCGTCTTGCAGAAGAACTGGCGCTTCTGACCCAGTCGCTCGATGAGGAAAAGGAAACGCTCCGCCTGCTGTTAATCGCCGACCGCCCGTCCGATAAAGCGGACGCTCCTCTTCCTTTTCTGCTGGCGCCCTTCCCTTTTCCCGCAGGGCGTGACTTCAGCGAGAAAAGCGCCTCCGAGGGCAGCTTTTACGCCACCGGCCGCGCTCTCTTTTCCGCCCTTCTTGACCGTTCGGTTCCGCCCGAGGCGCTCCCGGACCTTCCCGAGGAATCCGCCGGCGTGAATACCGCCGCGCCGACGGCGGCCGAAGCCTCTGCCGCCAAAACCGGAGAAAAGGCTCCCTCGCTTACGCAATCGGTCTTTGACTGGATCGAGCTTTTCGTGATCTCCCTGTCGGCCGTACTTATCCTCATGTGCTTCTTTGTGCGCCATTCCCCCGTAGTGGGCGATTCGATGAATCCCACGCTCCATGAAAACGACGTGCTCATCCTTTCCAACCTGAACTACACTCCCGCCATCGGCGACATCGTCATCATCCAGACTCCCCTTGACGACCTGAGAAAACCTCTGGTCAAGCGTGTGATCGCCTTGGAAGGCCAGACGCTGCGCATCGATTTTGAGACCTGGGAGGTCTTTGTCGACGGACAGCTCCTCGATCAGAGCTATCTCGACGATACCGACAAATCCGAAAGGATGGAGCTCTACCGGATCGCCCGCTGGTTTACCAAGGTGGACGAAGAAAAGGAGATTTACGAGGCGGTCGTGCCCGAAGGCAAGCTCTTCGTCATGGGGGACAACCGCAACAACTCCAAAGACAGCCGCTCCCTCGGCTTTATCGACGAGCGCCATATCATCGGTAACGTCAAGTTCCGTCTGCTTCCCTTCTCGGCGATCGGAAAGGTCGATTGATTCCGGCCCATGCAAAAAGCCTGATTCTCCGAGCCCCGAGCCTTCGCACCCGATCCCAGAGAATCCAAGCCTCATACAAGAAAAGGAAAAGAAAAAATGCCCTCGAAAGAAATCCAGTGGTTTCCCGGTCACATGGCGAAAACCCGCCGCATCATGGCCGAATGTCTGCCCCTTGTCGATGCGGTGATCGAAATCCTCGACGCGCGCATCCCCCGCTCCTCTCAAAATCCCGAGATCGACCGGATCTGTGCCGGAAAACCCCGCCTGATCCTGCTCTCAAAAGCCACGCTGGCCGATCCCGCGGTCACCTCCGAATGGAAAGCCTACTTTCTGAAAAACCAAAAAGGCTGTCTTGTGACCGACTTCATCACCGGCGCGGGACTGCGCGAGGTGGTCCCCGAGCTGGAAAAGCTCTGCGCGGCCACGCGCGAGCGCTATGAAAAAAAGGGAATGACCGGAAAGGCGCTGCGCGCCATGGTGGTGGGCATTCCCAACGTGGGAAAATCCTCTTTTATCAATAAAATCACCGGAGCGAAAAAAGCCAAGGTCGAAGACCGTCCGGGCGTCACGCTCGAAAAGCAATGGGTCAAGACCCCCTACCGGCTCGAGCTTCTCGACATGCCGGGCGTGCTCTGGCCGAAATTCGACGACCGCACGGTGGCCGAGAATCTGGCGCTGACCGGCGCGATCAAGGACCAGATTCTGAATGTCGAGGACCTGGCCGCCGCACTCTGTTCCCGGCTGGCCGCCGTCGAACCCGCAGCCTTCTTTGCCCGTTATTCCCTCTCCGACGAGCTGCGCGACGCCTGCCGCGGCTACGAGCTTCTCGAGGCGGTGGGCCGCCGAAGGGGGTATCTGCTGAAAGGCGGCGAGGTCGATACCGAGCGCACGGCGCGGATGCTTCTCGACGAGCTGCGAAGCGGCCGGATCGGCCGCATCTCGCTTGAAAGGCCGAAGCGTGCCGCAAAGCCGGACGGCCCGACGGCCGGCGCGTCCATAACTTCTCCCGAGGCCGGCCTTCCGGTGCCGGACGCGGAAAAGGACGAAAGCGAAGACTGAACTGTTCGAAAACCCATTAAAACGCCAGAGGAATCCATTCATGAACCGTGTTTTTATCACCGGAGGCTCGGGCGGCATCGGCTCCGCCTGCGTGGAAAAATTCCGGGAAGAGGGCCACACCGTGGTCTTTACTTATCATCATAACGCCGCCGGCGCGGCCGCGCTGGCCCAAAAGACCGGCGCCAAAGGCATTGCCTGCGACCTTGCCGACCCCGAAAGCGCGCGGAAAGCCGCAGGGGAAGCCCTTACCCTTCTGGGTGGGATCGACGTCCTCGTCCACTGCGCGGGCATCGCCGAAATCAAACTCTTCACCGAGCTTTCCGACCGCGACTGGGAAGAGATGCTAAGCACCAATCTGACCGCGGTCTTTACCGTGACCCGGGCGCTGGCTCCCGTCATGATCGCCAACCACGCCGGAAAGATCGTCAGCGTCGGCTCGATGTGGGGCAAGACCGGCGCTTCCTGTGAAGTGGCGTATTCGGCCGCCAAGGCGGGACTCGAGGGCTTTACCAAGGCGCTGGCCAAAGAGCTCGGCCCTTCGGGCATCACAGTCAACTGTGTCGAGCCGGGAGTCATCAAAACTCCGATGAACGCCTCACTCGATAAAGATACTCTCCGCTCGCTCTGCGACCAGACGCCGCTCGACCGTCTGGGAAGCCCCCGGGAGGTGGCGGAGGCGGTTTATTTTCTCGCCTCGGACAAGGCGTCCTTTATCACCGGACAGATCCTCGGAGTGGACGGCGGGTTTGCCGTCTGATCTTTCGGTGATAATATCTTTCGGTGATAATAAATTTTAAGGAGGCTGTACCGATACGGTTATGGAGCTCATTCATTTTGAAAACGATTACAGCGACGGCGCCCATCCCGAGGTGCTCCGCCGGCTGGTCGAGACCAACGGCGAGTCCACCGCCGTCTATTCCGAGGACATATACTGCCAAGAGGCCGCCCGGCGGATCCTCGCGCTCTGCCAAAACGACCACGCCGCCGTACACTTTCTTCCCGGCGGAACGATCACCAACACCGTCCTGATCGCATCGGCTCTATTGCCTTACCAGGGTGTGGTTTCCTCGGCAGTCGGCCACATCCACGTTCACGAGACCGGTGCCGTGGAGGCGCGGGGACACAAGGTTCTCACCCTGCCCTCAAAAGACGGAAAGATCGCGGCTGAAGAAATTCACGCCCTTTACAGGGCCCATACCGACGATCCCAACCGCGAGCACACCGTAATGCCGGGCATGGTCTATCTCACCGATCCCACCGAATACGGTGCCCTTTACACCCGCAGCGAGCTTGCCGCCATCCGCGACGTCTGCCGCCGGTGCGGACTTTATCTTTACATAGACGGTGCCCGGCTGGGTTACGCGCTCACCGCCGAGAAAAACGACCTGACCCTGCCCGATCTCGCCGAACTTGCCGACGCCTTCAGCATAGGGGGTACGAAGCAGGGCGCTCTTCTGGGGGAGGCGCTGGTCATTACCCATGACGCCTTAAAGAAAAATTTTCGCTACGCGATGAAGCAGAGCGGCGCGCTGCTCGCCAAAGGCCGGATTTTAGGCGTTCAGTTTCTCGCCCTTTTCGAAAATAATCTCTATTTCAGGACCTCCGCCGAGGCCAACCGCAAAGCGGCCCGCATCGCGGAAGAACTCGCCGCGCTGGGATACTCCTTTCTCGTTCCCCCGGCGACCAATCAGCTTTTTCCCGTCTTTTCCGGCCGGGAGCTTGCCGAGCTTTCGAAAAAATATTCCTTTTGTCCGATGGGGCGCGTCGGCGACGACGCTTTCTGCGTGCGCATCTGTACAAACTGGGCGACGCGCGACGAAGATGTAAACGCTCTGCTGAACGATATCGCCGCCCTGCGAAGCTGATTTTGCACGACTTATTTTACGGTTAAACGAACAAAAGCAAACTCTCGAAAAGCTTCTCATCAGAAGCCGTTTCGAAAAATAGATCCAGATACCTTTATGCGGCTTTTTCAAAATATCTTCTTCAAGCGACATCTTCATGCGACTTCTTCAGGAAAAGGCTTTCAGAGGAGCGCTTCTTTTCTTCGAAAAAGCGTCCCTCTTTTCAGGCAAGGAGAATAAAATGCCCGATTATTTCTATGAAACAAGAGCGCACCGGAACGGATTCACAATCGTCTGCGGCACCGACGAGGCCGGTCGGGGGCCGCTTGCCGGCCCGGTCTACGCCGCCGCCGTCATTCTGCCCGAGGGACTCCAAATCGACGGACTCGACGATTCGAAAAAACTATCCGAGAAAAAAAGGGAATCGCTCTTTTCCCTCATCTGTGAAAGGGCGATTTCCTATAAAATCGCATGGGCCGACGCCGAGGAGATCGACCGCCTCAACATATTAAATGCCTCTCAGCTCGCCATGCGGCGGGCGGTCGAAGGGCTCTCGCCTTCTCCCGACCTTGTGCTTGTCGACGGCAACGTCGCACGGGGCTTTGCCTCCGCCACCGAGACCATCGTAGGAGGAGACGCAAAATCGATGTCGATCGCCGCTGCCTCCATACTGGCCAAGGTGGCAAGGGATCGCTTCTGCGCCGAAATGGACGCCCTTTATCCCCTCTATCGTTTTGCCAAGCATAAAGGATACCCCACCAAGGAGCACCGGGAGCTCCTGCTCCGCTATGGCCCCTGTCCCCTCCACAGAAAAAGCTTTCTGAAGTTCTTAACAAGCGAAAAGCCCCCGGACGAGCGGCTGAGCCAGTCCCCCGATGCCGATTCGGATGCCGGCGCGGCTAGGGAGCACATGCTTGCCGAAAACCCCTGTTATGGAAAAAAACGATCATGAAAAAATTTTCTGCCCCCAGTCAGCCGGATACTTTTCTTTCACCGAAAAAGCGGGGGGATTGCGGCGAAGACGCAGTTGTCCGCTACCTGAAACGGAGGGGATACCGCATTCTCGCACGCAATTACCGCGTCCGGGGCGGCGAGATAGACATAATTGCCGCAACCTTCCGCTATATTGTATTTGTCGAGGTCAAAACACGAGACAAATACACCGACTGCGAACGCTTCGGACATCCGGCCGATGCGCTGACCGAGGAGAAGAAGGCACACCTTCTCCATGCGGCGAGGCGCTATCTTGCAGAACATTATACAACAAAAAAGCCTCGTTTTGATCTGGCGGAGGTCTTTCTGACCGTCCTTCCCTCATCTCGCCGCCGGCAGGAAGAAAAACGGCCGGAAGCGGACCGCTCGAGAGTCCCAAACGATGCGGCCGACCGTTCCGACAGAACGCCGCCGGAAAAATCCGAGAGAGCGCAGAAGGAAAAAACGATGTTCAGCGTCAGGACCAAGACCGAAATCCTGTACCGGAAGGAAGCTTTCTGATGAAACTCTTTGATCTGCACTGTGACACGCTCTACGAGGCCTGGCGGCAAAATCTCTCCCCCTTTCACAGCGACCGTTTGATGGTCGCCTTCAACCGCGTCCCCTTTGCGCTCCATCGGCAGGTTATGGCTATATGGTGCGACAGTTCACTTGACGATTCGGCCGCTTATGACAATTTTGAGAAAATTCTGGCCTATGCAAAGAACCGGGAAGCCGAAGAATCCCAAACGCCGAAATCGGGAGATACGCCGCGTCCTTCTTCTCTGCCCCTTCGAACAGCACGTCCTGAGATTCCCCCGCTTTCCGACGAAAAAAACGAGCCGGCCTGCCGAAGGGTCTTTCCCATTCTGGCCGTGGAGGACGCCCGTCTTCTGCCGCGTCCCGAATGCCTTCGGACGCTCTATGACAAAGGAGTAAGACTTCTCACCCTCACCTGGAAGGGGCATTCCCGCTACGGCGGGTCCTGGGATACCGACGAGGGCCTTACCGAACAGGGCGCCGAACTGCTTCGTCTGGCCGGCGAACTCGGCGTCGCAATCGACCTCTCCCACGCCTCCGACCGCCTCTTTTTCGAGGCCCTGCCGCTGGCGGAAAAATGGGGAACGCGGCTTCTGGCCAGCCATTCGAACAGCCGCGCCCTCTGTCCCCACCCGCGCAATCTGACCGACGAAATGTTCCGCGCACTCGTCCGGCAGGGCGGCCTTGTCGGGGTCAGCATCGTGCCGCACCATCTTGCCGCCGGACGGCCCGCGCGCTTCTCGGACGTCATCGACCATTTTCTGCATTTTCTCTCCCTGGGCGGCGAAGAGAGCCTCGCATTCGGCAGCGATTTTGACGGAGTGGAGGAGCTTCCCTCCGGCGTCACCGGCATCGAGTCGGTTCCGGCGCTCTACGACGCCCTCGCCGCAAAGACCTCGATTGCTGTCGCCGACAAGGTTTTTTTTGAAAACGCCGAACGCTTTTTTGCGCCTCTTGTTTCAGACGGGCAGGCGCGGGTTTTTACAATACAGGATTAAAAAGGGAAACAAAACGATATGGCACTTTTCACCCTCTCCGACACGCATCTTTCGCTCACCACCGGCAAACCGATGGACATTTTCGGCGCCCGGTGGCGCGGACACGACCGCAAAATCGAAACCGAATGGAACCGCCTCGTGAAGGCGGAAGACACCGTCGTCGTAGGGGGGGACGTCTCCTGGGGCATCTCGCTCGAAGAGGCCCGGGAGGATCTTTTTTTTCTCGACCGCCTGCCCGGAAAGAAGATCCTTCTCAAGGGCAACCATGACTACTGGTGGAGCACACAGAAAAAGGTCACCGACTTTTTCGCCGCAAACGGCATCGGCTCCCTCTTTCTTCTGCAGAACAATTCCTATCTCTGCGAGGGCATGGCGCTCTGCGGCACGCGGGGGTGGTACAGCGACGCCAGCAACGCTCCCGAGGAGAGCGACTACCGGAAAATCGTCGCCCGCGAGGCCGCCCGGCTGAAGCTCTCCCTCGACTCGGTGAGCGACCACGTCCCCGAAAAGCTGGTCTTTATGCACTTTCCGCCTCTTTTCGAGAATTATATCTGCCGCCCCCTCATCGACCTTCTGCATGAATACCGGGTAACCCGCTGTTATTTCGGGCATATTCACGGCGTCTACGCGCTGCCGCCCGTCACCCTGTTTGAAGGCATCGCCTTTCATCTCGTATCGGCCGATTACCTGAATTTCATTCCCCTGCCCATTTCTCCCACGCCCGACCGGTAAGCGGCAGGGACCCGAGAATCGCGGAGAAGATCTTCAGCCGCTTCCCGGCGGCCCTTCCCAAGAGGAAAAAACGAAAAAGGACGGGAAGCGCACGGCTTGGAAAAATATTTTCAAAGAAACACTTGACAAACATTCGAGATTCCCTTAGAATAATAGAGTTAGTAAGAATTAGTGAAAAGCGGAGGAAAAGCGGAAATGAGCTTGAAGAATCTTACCAGACCGGACAACACCAAGGCGGTCATCGAATTCGACGTGGATGCCGAGACTTTTGATAAAGCGGTCAGCGCCGTCTACAACCGGAAAAAGGGAAACATCACCCTTCCCGGCTTCCGTAAAGGAAAAGCGCCCAGAAGCCTTGTCGAAAAAATGTACGGAAAAGGCTTTCTTTATGAGGACGCCATCAACGACCTTCTTCCCGGCGCCTTTGAGGACGCACTGAAAGAAAGCGCGCTCGACATCGTGGGCCGTCCGGAATTTGAAATCACCTCGGCCGACGACAAGGGGCTCGTGATGACCGCGACCGTGACCTTAAAGCCCGAGGTGGAAATCGCCGACTACAAGGGCATCACCCTCACCAAAAAGACCATCCGGGTCACCGAGGACGAGATTTCCGCCGAAATCAACACCGTCCGCGAGAGAAACGCCCGCAACATCGACATCACCGACCGTCCCGCGGAAAAAGGCGACATCGCCGTCATCGACTTCGAGGGCTTCAAGGACGGAGTACCCTTTGAAGGCGGCAAGGCAGAGGGCCATGAACTGAAACTCGGCTCCGGTCAGTTTATTCCCGGCTTTGAGGAGCAGATCGTAGGCCACAATGTGGGCGACGAATTCGATATCAACGTGACCTTCCCCAAGGAGTATCACGCCCAGGAGCTGGCCGGCGCTCCCGTAGTCTTCAAGATCAGGCTGAACGAGATCAAGGCGGTCGAGCTGCCCGCCCTCGACGACGAATTTGCCAAAGACGTCTCGGATTTCGACACCTTTGCTGAATACAAAGCCGACGTCAAGGCAACAATCGAAAAGAGAAAGAAAGACGCCGCCGACCGCGAGACCGATGACGAAATCGTGGATATTCTCGTTTCCAAGCTGCAGGGTGAGATTCCCGCCTGCATGTACGACAGCGAGGTCAGCGAGATGCTGAATCAGTACGATCAACGCCTCAAGAGCCAGGGGCTCGACCTTGCCACCTATCTGAAATATACCCAGTCCACCGTCGAAAAAATTTCGGAGGAGCTCCGTCCCGATGCCGAGAAACGTGTGAAATCCCGTCTGGCACTCGAAAAGATCGCCGCGCTGGAGGGCATCGTCGCCAGCGAGGAGGAGATCGCCGAGGAGATCGCCAAGATCGCCAAAGCTTACAACATGGAGCCCGAAAAGGTCGAGGCTCTTGTCTCGAAGGACGACATTGCCGCCGACGTCCGCGTTTCCAAAGCTGCCACCCTGGTCAAGGACAGCGCCGTCTTCAAAGCCAAGCGCGCCCCTGCCAAGAAGAAAGAGAGCGCCAAGGAAACCGCCGACGAGGCGAGCGAAACGGCCGACGCCGCGCCTGCGGAAGAGACTCCTGTCAAAGAAACGGCCGCCGAATAAGCCCCCTTTTGAGCCGGGGCGAGCCGGTACAAAACGCTGCGCCGCCGAACGCCTGACCGGGCGTATTCTGGGAAAAACGCCCTTTTTCCTCTCTTTCTGCACCCCGCGAAAAACCGAATGGAGGTCATAGCATGGCACTGGTACCAACCGTCATCGAAAAAACCAACAATGGGGAAAGAGCTTACGACATCTATTCCCGCCTGCTCAACGACCGCATCATTTTTCTCACCGATGAAGTCAATCAGGTCACCGCTTCCCTTGTAGTGGCGCAGCTTCTCTTCCTCGAAAGCCAGGATCCCGACAAGGATATTTGTCTTTACATCAACAGTCCGGGAGGCTCGGTAACCGACGGACTGGCGATCTATGACACCATGAATTTCATCAAGTGCGACGTGGCCACTTACTGCATCGGTATGGCGGCCAGTATGGGAGCTTTCCTGCTTTCGAGCGGAGCCAAGGGCAAGCGTTTTGCCCTGCCCAACAGCGAGGTCATGATTCATCAGCCTCTGGGCGGCGCCCGCGGGCAGGCCAGCGACATCAAAATCCACGCCGAACAGATTCTCAAAACCCGCGACAATCTGAACCACATTCTTTCGATCAATACCGGAAAGCCCATCGAAGTCATTGAACGCGACACCGAGCGCGACAACTTCATGACCGCCGAAGAGGCATGCGCCTACGGACTGATCGACAAAGTGATCCGCAATCGATAAAGCGGCGAAAGGACTGACGTGTTCGTAACGAGGCGTCAGTTTTTTCGTGTTGATCCCGAAATTAGAGCCGCGACCCGCGGCGGAAAGGCTGTAAGCATATGCCAGGCAGAAAAGGCACCGATTCCGACAACTCCAATAACCGCATCGTGCGCTGCTCCTTCTGCGGCAGGAGCGAGGATGAGGTGGAATTTCTCATCCCCTCCCCCACCGGCGTCACGATTTGCGACTCCTGCATCGAGATCTGCAACGAGATTATCGACGCGGAGCGGGCGAAAACCCGAACCGCTTCCGAGGAAAGCTCCTTCACGCTCGAAACCCTCCCGCACCCCGCCTCGATCAAGGCGGCGCTCGACGAATACGTCATCGGACAGGATTTCGCGAAGAAAGCCCTCTCTGTCGCGGTCTACAATCACTATAAGCGCATCCTCTCCCGAAAGGAAGAGAAAAACAACAATAAAGAGAAGGACGAGAGCGGTGTGGAGATTCAGAAGAGCAATGTGCTTCTGATCGGCCCCACCGGTGTGGGAAAAACCTATTTGGCCCAGAATCTGGCCCGTATCCTGAAGGTGCCCTTCGCCATCGCCGACGCCACCACCCTCACCGAGGCGGGCTATGTGGGCGAGGACGTGGAAAATATTCTCTTAAAGCTCATTCAGGCCGCCGATTTTGACGTCTCGCTGGCCGAGAAGGGCATCATTTATATCGACGAGATCGACAAGATCTCCCGCCGAAGCGAAAACCGCTCGATCACCCGTGACGTGTCAGGCGAGGGGGTTCAGCAGGCGCTTTTGAAGATTCTTGAGGGCACGGTGGCCAATGTTCCCCCGCAGGGCGGCCGCAAGCACCCCAATCAGGATTTTATTCAGATCGACACCAAGGATATCCTCTTTATCTGCGGCGGCGCCTTCGACGGACTGACCGGCATCATCGAAAAGCGCCGGGGCGGGCGGGCCATCGGCTACGGCAGTGAACTCATCTCCGCCAAGGATACCGAAAAAACCAATGAGCTGATGGCACAAGCCAATCCGCACGATATCGTCAAATACGGCCTGATTCCCGAGCTGGTGGGCCGTCTGCCGGTCATCGTGGGGCTTCAGAATCTCAACACCGAAATGCTCCGCCGCATTCTCACCGAGCCGAAAAACGCGCTGATCAAACAGTACCGGGCGCTTCTCTCCATGGATGGCGTGGAGCTGGCCTTTACCGACGAGGCGCTGGAGGCCGTCGCCGCGCTGGCCATCGAACGGAACACCGGCGCCCGGGGGCTGCGCGCCATTCTCGAGGACATCATGCTGAACATCATGTACGAGATCCCCGACCGCAAGGATGTGGAACGGGTCACCATCACGCTCGACGCGGTAAAAAAGACAGGAAAACCCCTTCTCGAACCGAGGAAGGAGGCGCTTCTGTCGGCGGCCAAATAAAGCCGTTTGCCGAAAGTATATTCCTGCGAAAAAACGACGGTCCCCGCCTGCTTCTCTTTTGAGAAACCAGGCGGGGACACTTCTTTTGCCGGACTCAGAGCGCTTTTTTGCGACCGTTTTTCTTACGGCCGTTCCTTTTTCGAAAAGGCAGAATCAAGATTTCGACGAAATCCGCGGCGCTTTTCAGACGCATGCTTCTCAGACGCGCGCTTCTCAGAAAAGATATTTTCCGGGCGCCACCTCATAACGCTTCCCGTCGATCACGATTTCGGAGGGAGAAGGCGTCTCGATCTCATAGCGCCAGCCTCCCTCAAAGGCGAACCAGCGCGAGACCACCCGCCCGTGACGGGTATCGAGCGTCGCCGAAAGATGGTCAAGACGACGGTCGGGATGGGGTTCGATGCGGATCCGGGCAAAACCGGGCGCCTCCTCCACCGTCTCGATTCCGGCGGCCACGCCGAAGACCCAGTCGGCTGCCGCGCCGTAAGCGTAGTGGTTATAGGAATTCATCCCGG